>NZ_JAAOTI010000007.1:0-317958 GCF_011297315.1 Catellatospora chokoriensis
TATCCCACCACGAGAGTGGGTAAGGCCCCCGGCTAGACCACCGGGTTGATAGGCCAGAGATGTAAGCACAGTAATGTGTTCAGTCGACTGGTACTAATAGGCCGAGGACTTACCTAAACAACACAGCGTTCTGCGCAAAGATTGCTCGCGTCCACCATGCACATCACGACACGCAACCCCCGACACTCTGGTCGGTGTGGGTTGACATGTTGATAGAGTTACGGCGGCCATGGCGGAGGGGAAACGCCCGGTAACATTCCGAACCCGGAAGCTAAGCCCTCCAGCGCCGATGGTACTGCAACGGGGACGTTGTGGGAGAGTAGGACGCCGCCGGACAAACATCGCTGTTCAAGGCCCACCCCTCACGGGGTGGGCCTTGACGCGTATCCGGACTCTTTTTCGGGCCCCCAAGGGGGCCCTTTTTTCGTGCCCGCTATCCGTGTAGCGCCGGCTGGAGGTGATCGCTGTTTCGTGTCAGAACCTGTGGCTGAACCACGGATCTCGACGCGAAACAGCGATCATCCTTTACCGACAGTGGGCGCCGCCTGCCAGATCACGCGCTGAGTGGGGGAACCACGGTGTCGAGGATCGCGGTGGCGGTGTCGTGGTCTCCGGCACGGTGCGCGGCGAGCAGCTGGGCGAACTTGTCGGCGTCGAGGATCGGCAGCCCGAGGTCGGCGGCCTTGGTGGCCTTGGATCCTGCTCCGTCGCCGACGACGACGAAGTCGGTTCTGGCGGACACGGAACCCGAGGACTTGCCGCCGAGTTCTTCGACGGCCTCGTTGCCCTGGTTGCGGGTCAGGCCGGGCACGGACCCGGTGACCACGACCGTCATGGCGGTCCCGTCCGGCCGGCGCAGTGGCAGCGCGGCGGCTGCCGCCGCGGTGTCGTCGGTGGCGGCAGCCGGGCCGGTGGGCTCGGTCATGTTCACGCCGTGTGCGGCGAGTTTGGCGATCAGCGGCGCGACCTCGGCGAGTTCGGCGCTGATGACCGCGGCGCGTTCGCTGCCGATGCCGTCGACCTGCTCCCACTCGGCGGGTGTCGCGGCGAGGATGGCGTCCATGGTGCCGAAATGGCGGGCGATGCGCCGGGACAGGGTGCGGCCCGTCATGCGGATGCCCAGGCCGGTGAGCACGCGCGACAGGGGCCGGGTCCTGGTCGCGGCGATGCTGTTGACCAGGTTCGTCGCCGACACGGCGCCCAGCCGGTCCATCGCGGCGAGGGTCGGCACGTCGAGGGCGTACAGGTCGGCGGCGTCGGTGATGTGGCCGGCGGCGAGCAGGGCGTCGAGGATCTTCTCGCCGAGGCCTTCGATGTCCATCGCGTCGCGGCTGGTGAAGTACAGCAGCGTGGCCTTCTCTCCGCAGGCCCGGCCGCGGGCGCAGTGCCACCGCTGGTTGCTGCGGTCGATCTCGCCGCCGCAGCGCGGGCACGACACCGGTGGGGTGTACGGCTCCGCGTCGGCGGGCCGGGCGTCGTGCACGGCGCCGGTGATCTCGGGGATGACGTCGCCGGCGCGGCGGACGTACACGGTGTCGCCGGCGCGGACGTCGCGCCGCTGCAGGTCGGCGAAGTTGTGCAGGGTCGCGGAGGTGACCACCACGCCACCTACCTGGACCGGTTCGAGCACGGCGACGGGGGTGATGACGCCGGTGCGCCCGACCTGCACGTCGATGCGCAGCAGTGTCGTGGTGCGGGTGTCGGCGGGGAACTTGTAGGCGATGCCCCAGCGCGGCGCCCGGGTGGAGTAACCGGCCTGCGCCTGGTCGGCGGCGAGGTCGGCCTTGACGACGACGCCGTCGATGCCGAAGCCGAGGTCGCCCCGGCGGGCCCCGAGCGCGGCGACGGCCGCGGTGACCTCGTCGATGTCGGCGCACACGGTCAGCCCGGCGGACGACTGCGCGGTGGTGGCCACGCCGAGGGCGGCCAGGTGGGCGATCGCCGTGGAGTGGCTGTGCGCGTGCTCGTCGGGTAGGCCGGTCGAGGCGTACGCCATGAAGGACAGGGGGACGTCGTAGACGCGCTGTGCCCGCAGTGATCCGGCGGCGGCCGAGCGCGGGTTGGCGAACACCGGCTCACCGTGGGCGAGCCGCAGGTCGCAGCCCTTGGCGAAGTCGGCGTCGGTCATGTAGACCTCGCCGCGGATCTCGGTGGTCACCGGCGCGGACAGCCGGGCCGGCAGGCCGGCGATCAGGCGGGCCTGGCTGGTGACGTCCTCGCCGGTGTAGCCGTCGCCGCGGGTGGCGATCAGCGTGAGCCGGCCTTCCGCGTACCGCGCGGCGATGGCCAGCCCGTCGATCTTCGGTTCGACGGTGTACCGGGTCACCGGGCGGCCCATCGCCTTGTCGAGCTTGGCCGCCCAGTCGTGCAGGCCTTCGGCGTCGAAGACGTTGCCGATGCTGAGCATGGGCGTGCTGTGCTCGATGTCGCCGCCGGGCGTCCCGACGACCGCGGTCGGGGAGTCGTCGGCCCGCCACTGCGGGTGCTCGCGCTCGCTGGCCACGATCCGGGCGTACAGCGCGTCGTATTCCGCGTCGTCGACGGTCTGCTCGCCGGCGTAGTACGCGGCGGCGGCGCGGCGCGCCCGCGCGACGGCCTCCCGGTATTCGTCCGCGGTGGCGTGCGGCCGGGCGTGGGCGGGGTCGACGATCGGGGCGGCTGCCGTGCCGTCGGCGGCGAGGTCGTCCTGCATGGTGCGTGCTCCTTCGTCCCGGCCTGCGTGGCCAGGCGGTACCGGGAAGGATAGTGGGCCGGTGTGACGGCCGCGCCGGTGCTGGTCGGGCGGCCTTTTCGGCACCCGGCGACCAGGTGCGCGCGCCACCGCCGACGGCATTCACGGCTTCCGCTCGTTCTGGGTGGAGTGAGGCGGCGGGCCACGCCGACCGGATGATCGGCGGTACGCGCCGGTGAGGTCTGGTGCCGGGGGTGTCGGGCTTGTACATTCCGGAAATGGCACCCGTCGCATCGTCGCCGGTCGAGTCGGCTTCCGGTGGTTCGCGGCTGATCAGCGGCCTGCTGCTGGTCGCGGTCGTGGGTCTGGCCGTGCTGATCGTGCGGTGGCCGGAGCCGCCGCCGGACGTGCAGCCGCCGTCGGTGCCGGGCGCACTCAGCCTCGGCGAGACGACCTGCAAGTCGATCGCGTTGAGCTGGGCCGGGTCGACGGACGACCGCGAGGTGACCGGTTACGAGATCCATCGCGACGGCCGGGTCGTCACCGGCGTCGGCGGTGGCGCGCGGTCCGTGGTGCTCTCCGACGTGCCCTCGGGCACCTGGAGTGTCCAGGTCAAGGCCCGCGACGAGGCCGGCAACGTGTCGCCGGCCGGCGACACGGTGACGGTGACGCCGCCGCAGTGCGGCGCGGATGCCAAGGCGCCCGGTGCGCCGGGCGGGGTAAAGGCCACCGCCGACGGCACCACGGTCACCATGACCTGGGACGCCGCCACCGATGACGTCGGTGTCGCGGCGTACGACGTGTTCCGGGACGGGGCGAAGGTCGGCTCCGTCGACGGCTCGGGCGGCCCGCAGTTCAGCTTCGTCGACCTCGGCGTGCCCGCGTCGTCCCAGCACCGCTACCAGGTCGGCGCTCGTGACGGCCAGGGCAACGCGTCGGCGCGCAGCGGCGGGATCGACGTCACCGCGGGCTCGTCCTGCACGCTGCTGTGCGCGATCACCCCGGTCGCCAAGGACACCGGTGTCGTCTCAGGCCTGGCGCAACTGCCCGACGGGTCGGTGCTCTACGGCCGGCGCGACACGTACGAGATCGTGCGGCTGGACCCGGGCACCGGCCAGGTCACCCCGCTGGGTGTGGTGCCCGGCGGAGCGGGCGTCGGCGGCGACGGCGGCTTGGTGAGTCTCGCGGTCGCGTCCACGTTCGCCAGGGACGGCTGGATCTACGTGCTCTACTCGACGGCGACCGACAACCGGATCGTGCGGCTGCGCCTGCAGGGTGGCGCGCTGAACGGCGGATCGATGCAGTCGCTGGTCGTCGGCATCCCGCGAGGGAAGGTCCACAACGGCGGGCGGCTGCGGTTCGGCCGGGACGGCAAGCTGTACGCCGCCACCGGGGACGCGGGCAACCCGCGGCTCGCCCAGGACCAGCGCAGCCTTGCCGGCAAGGTGCTGCGGTTCAATCCGGACGGCACGGTCCCGGCCGGGAACCCGTTCGGCGGCTACATCTGGAGCCTCGGCCACCGCAACCCGCAGGGCCTGGCCTTCGACTCGCGGGGCCGGGCATGGGTGCAGGAGTCCGGTGACGGGCTCGCCGACGAGACGAACCTGATCGTCAAGGGCGGCAACTACGGCTGGCCCGCATGCGAGGGCACCGAGTCGAAGTCCGCCGGCGGCTGCGAGACGCCGGGCTTCGTCGCGCCCCGGCAGACGTTCTGGGCCGGGGAGGGCGCCTGCGGCGGCATGGCGTTCGTACGCGACGTCTTCTTCCTCGCCTGTGCGGGCAGCTCGCGGCTGTACCGGGCCGATCTCGACGGCGACGGCCTCGCCAACGTGCAGGCGATGCTGGTCGGAGCCTACGGGCAGCTGTTCACGGTCGAGCCCGGAGCGGGCGGCACGCTGTGGCTCGTCGGCGGCGACCCCACCGTGGACGCCGGCACACAGTTCCTGCGGATCACACTGCCGCCGCCGGCCTGACCGAGGTGCGAGTCCGGATAACTGGATGATCTATATCGAGTAATCACATCTTGGACAGCGTGAAAGCTTCCGTGAACGCGCCTCCGGGGAATGTGACGGCGGTGTGGAGGTAGCAGGGGGATAGCGTGAGGAGACCGATCCGGGTGGGTTTCGATACCTAGCTTCTCTAGGTATGCAGACTGTGGATGTACTGGTCGTCGGCGCGGGTCTGGCAGGGTTGCACACGGCCCGCCTGCTCGCCCGACGTGAACTGTCCGTGCTGGTCGTCGACCGCCGCAGGTCGCTGTCGGCGGGCATCCGCACGACGGGGATCTTCGTACGCCGTACCCTCGAGGACTTCGACCTGCCGGACCACCTGCTCGGCCCCGGCGTACGGGACGTGCTGCTGTACCCGCCGTCGCGGTGCGCGCCGATCCGGCTGACCAGCGACCGGGACGAGTACCGCGTGGCCGACATGCCCGGCGTCTACGAGCACGCGCGCCGCGCGGCCGAATCGGCGGGGGCGCGGGTCATGCTGGGCGTGCGGTACGACGGCTCGTCGGCGGGCGTGGTGCGGCTCGAAGGCGCGGAGCCGGTGCGCGCCAGGTTCATCGTCGGCGCGGACGGCGCGCGCTCCCGGGTTGCCCGTGACCTGGGCCTGGACGTCAACCGGCGGCTCATCGTCGGCGCCGAACTCGTCCACCCGATCGCGTCGGGCACCACGACCCCGGCGTTCCACTGCGTGCTGGACCCCCGGGTCGCCCCGGGCTACCTGGGCTGGGTCATCGACGACGGCCACCACGCGCACGTCGGCGTCGCGGGCTACGCCGACGCGATGCGCGCCGGGGTACGGCACCTGCTGGACGAGTTCGCCGCCGACGCGCCCGGCCGCACCGCCCCGACCGGCCCGGTCGAGCGGCGCGGCGGCCCGATCCCGGTCGGCGGGGTGCTGCGGCGGCTCGCGTGCCCCGCCGGGCTGCTCGTCGGCGACGCGGCCGGAGCGGTGTCGCCGCTGACCGCGGGCGGCCTGGACCCGTGCCTGCGGATGTCGGAGCTGGCCGCCTCGGTCGCCGCCGACTACCTGCGCACGGGCGACGAGCAGCAGCTGCGCCGGTATGACGGGGGAGCGCTGCGAAGCCGGTTCCGCGGCCGCCTGCTGCTGCGCCGCGTGCTCGCCGGAATCCGGTCGCCCACGGCGGCGGAGGCGGCCGTCGCCGCGCTGCGCGTCGGGGCCGGTCGCGCCATGGCGGCGCGCGTGCTGTTCGGCGACGGTTCGTTCCCCGACGCCGAAACGCGGCGCGGGCACCGGCCGCGCAATCGCCACGCCGCCCGCAGCGCGGGTTAGCACGCCGTTATCGGGTGGCGAGGCCACGACGTCCGTCGTAGCATCGGCGGGCCGGGTCGGCTCCCAGGTGCGCTTCCTTCTCTCCTTCCTGCAAAGAATCCAGCGTTCCGACTCTCCGACCCGGCTTTTCCACGCCGGTGTCCCGGCGTCGGTCACCTGCTGCCGGAGGATCGTGCATGGACGCGCTCGCCACCGTCATGCTGCGCCGTGCCGGCGTGGTCGTGCTGCCGGCGCCTGCCGTCGAACCCGCGGCGGACGGTGCCGCGTGGGTGCGCGCGTTCGAGGCTGATCTCGCCGCGCGGGGCTGGTTGCTCGCGGCACCGCTGCGGGACCGGTTCGCGCGGCTGGACGCGCCGGCCCGGGCGCGCTGGGCCGACTGGGTCTGCGCGGTGGCCGACGAGACCTTTGGCGCCGACCGCGAGCACGTGCCGCTGTTCCGCAGCTTCCCCGACACACCGGAGGCTCCGGAGGCCCTGTTCGTCGATCGGCTCCTGGTGCACCTGTTCCAGGCGGACGCCGCACCGTGCGTGCTGTGCGGGACCTCCGGCTCGGTGCGCCCGCTGGACCCCTGCGGGCACCTCGTCTGCGCGGAGTGCTTCGATCCCGCCCACTACTCCGCCTGCGCCGTCTGCGGGCGACGGCTCACCTCGATCAGCCCGTATGTGCTGGTGACGGAGCCGGATCCGGAAGCCGGACCGGTCGGCAGGCCGCTGCGGCTGCGGCGGATAACCCTGGACGAGAACCCGGAGGCCACCGCGACGCGGCTGCGCGACGAGCTCGTCGCCCGTACGACCGCCCTCGGCGCGGCGGACCTGGCCGATCTGACGATCCTGGTGGCGGCTACCGCGCCGGGCCGCCTGGACTGGCTGCCGGAGAAGGTGCCGGCCCGCGAGACCTTGGCCGTGGTCATCGCGTGGGCGCTGCACGCGACCGCGCTGACCGACGGGTACGCGCAGGTGCTGCGCGAGGCGGTGGCGCGCTGGACGACCGTCACCGACGTCGCCCGCGCGCTGTGGGCGTACTCGGGCGGCGACGTCGGCCTCGTGCTGCCCCGCAAGCCCGGCGTCGACGGGCCGCTGGAGGCGTACCGGCCGGCGCGGGAGCCGCGGCTGACCGTGGACGTGCCGAAGGTGCGGGCGCTGCCGCGGCCCCTGCGCCGTGCCGTGCTGGCCTTCGTCGACGGGCTCGACCCGGCCACGGCCGCCGAGGACATGTCCCGGCACCCCGTCGTGTGGAAGCGGCTCGCCGAGCGCCTGCACCCGTACGAGCACATCGGCGCGTACCCGCAGGCGGCAGTGGTGTTCGCGGCCCTGCGCGGCACCCGTGCGCTCGCGACCGGCCCGCTCGGGCTGGCGATCGCCGACGTGGCGGCGCCCCGGCCCGAGCGGTTCGTCCTGGCGTACCACCGTGGCGGCACGGTATCCGTGCGGGTGCGCACCTTCGCCGCGCTGGTCGAGGATGCCGTCGCCGCCGACGTGGTGGCCGCCGCGACACTGCTGGCGCAGCGTCCCGGAGACCTGTGGCGGCGGGCGGACCACCTGCTGCGCCTGGCCGATGACGACCCCGACGCGCAGCGCACGATCGTCGACGCGCTGTCCCGCACCGCGGCCCGGGTCTCGCCGAACGTGCTGGCCGCGGCCGCGGCCTCGCTGAACGGCCGAGATGCTGCCGCCCCGCACGGCCGCGCTGCCGCCGTCGCGGCCGCCGTCCTGCCGGAGAGCGCGTCGGTCGCGGAGGCGGTCGCAGTCACCGAGACGGCGGAAACCGGCGTGATCGGCGCCGCGCTGCGCCGCGCGCTCCGCATCGCCGTACGCACACCGGCTCGGGCGGCACGGCCCGCAGCCGCCCGCGGTCCCGAGCCCGGCACCCCGCGCCGCACGTTCTTCCCCAAGGGCGACGTGGTACGCACCTGGACCGCGCCGGAGCACCGGGTCCCGCTGCCCGCCGGCGCGATCGCCCAGGTTCGCGCGATCACCGACACCGAGCTCGTGTCCCGCGCTGCCGAGCTGGCGCGGTACGACGTCGCCGTGCTCGACGCCGCGCTGGCGGCGATCCCCGCGCCGACGCGGGAGCGTGCCGGGTCGGCGCAGCTGGCCGGCTGGCCCCGCGGCAGCGTGCGCACGCTTGCCGAAGCCGACCTGCTGCGGCTGTTCCTGCACTGGGTCGACAGCGCCGGGCACCGCGTCGACCTGGACCTGTCCTGCGGCTTCTACGACGAGAACTGGACGCCGGTCGGCCACTGCGACTACACGCGCCTGCGGTTCAAGCACACCGCAGCGATCCACTCCGGCGACCTCACGTCGGCACCGGCTCCGCTGGGCGCCACCGAATACCTCGACCTGAACCGGGCCGCACTGGTGAACGCGGGTGTGCGCTGGGCGGTGCCGGTCGTGCTGAGCTTCAACGACGTGCCGTTCGAGCTGCTCGACGCCGCCTTCGCCGGGTTCTCGGCGCCGGTGAAGGGCAGCCGCCGGTTCGACGCGGGCCGGGTCATGCAGAAGTTCGGGCTGCGCGGTGACGCCAGATCGCTCGCCCCGCTGGTCCTGAACGTCGCCACCGGCGAGGTGATGTGGATCGACGCGAGCCTGTCCACCAAGGGCTACGGCCACAACATCGGCGCGCACAGCGCCCGGCTCGGCCGGCTCGCCGCCGACCTGTGGGAGCACTTCCGCGACGGCAGCCGCCCGTCCCTGCTCGACGTCGCGGCCTGGCACGCGGCGGCACGCGCCGACCGGGTCTACGTGGTCCACGCCGACGGCACGGCCACGCCCGTCAAGGCCGGCGACCCGGTTTCGGCCGTCGCCGCGATCCGTACCGTGGCCGCCGCGGCGAGCGGCGATGCCGCAGCCGACGCCGTGGGACGGGTGTTCGCGGCGACGGAGGACGAGGGGCGGTTGTCGGCGATCGTGGGCGGTGACGTCGCGCAAGGCTCGGCGGTGCTGCTCGTGGACGGCGACCCCGGCGCGTCGTGGACCCGCGTGACCGCAGCCGACCTGATGGCGGCCCTTGCACCGCCGTCCTAGATCGAGGTGGCTGGTTCGGCGTTCTCGGCAGGCACCCCGCGGACGATGGCGTGGTCCGTTATGTTCTGTCGATGACGGAACGGCTGGACGCTCACGCCGCGCTTGAGGCCTGACGGCCATGGCGAGCGGACTTGAGGGACTTTCTGCAACCGCGGCGGTATGGGACGCCGAATACGCGGCGGGCCGGTACGAGGGCGAACCCCCGGTCGGCCTCGTCGACGACATCGTCGCCGCGGCCCGCGTCGACGGAGCCGGCTCCGGGCTCTATGTCGGCTGCGGCAGCGGGCGCAACGTGTTGCCCATGATTGCAGCGGGACTGGATCTCACCTGCATCGACATCTCGGGCGCGGCGATCGACCGACTCCGGCGGAAGCTGCCCGGCAAGGCGGCGCAGTTTCACGTCGCCACGGTCGCCGACCTGCCCGCTGGGCAGTGGCCGCTCGTGATCGGTATACAGGTCTTTCAGCACGGAGATCGGGAAACCGCGCACGACAACCTTCGCGCAGCTCGGGACAAGGTCGCGCCCGGAGGCCTGTTCGCGTTGCGGGTCAACGCCGTCGGCACCGACGTGTGGCCCGCGCACGACGTCGTGCGCCGTCACGCCGACGGAGGCTGCACGGTGCGATACCTCGCCGGCCCGAAGTCCGGCGAGTTGATTCACTTCTACAGCCGGGACGAGGTCCTCGCCCGCTTCGCAGGATGGGGCGAAGTGCTTGCACTGCGTATCGCACGGATGGCGCGCAAACCTCCCGAGCCGGGTGAGTGGTGGCAGTGGGAAGGCATCTGGCGGGCACCGGCGAGCCTCGGCTGACCGTCGGCGACCGGAGCACCCCACACGGGTCAGCGCAGGCGTTCGACGGTGACCGGGATCAGGCCCTGGCCGCGGGCGTCGGTGCGCAGGCGGCACAGCAGCGGTGCCAGGAGGTGCGCCGACGTGTCGTCGGGGCGGTCGGTGGCCAGGTCGACGGCCCAGGCCAGACCGCTGCCGATGCGGCGCAGCGTCCAGGTCGCCGTCTGCCCGTCCAGGGTGCGCCGGGTGCGCCCGGCGATGCGGTTCGCGGCGTCGTCGGCGCGGTCGAACGGCTGCATCCGCCACCCGCTGCGCAGCGCCGCAAGCCCCGCCTCGGGCAGCTCACCGGCGAGCAGCACCCGGTAGATGCGGCGTTCGGCCGTGGCCTGTGCGGGCACCAGGTTCAGCGGTGCGGCGGCGGGCAGGTCGAGCCGGTCCAGGAAGTGGCGGCGCAGCGCGGGCTCCGGCAGCAGTTCACCGCCGCCCAGCTGCCGGTATGCCGCCTGCGCGCCCGCCCGGGCGACGGGAGTCACCCTGGCCTGCAGCCGGGCGTCGTCGCGCAGGCCACGGCTGAACGTGGCGGCGCTCCACCAGGTGCCACCGGCGGTCCAACCCGCACTGTCCAGGGCGGACGTGGTGCCGTCGGGGCGCAGCACGAATTCCTCGACGACGATGCCCTCGGGCGGCAGCGCGCGTTCGCGGGCCCGGATGTTGGGGAAGACCAGGTAGTAGTCGAGCTGCTCGGCGACATCGACGGCGGCATGATGTGCAGCGCGGCTCATGGACTCGATGGTGCCGCCGCTGGCGCGGGATGGCGGGGCTGACACGCCGTGGGCGACGTGTCAGATATCGACCGTTGACGTATTGCCTGGTGGGGGGAGCGGGGCGGTCGTGATGCGACAGCCCCGCTTCCGTGTCGCGGGTCGGGAGCTCAGCACCTGGTGATGGTCGAGTTGTTCAGGGTGATTCCGGAGATGGTCAGGTTGTCGGCGCAGGGGTTCTCGACGATGCGGTTGTCGACCAGGGTGAAGTTGCGCAGGGTGATGTCGCGGTTGCCCGCGAACTCGGTGCGTTCGGCCAGCCGGACCTCACCGCCGCCGCTGATCGTGCCACCGTTGGCGGCGACGTTCACGTTGTAGCAGTTCTCGATCAGGATCGCGTTGTTGCCGGTGCCGGCGATGTCGACCCGGTCGATCGCCGCGCCGCCGCTCTCGGACACGCAGAAGATGCCGCGGCCGCCGCCGCGCGCCCGGACGGTGCCGACGCGGACGTTGGTGGCGTAGCCGGCACCGATCCGGCCGTTGCGGTTGGCCATCCGGAATGCCGCGTAGCCGGTGCCGGCGCCGGCGTTCTCGGCGTCGACGGTGCCGACGGTGGCGTTGACGGTCTGGTTGAGCAGCAGCCCCGATTCGCCGACGTTGCGGGCAGTCACGGTGCCGACGGTGAGGCCGTCGACGCCGTAGGTCTCCACGGCGTGCGAGCTCGCGCCCGAGACGTACACGTTGTCGATGCGCACGTTGCGGGTCCACTGGCTGGTGTCGCCGCGGTTGTCGATGCGCACGCCGAGGCCGGCGGACAGCCGCATGTCGATCTGGCCGAGGATCACGTCGGTGACGTTGCGCATGAAGATGCCGTACAGCGGCGTGCCGGTGAGGTTGAGGTGCTGGACTTCGACCTGGGTGGTGCCGCGGGAGTAGATGGGGGCCTGGTCGCCGCTGCCCGTGCCGGTCACGTTGATGGTGCCGCATATGTCGATCGTGGTGTAGCTGGGCAGTGAGATGCGGGCGTTGGCGCTCATCGACCCGGAGCCGCGGACGACCACGCGCTGCTTGGCCGTCCGTCCGGCGGACAGGCTGTTCACGGCGGCCTGCACGGCCGCGCGCAGGTCGGTGCCGGTGTAGACGGTGCTGCCGCCGTTGCGGGCGGTCCAGGTGGACCCGCTGAGCACGGCTTCGGCGTTGAACGAGCCGCCGCCGCATCCGGTGCCGCCGCCGGTGCCGAGTTTGACGAGCTGCCACTGCTGGTTGTAGCCGTCGAGGTCCTGGTACTGCGAGACCATCGCGCCGTCGGCGGTGGACCAGCTCCACACTTCGAGGGCTTTGCCGCTGTGCCGGCTGATGAAGCGTACGTGGCCGCCGGTGGAGTCGCTGATGCCGAAGTGCTGGCGGGTGTTGCCGCTGACGGCGGCGTTCTGCACGAGCTGGACGCCGTCGTTGGCGTTGGGCAGCTCCAGGACCTTGCCGCTGTGCACGGAGCGGATCTGGTAGTAGCCGCTGCCGACGTCGACGAAGCGCCACTGCTGGACCGCGAGGTCGTTGCGGGTGAACTGGTTGACCGGCGCGCCGTCGGCGGTGGACCAGTTCCACAGGTCCATCGCCTTGCCGCTGTTGCGGTTGACGAGCACGTATACCGCACTGGTGTCCACGGTCGCCGCGTGCGCCGGCTGGCTGGTGGTCAGCGTGCCGGTGATGGCCAGCAGCGCGGTGGCGAGCACGGTCAGCAGTGGACGCCGCCGGCGTCCGGGTGGGGTGCGTCCGTATTCGGGCCGCATGTGTTTCCTCCTCCGTCGAGACACGTCGAGGACGCCGCCCGGAGGCGAAGATGCGGCTTCGCCGGCGCCACAGGGGAAAGCGCTTTCCTCCGGCGAGGCTACGACGGGTAGTTATGGATGTCAATGCCAACCTTGCCTGCATCGTGCGGGTTGACCCCACAGGAGTCAGCCCTTAAGTTTGTTAATACGATAAACTTACATGCGTCGCCCCGGTGAATCCCGCCTGGTCGCACCGGTCCGGGCCAAGGCCGCACGCAGTGCCAGCGCGTCGACCGGTCGGACACCCCGGCGACCGACTCAAGAAGGGTCACCAGTCATGCGCAGACGCACCTCCGCCGCCGTGGCCGTCACGGCGGCCGTCCTGGCCGCCGTCGGCACCGGCGTGATCACAGCACTTCCCTCGTACGCGGCCACCGGCTGCCGCGTCGCCTACACCGTCAGCAACCAGTGGCCGGGCGGCTTCGGCGCCTCCGTCAACGTCACCAACCTCGGCGACCCGATCAACGGCTGGACCCTCGTCTGGTCCTTCGCGGGCGGCCAGCAGGTCACCCAGTACTGGAGCACCGCGCTGACCCAGAGCGGGTCGCAGGTCACCGCCCGCAACGTCGACTACAACGGCTCGCTGGGCACCGGCGCGAGCACGTCGTTCGGCTTCAACGGCTCGTGGACGGGCAGCAACCCCGTGCCCACGGGCTTCACCCTCAACGGGGTCGCGTGCACCGGCGGCGTCTCCGGCACGCCCAGCCCCACCCGGTCGGTCACACCGTCGCCGTCGCGCTCGGTGACCCCTTCGCCGTCACGTTCGGTGACGCCGTCACCGAGCAGCGGCACGCCGGGTGTGCCGTCGGACGCGGTGTGGAGCGCCTCGGGCCAGTGGGACACCTGGACCAACAACGGCTACACCGTCTACAACAACATCTGGGGCTCCGGGGCGGGGTCGCAGACCGTCTGGGCGCGCTCCGGCACCAACTGGGGTGTGATCGCCAACCACCCGCGCACGTCGGGCGTGAAGTCCTACCCGCACACCGTCAAGGGCTCGGTCAACCGCACCGTCAGCTCGCTGTCCTCGATGACCAGTTCCTTCAACGTGAGCGTGCCCGGCAGCGGCGACTACTCCACGACGTACGACATCTGGGCCAACAACTGGGCCTACGAAGTGATGCTGTGGCTGAACTGGAGCGGCGCGGTCGGCCCGATCGCCGAGCAGTACGACGCCAACGGTGCCGTGCCGGCGTTCCGCAACGTCAGCCTGGGCGGGCACACCTGGAACATCTACCGGGGATCCAACGGTGCCAACGCGGTGTTCTCGTTCCTGCGCACCAGCAACACGAACTCCGGCACGATCGACATCCGCGCCATCCTGAACTGGCTGCGTACCCAGGGCTGGTGGGCTGATGTGACCGTCGGCGAGGCCCAGTTCGGCTTCGAGATCAGCGGCACCAGCGGTTCGTCCGCGTTCACGGACAACAGCTTCGCCATCGCGTGGAGCTGACCATCAGCAGGCGTTCCGCGTGAAGTGGTGTCCGCCCGGTTCGCCGGGCGGGCACCGATCCAGGCGTGTCGTGCGTCGGGTCAGCGGATGAGCAGGCGAGCGAGCTCGGCCGCGAGTTCGGCGGTGCCCGCGGCTATGAATGTTCTACGAGAACGCATCGCTTTGGCGATGTCGTCGAGGTGAGTTAGCCGGTAGTCCAGCGGAAGCGGGTCGCCGTCGAGGTCGATCACGATGCCCCCGGCCGCGTGGAGAACGTAGTGGCCCGGGGCCAGATCCCAGATCGCGAACCCCTTCGCAAATTCGATCATGGCATCGGTGAATCCGGCCGCGACGTGACAGAGGCCTACGGACCCGAAGTCGACGCCGACCCTCCCCTTGGCCTTGCCCGCTGCGTCGGGCTGTGCGAGGGCCTCCAGGAGGCGATGCTGCTTGGCCAGCGGGGTAAGGCGCTCGGACGGCTTCATCAGGAAGTTGGTCACTATGGAGTCGGTCAATGGGCGCGTGCGGCGGTTGCCGAGCCGATGCACGTCGCCAGTGGCCGTGAGCAGGAATGCGTGATCCTCGGCCCCGTCGTACGCGGCGACGTAGAGCTGGACGTGGTGGAAGATGTCGCCGATCACGGCCGCGACCGGGCGGCCCAGGGATCGTGAGTACGCCAGGACGTGCGTGTAGCCGTTGAGGCCCCGTACGGCGAGTTCGCTCGTGTCCAGGGGATCGACCAGGACACAGAGGTCGGGGTCGGGATCCGCGCCCACGATCTGCGGCTCGGCTTCCTCCGAGGCGTATACGAAGCTGGGGAGATGTTGCTGCAGCAGCACCTGATAGCGGTCGTGCATCCACAGATCGTGCTCGGACAGGAAATTGTCGGAGTGGCGCGCGTTGTCGCTCTCTCCGGCATCGCCAGTAAGCGCCGCCCGTAGCAGCTTCGGCCGGACGTCGGTCATGGCCTGGGAAACCGCATCGGCAAGCTGGCGACCGAGCTCGGGGATGTTTTCGTATCCGGTCATCGCGATCCTTCTGGCTAGCGCAGTTCCAGCGGCGGTTCGATCCCCGGCGGACTCATCGTTGCCGCGATGAAGATCGCGTCGAACTCGGCGGCCTGCATGATCTGCGCCCCGGTCAGGTCATCGAAGCCAGACACCTCGAGATCGCTGCCTTTGGTCATGGCACCGAACACGGCGAAGTGGAGCATTGCTCGCGGATAGCGCTCGCGTACCTGTCTGGCGATGTAGCCCACGACGTCGGCGTGCTTGACCTCGAAGTCGCAGATGACGATCGTGGCCGTCTCGGGGGCATCTGGCATGTATGAGTCGGGAGCGAGAGTGACCTCGTCGCGGATCTTGTTGCATTTGAGGTACCCGATCGAGCACCGCCCAAACTGCGCGGATGCCTGGTGGCAGGCGCTCGTAGCAGTCTGCGACGAGATCAGCTGGCGAGATATCCTCCTCGCTGACACCGAGCGGGCCCCGCCCGTACGCGGTTGCCAGAATCAGCAGGCTGGAGAATGCGGGTGGGGATCCGCCCGCGCCCTTTCCTCGGGACCACGTTCCCAGGAGTTGATCGTTGTGCCGCCGAGGGTTGTCTGATGCTCAGCGACCTCGTTGTACCTCGCGGCTGCCTGGTCCTGCGAGAGCCCGGCGGCATATCGGTAGGCCTGTACGCAGGGCAGGTCGCGATGACGGTTCATGAGTTCGGCGGCGGCCAGTCTGACCGTGCTCAGCTCGCGCCAGAGTTCTTGTCCTTGCCGTGCCAGCTCGCGCCCTCGGGTCTGCGGACTGGACTGGCCGGCGATCCGATGATTCATGAGCCCGCTCCAAGGTGAGGTTCCCATGCGCACGGACAGATTACCCATGGCAGTGGGCAGTTTGTCGATGCGCGGCTCAAACCGCAGGTAGAAGTCGCCATAAGGCCGTCTGGCACCGCACCGGCGAACAGGTGTGGGGCCACGCGGTGTTTGACATCGTCAATCGCGGTGACGCCAGGTGTTGATACGCGGCGGGCTCCCGGCCTCGGGAAGGGATGGGGCCGTCAGGGAACTCGCGGGCTCGCGCACCTGAGCGGAGGCGACTCCCACGTCTCCACCCGCGGCGTCACACCCGGCGTCCCGCCTGCCGTTGCTGCTGGCGAAGCGTAGCGGCGGGTGGGATTCCAGGTATTGCAAACGCTGGCAAGAAGGAAGCCGATTCATCGACCATGGCCGGCGCCTAGCCCGTTCATAGTCACTTGTTCCGAGCGGCGTCGGTGCCAGCCTCGCCCACAACATGTTCTTGGAGCAGAGATGACGACCAACATCGCCATCAAGACCCAGCATTCGGCGGTCCGGCCTGGTGCCGACAGCGTCTTTCAGCGGATTGCCTCGCTGCGAACAATCGTGGGCGGTGTGTTCGGTCGCTGGCTGCGGTCAGATCGGGCTGGGGGTGTGCTTGCACCGACCTGCTCGCCGTTCAACCGAGATGCCGGAAAAGTGGAGGTGGCGTCCGCCTACCTGCGCGGCACGGACGTGTGGGCATACGTTGCCGGGTCCTGGCTTCCTGCCCGCGTCGTCGACGTTGACGGGAACTCGGGGCTCGTTACCTACCGTGTTCCGGGCAGCCGTATGTGGCTGGTGGAGTCAGTGCATGCGTCGCACCTCGTGCGCCGATGCAGTGGCGAGAGCCGGTCGTCGGTGCCATCTGCGCGCGGGACGTCCGCACATCTGGCGGGGGAGCTGTGACAGCAACTCCCACGGCAAGACTCACCGCCACCCGTAGGCGCATCTACGCCGTACTCATTGCCCAGCCAAAGCGCCACTGGACCGTGCGGACCCTCGCCGACGCGCTGTCGGCGCACGCGAGCGTCAATGAGAATGCGGTCAGGGACACTGTCCACCTTCTCCTCGTCCAACGTCTCTTGCAGCAGGTGCCGCACCACCGCGGACTCACCGTGGCGCTCACGGCAGGTGGCGAACAGGCACTCACCGTTGCGCTGCGTCGCGATACGAGACCAGACGGGGGCCATTGAGCGGAGAAGCGCCAGTTGCCGAGGCGTGTACGTCGGAACGTGGCGTACATGGGTCCGCAAAGCAAAAGGCAGAAGAGCACTAGCTCCCTGCCACCTCTAACTTATACCGCATTAGGGGTCTTGCCGCAAGACCCGGGTTGTGCCGCAGAATGTCCGGCTGAAGCCAGAACCTGCGCAAATCAGGGATTCATGGAGTACGTGTGCGCACGTCGTGCGCCGCGGACTGCATGGTGCCGCTGGCCGGGTTGCGACATGGGTGGAAAGTGGGGGTTCATGATCGACGTGATCATCGCCGGTGGCGGGCCGACCGGGCTGATGCTGGCGTGTGAGCTGCGGCTGCACGGCGTGCAGGTGCTCGTGCTGGAGAAGGAGACGGAGCCGGCCGCGTTCGTGCGCGCGCTCGGTCTGCACGTGCGCAGCATCGAGGTGATGGACCAGCGGGGTCTGCTGGAGCGCTTCCTCGCCAACGGCAAGCAGTATCCGCTCGGCGGCTTCTTCGCCGGTATCGACAAGCCCACGCCCAGCCTGGACACCGCGCACGGCTACGTCCTCGGCATCCCGCAGCCCGTCAGCGACCGCCTGCTGGCCGAGCGGGCCGCCGAACTCGGCACCGAGGTGCGGCGCGGCTGCGAGGTGGTGGGGTTGAGCCAGGACGAGCAGGGGGTGAGCGTCGAGCTGGCTGACGGGACGCAGCTGCGTGCGCGTTATCTGGTCGGGTGTGATGGCGGCCGCAGCACGGTGCGCAAGCTGCTCGGCGTCGCCTTCCCCGGCGAGCCGTCCAGGAACGAGACGCTGCTGGGCGAGATGGCGGTGGGGATGCCGGCCGACGAGATCGCGGCCGTGGTGGCCGAGGTCCGCAAGACCCAGAAACGCTTCGGCCTCGGGCCCTTCGGGGAGGGGGTGTACCGGGTGGTGGTGCCGGCAGAGGGGGTGGCCGAGGACCGCTCGGTGCCGCCGACCCTCGACGAGTTCAAGCAGCAGCTGCGGCGGTACGCCGGCACCGACTTCGGGGTGCACTCGCCGCGCTGGCTGTCGCGGTTCGGTGACGCCACCCGGCAGGCCGAGCGCTACCACGTCGGGCGGGTGCTGCTGGCCGGGGACGCGGCGCACGTCCACCCGCCGACCGGTGGGCAGGGCCTCAACCTCGGCATCCAGGACGCGTTCAACCTCGGCTGGAAACTGGCCGCCGAGCTGGACGGCTGGGCGCCCGAGGGGCTGCTGGAGAGCTACCACACCGAGCGGCACCCGGTGGCCGATGACGTGCTGAACAACACCCGGGCGCAGATGGAGCTCATGTCGACCGAGCCGGGCGCGCGGGCGGTGCGCCGACTGGTGTCGGAGTTGATGGACTTCGAGCAGGTGAACCGGCTGCTGATCGAGAAGATCACCGCGATCGGGGTGCGGTACGACTTCGGCGACGGGCACGAGCTGCTCGGCCGGCGGATGCGCGACGTCGAGCTGAAGGGCGGGCGTCTGTACACGCTGATGCACAGTGGTCGCGGGCTGCTGCTCGACCAGACCGGCGGGCTTTCGGCCGCGGGGTGGGCCGATCGGGTCGACCACGTCGTCGACGTCAGCGAGGAACTGGACGTGCCCGCCGTGCTGCTGCGGCCGGACGGGCACGTGGCGTGGGTCGGTGACGACCAGCAGGAGCTGCTTGACCGGCTGCCTCGCTGGTTCGGCGCGGCCGTCGCCTGAGTGCGCGGGTAGGGATGCAGGGACGGGGCCGGGTCGGTGCGGCACCGCACCGGCCCGGTCATCGGATCCCGGCGATGGTCGCGCGGGCGTGGCGGCCGCATCGTGGCGATTACCATCAGATGGTGCTGAAAGGAGTGAACCGGGCCGTTCTGCGCCTGCGCGCCGGGGTCGGGCTGATCGTCGTCTCCTGGCTGCCGATCGCCCAGGTCGTCATCTGGACGTCGGGCCTGAGCGGGCACGCCGCGGATGACACTCGCCTGTGGATCTGGTCCGTGCAGTGGCTGGTGGGCTTCGTCGGGCTGGCCCTGGCGGGGGTCGCCGCGAAGGCGGCCATCAAGGCAGCGGGCTGGCGCAAGCTTCCTCGAACGCTCTGGCACATGTTCTGGACGGGCCACGCCGACGCGGCTCCGCTGTCGCCGATGGACGTCCCGCCCCCGTGACGGCCCCGGGCCGTCCGGCGTCACGTGGCCGGCGCGGTCTCCCAGGTGCGGATGAGGTCGCCGACGCGGCGCAGCGCCGTCCGGACCCGTGCGGTCCAGCCGTCGTCGCCCAGCAGGATCATCGCTTCGCCGCCGAGGAACGACGTGCCCACCAGGACGGCGAGCTCGGCGGCGGTGAACGGGCCGAGCGAGCCGATCCGGGTCTCGGCTTCGCGGGCGACCTCTTCGAGCAGGTTCATCCAGCTCTGCAGCATGGTGAGCACCCGCTGCGCGACCATGGCGTCGGACCAGCCCGCGGCGATCATCTCCTGCAGCACGCGTACGTAGCCGGAGGCGAGGTCGTCGTCGAGGAAGTCGCAGGCTTGCTCGTAGCGTTTCCACAGCGGCTCGGACGCGGCGTACATCTGTCGCTGCCGGTCGACCAGCCGCGCGTTCTCGTGGTCGAGCAGCGCGAGGACCATGCCCTGCTTGCCGCCGAAGTGGTAGTGGATCTGGCTGAGCGAGACGCCTGCCTGGTCGGCCACCTTGCGGGTGGACAGGTTGGCGTATCCCTCCGACAGCAGGCACGACCGGGCCGATTCCATGATCTTCGTCGATGTCGTGCTCAATGCATACCCCTTGTTCGGTCGATCGACCGAATGTTAACGTACCGCAGATTCGGTCGGTCGACCGAACGAGAAGGGAGGATGCCATGACCCGGCGGATTCTGGCGCTCGGCTACGGCGGGCTCGCCTACGCCGCGTTCCTCGCGGCGATCACGTACACGATCGGCTTCCTGGCCGACGCGGTGGTGCCCAAGGGCGTCGACGACGGCGCGACCGGCCCGGTCTGGCTCGCGGTGGCCGTCGACGCGGGCCTGCTCGGCGTGTTCGCCGTCCAGCACAGCGTCATGGCCCGGCCCTGGTTCAAGCGGTGGTGGACCCGCTTCATCCCGGCGGCCGTCGAACGCAGCACGTTCGTGCTCCTGTCCAGCCTCGCCGTCGGGCTGCTGCTGTGGCAGTGGCGGCCGCTGACCGCGCAGGTCTGGTCGGTCGAGACGCCGTGGCTGCGCGTCCTGCTGTGGACGGTCTGCGGGCTGGGCTGGGGCGTGCTCGTGCTCAGCACGTTCCTCATCGGGCACTTCGACCTGTTCGGGCTGCGTCAGGTGCTGGCGCGGGCCAGGGAGAGCGGCTACGCCGAGCCGGGGTTCCGGCAGCCGATGCTCTACCGGGTCGTCCGCCGCCCGATCATGGTCGGTTTCATCATCGCCTTCTGGGCCACGCCCGACATGAGCGCCGGTCACCTGCTCTTCGCCGCCGCCGCCACCGGATACATCCTGATCGCGGTGCGGTTCGAGGAACACGACCTGCGCCAGGCCCTGGGGGAGCCATACGAGCAGTACGCCCGGCAGGTGCCCCGGTTCGTGCCCCGGGTGCGCCCCGTCTCGGAGCGGGTGGAGGCCTGACGATGCGGGCTCGGGAGGCCGACGTCGAGGGGTACGTCGAGCACGGCGGGGTGCGCGTCCACTACGAGGTGCACGGTGCGGGGGGAGGTGACCGTCCTGCTCATGCCGACCTGGACCGTCATCGACAAGCGGTTCTGGAAGGCGCAGGTCCCCTACCTGGCCCGGCACCACCGCGTGGTGGTCTACGACGGCCCCGGCAACGGCCGCTCCGACCGCCCGCAGGATCCGGCCGCCTACGCGCAGGACGCCCAGGTGGCGTACGCGCTGAAGGTCCTCGACGCCACCGGGACCGCCCGCGCCGTCCCGGTGGCGCTGTCCATGGCCGCGAACTGGGCGCTGGGCCTCGCGGCCGAGCATCCGGATCGGGTCCACGGCACGGTCCTGATCGGCCCGACGGTGCCCATCGCCACCCCGGATTCGGCCCGGTCTGCCTTCAACCGCGTCGACGGCCCGGCGCCCGTGCTCGCGCCGTCGCAGGTGCCGGGTCTCGGCAGTGATCCGCCCGAGCACTGGCTGAAGTACAACCGCGAGTACTGGCGGGAGGACTTCGACGACTTCCTGTGGTTCTTCATGGGCCAGTGCTTCAGCGAGCCGCACTCCACCAAGCAGATCGAGGACGCCGTCGGCTGGGGCCGGCAGACCACACCGGAGGTGCTGGTCGCCAAGAGCCACGCCCCGTGGCCGGACAACCGGACCCTCACCGCGTGGTGCGCCCGCATCACCAGCCCGGTGCTGCTCATCCACGGCGACGACGACCGGATCAGCTCCATCCACCGCAGCCGGGTCCTCGCCGAGCTGACCGGCGGCGACCTGGTGACCCTGGAAGGAGCCGGGCACATTCCGCTCGCCCGGGACCCGGTCAAGGTGAACCTGCTGCTCCACGAGTTCGCCCAGCGCTTCCGGACGCCCGCGTCGCAACGGCGGACCTGGTCGCGGTTCGGGCACCGGCGCAAGCGGGTGCTCTACCTGTGCTCGCCGATCGGGCTCGGCCACGCCCGCCGCGACGTGGCCATCGCCGCCGAACTCCGGCAGCGCCATCCCGAGGTCCAGATCGACTGGCTGGCGCAGCACCCGGTGACGACGGTGCTCGCGCAGGCCGGGGAGCGCCTGCACCCGGCGAGCCGGTGGCTGGCCAACGAGTCCGCGCACATCGAGGCCGAGGCGGGCGAGCACGACCTGCACTGCTTCGAGGCGCTGCGGCGCATGGACGAGGTGCTGCTGGCCAACTTCATGGTGTTCCACGACGTCGTGCGGGAGACCGACTACGACCTCGTGGTCGGCGACGAGGCCTGGGACGTCGACCATTTCCTGCACGAGAACCCGGAACTCAAGCGGTTCGCGTACGCGTGGTTCACCGATTTCGTGGGGTTCCTGCCGATGCCCGACGCCGGTCCGCGCGAGGCGCTGGTCACGGCCGACTACAACGCCGAGATGATCGAGCACATCGCGCGGTATCCGCGGATCAGGGATCGGGCGATCTTCGTCGGCAACCCCGACGACGTCGTGGACGAGCGGTTCGGCCCGGATCTGCCGATGATTCGCGAGTGGACCCGGGAGCACTACGACTTCGCCGGGTACGTCACCGGATTCGATCCCGCCACGGTCGCCGACCGGCAGGCCCTGCGCGCCGAACTGGGCTACCGGCCCGACGAGCGGGTCTGCGTGGTGACCGTGGGCGGCTCCGGGGTCGGCCGGCACCTGCTGCGCCGGGTCGTGGACTCCTACCGGGAGGCGGCCAGGCTCGTGCCGGGGCTGCGGATGCTCGTCGTCACCGGCCCGCGCATCGATCCGGCATCGGTCGACTCCCGACCGGGCCTCGACGTGCGGGCGTTCGTGCCGGACCTGCACCGGCACCTGGCCGCGAGCGACCTCGCGGTGGTGCAGGGCGGCCTGACCACGTGCATGGAACTGACCGCGGTCGGCCGTCCCTTCATCTACATCCCGCTGCGCCACCACTTCGAGCAGAACTTCCACGTGGCGCACCGGCTCGAACGGTATGGCGCCGGACGCCGCCTCGACTACGAGGAGCTGACGCCGGAGGTCCTCGCCAAGGCCATCGCGGCCGAGATCGGGCGCGACGTCGCCTACCGGCCGGTGGAGCGCGACGGCGCGGCACGCGCCGCCCACCTGCTGGCAGAACTGCTGTGACGGGGCCGGTCGCGGTGGGCCGGTCTCAGTCCAGCGGGCCGTCGCCCGGACCGTCGGGATCGTCCACCACGTGCATCGCGGCCTCCTCGGCGCTGGCGCCGCCGCCGTCGATGCCGACGTCCCAGGCCACCGAGTCGGCCTGCTCGTCCTCGCCGAAGCCCTGGTCGTCGGCCACGAGTCGGCCGGCGCGCGGCTCGCGCTCGTAACCGCGCCGGATCAGCTCGTCCTCGTCCTCGTCGACCGTCTCGGCGTACGGGTCGATGTCCGGCTCCTCCTCGGCCAAGAGCTGGTCCAGGGTCTCGCCGGCCAGGGCCTCGGCCGGTGTCGTGCCGAAACGGTTGGCGCCGGACCAGCGGTCGGCCGCCACCACGCCCGTGTCGAGGGGATCGGTGACCGGATCGCCGTCGAGGGTGTCGGAGGCGTCGAGCACCCCTTCGTCCTCGATCTCATCCCACTGGCCGAGGTCGTCGATCCTGTCGCCCTGCTCGCTGTCCTGGCTCATCGCTCCTCCGGCTCCCTCCGGTGCGGCCGGTCAAATGCCAGCATAACGCTCAAGCAGTCCCGATCAACCCTCCTCCCGACCGGCCGGATCCGCAACGCCCGGGCGCGGCGACCGCAGGCCGAGGTCCTCCAGCCAGCGCACCAGCTGCCGGTGCACCGCGTCCGCGCCGATGAACGACGTCGATGCCGTCCACGCGGCAGGATGGATCAGGACCGGTCGGGTCTGCCATCCGCCCAGCCCGCCGTGGCAGCCGACCAGCTCCTCGAACGCGGCCACCTCTCCGGTCGTGGGGTCCAGCAGGCTGTTCAGCACGATGTCGCCGACGTGGGGCAGGGTGTCGTGCCGGCTGAGGTCGTCGGCGGCGTGCGGACCGAACCCGGCCAGGGGATCCGTGCCGTCGATCCGGCCGTCGGCGAGGCAGCGGACGCCGTCGCGGCCGAGCACGACCGGTCCGCGGGCACTCGACCGGACCATCGCGAACCCGACGCCCGGGTGGGTGACCAGGCCGGTCAGTAGATTCGGGTGCCGCGCCTCGATCTCCTCCAGCGTCAGCCGGCGGCGTTCCCGGGCGAGATACACCATGCCCAGGTTGCCGGACGCGACGACGACCAGGTCCGCGCCTTGGGGCGAGCCGGGCACGGGCGGTTCCTCCTGCGCTCGCAGCACGCTGTCGGTCAGCTTGCCGACGACCCGCTGCTCGCCGCTGACCTCGGTGAGCAGGGCACGGACCCGGCCCCACTGCTCGTTGTCGGACGCGGTGGCCACCTCCGTGCCGTCCGGCGACATCAGCCGCCGGACCAGGGCCTCCAACGTCATCCCGTATCGCTGGAGGAACGTCGCGCCCTGACTCTGCCCGTGATCGGACAGGACGACGAGGTGGTACGGGCGCGGCGCGCTCGCCGCGAGCTTCTCCAGCGTGCCCAGCACCCAGTCGGTGCCGTCCAGCGAGGCCAGCGACTCGGCCCGGGTCGGTCCCGCGTGGTGGGCGATCTCGTCGTAGTCGACGAGATCGCAGTAGATCGCCGGCGCGCCCCGCATCATGTGCTCGGCCGCCAGGTTCAGGTTGAGGTCGCGCAGCAGCACGTTGGTCACGCCGCGCAGCGCCACGTAGGACGCGGCGCGGTGCACCCGCGGCTCGATGTCGCGGGCCCGCTGCCGCCGGGCCTGGAACACCTCCTTGACCATCTCCCCGGCCGTCAGCACCAGCGATCGGGTCAGCCCGAACGGATCGACCAGATAGGCGCTGACCTCCCGGGTCGGGCCGCGCCGGGCGCCCCTGCGGGCCACCGTGCTCATGGTCAGCAGGCTGACCGGCGCGTCGCCGGAGAACACGTTGCTCAGGCTCACCCCGCCGTCGGCGAGCAGGCCCCGACCGTCGGAGAAGCTCCGCTCGACGTACTCGGCGTCCTTGGGGTGGTTGGTGACGACCAGGCGGCCGGTCTCCTTCTCCAGCCAGCGGAACGCGGGCACCTGCCCGCTGGCCCCGTGCAGCAGGCCAGCCTGGCTGGCCGGTGTCGTCGCGGGCAGCTGCGCGTGCCATTCGACGAGACTGTGGCTGCCGGAGCGGACCCACCGGGTCAGCGTCGGCAGGTTGCCGGCCTGGATCGCCCAGCGCGCCAGCGGCGCCGACAACCCGTCGATCTGGATCATCACGACACCCGGGACCGCCGTGGTGAGGGCCTGGCTGCGGGTCTTCCTGGTGGTCCGCAGCAGGTGTGCCAGCACGGCCGAGTCGTCGCCCGCGGTGACCACCCACATCCCGGCGCTGACCAGGATCGAGTAGATCCACGAGGCCCAGAACGCCGGCCAGAAGCCGCTCACCTGGATGTGCGGGGCCAGCGACAGGGCCAGGTAGACGAGCACCGCCTGGATCGACAGCCAGCCCGCCACGACACCGGCCCAGCCGAGCCGGGCGGCGAACGCGGCCAGCAGCGGCCGCAGCACCGCCGCCGCGATCGCCAGCAGCACCGCGGCCAGCAGCACGTCCCACCCGGTGCTCGCGGACAGCCCCGGCACGACGGCGATCGCGATGCTCAGCGCCGCCCAGTCGAGCAGCAGCACCGGGACCGCGGTGCGCAGCCGCGCCCACGGCCGCCAGGAACTCAGGGCTGCCATGTCAGCCCACTGCCCGGAGCCAGCACCCGCACCTCGGTGGGCAGCTCGCGGGCCGCGACGGCGGCGGCGAAGGCGCGGGCCGGTTCCCGGAGCCGGTCGGCGTAGAGCAGCTTCAGCCCGTACGGGAACAGCGTGCCCCAGTGCACGGGCACGGCCCGGCGCGGGCGCAGCCTGGCCACGGCTTCGGCGGCACGCTGCGGGTTCAGGTGCCCGGGCCCGAGGTTGGGTCCCCAGCCCCACACCGGGATCAGGGCCAGGTCGAGGTCGGGGCACAGGTCGCGCATCCCGGGGAACAGATCGGTGTCGCCGGCGAAGTAGACGGCGGTCCGGCCGGACCCGATGAGGTATCCGACGGCGGCGGCCCGGGGTCCGAAGGGCTCCCGCCGGCCGTCGTGGACCGCTGGGGTCGCCGTGACGGTCACCGCGCCGATCGAGTGGGACTCACCGGCCTTCAGCGTGACGACCCGCGGGAATCCACGCCGCCGGAGGAAGTCTCGGGCTCCGTCGGGCGCGATGACGCGGACCTCGCGGCCGAGCAGTGCGAGCGAGCGCAGGTCGCAGTGGTCGTGGTGCAGATGGGACAGCACGACGGCGTCGACGTCGGAGTGATCGCCGGGCGAGACCGGCGCGACGACCCGGCGCAGGAAGGTGAGCCGCCGGCGCAGCACGGGGTCGGTGAGCACCCGCACGCCGTCGAGATCGAGCAGCACCGTCGAGTGGCCCAGGAACACCAGTGAGCACGACACGCGGAGCCCTTCCGGCAGGCGACAGGGTTGCCCCTCGAATGTCGCACCGCCCCCGGCGTGCCGGGCCGGAATCCGGCATTGCCCCGCCGCCGCGTCCCGCGAGCCTGGCGCCTGCCGCCGGCGCGGCGGTGCGCATCGACGCTGATGCGAAACTCGGGGGAACTTCGCGATGCTGCTGATAGAGGGCTTAACGTGTCCCCATGGGCGCGAGGCGCGCCCGCCATCCAGTCGACCAGAGGAACAGCGATGCCGACCGTCCCCCTTCGAGACCGTGCCGCCTGGAAGGCGCTGGAGTCGCACCACGCCGAACTGGCCGGGCGCGACCTGCGCGAGCTCTTCGCCGCAGACCCGGACCGCGGTGAGCGGTTGACCGCCGAGGCAGCCGGGCTCTACCTCGACTACTCGAAGAACCTGATCACCGACGAGACGCTGCGGCTGCTGGTGCGCCTGGCCGAGGAGTCCGGGCTGGCCGAGCACCGCGACGCGATGTTCCGGGGTGAGCCGATCAACGTCTCGGAGCACCGCTCGGTCCTGCACGTCGCACTGCGTTTGCCGAAGGGCGCTTCCCTGGTCGTCGACGGCGTCGATGTCGTCGCGCAGGTCCACGAGGTGCTGGACCGGATGGCCGCCTTCGCGCGGCGGGTCCGCTCCGGCGACTGGAAGGGCCACACCGGCAAGCGGATCAGGAACATCGTCAACATCGGCATCGGCGGCTCCGATCTGGGGCCGGTCATGGCGTACGAGGCGCTGCGCCACTACACCGACCGCGATTTGACGTTCCGGTTCGTGTCCAACGTCGACGCGACCGACTTCGTCGAGGCGACCCGTGACCTGTCCGCCGACGAGACCCTGTTCGTCATCTCGTCCAAGACCTTCGGCACGCTGGAGACGCTCACCAACGCCCACTCGGCCCGCGACTGGCTCGTGTCCCGGCTGGGCACGCCCGACGCGGTCGCGAAACACTTCGTGGCGGTCTCGACCAACGCCGAGCGGGTCGCGGAGTTCGGCATCGACACCGCGAACATGTTCGGCTTCTGGGACTGGGTCGGCGGCCGCTACTCGATGGACTCCGCGATCGGCCTGTCGACGATGGTCGCGATCGGCCCGGAGCAGTTCCATGACCTGCTCGCCGGCTTCCACGAGATGGACGAGCACTTCCGCAGCGCGCCGCCGGCGGAGAACCTGCCGGTGCTGATGGGCCTGCTGGGCGTGTGGTACGCGAACTTCTTCGGCGCGCAGACGGTCGCCGTCCTGCCCTACGAGCAGTACCTGAAGCGGTTCCCGGCCTACCTGCAGCAGCTGACGATGGAGTCCAACGGCAAGCACGTGACCCTGGTCGGCGACCCGGTCGACTACGACACCGGCGCCGTCTACTGGGGCGAGCCGGGCACGAACGGCCAGCACAGCTTCTACCAGCTGATCCACCAGGGCACCCGGCTGATCCCGGTCGACTTCATCGGGTTCGGCAAGAGCCTGAACCCCCTGGGCGAGCACCACGACCTCCTGGTGTCCAACGTGTTCGCGCAGGCCCAGGCGCTGGCGTTCGGCAAGACCGAGGACGAGGTGCGGGCCGAGGGCACGGCCGCCGACGTGGTGCCGCACCGGGTGATGCAGGGCAACCGCCCGAGCAACGTGCTGCTCGCCGAGCAGCTGACGCCCCGCCTGCTCGGCTGCCTCGTCGCCCTCTACGAGCACATTGTCTTCACCCAGGGCACGATCTGGGGCATCGACTCCTTCGACCAGTGGGGTGTGGAACTCGGCAAGCAGCTCGCGGCCCAGATCGCGCCCGAGCTGACCAGCAGCACCGAGCCGGAGCTCGGCCACGACTCCTCGACGAACACCTTGATCCGCCGCTACCGGAGCCTCAAGGCGTAGGCGCAGCCGACGGGCACCGGCGTGGTCCGGTGCCCGTCTCCTGCGGTTGCCGTAGTTCGCCGGCTGAGGCTGCCGGGCACGACTGATCGCTTAACCTGGTCGTGGGGGTGTGGAATGCGCCGGATCGTCCTGGTGGGGCTCGTGTTGTGGCTGGTGGCCGGTGTGGCGGCAGCGGCGAAGCGCGACTATTTCACCGGGGCTCCGGCCGACTGCGACCGCGTCACGACGATCGCGGCCACGGCCCTTGCCGGCCCGCTGAACTACGTGGGCGCCGACCCGAACGTCAGCTGCTGAGCTGCTCGTCGGCGGGAGTGCGCCCGGTCAGGGGCCCGGTCAGCTGGTCGCGGCGGCGGACGAGGTACGCCGTCTCGGCGGTGTTGCCGGCCAGCGCGATGGCCCGGTCGTACGCCGCCCGCGACTGCGTGCTGCGGCCCAGCCGGCGCAGCAGGTCGGCGCGGGTGGCGTGGAAGGCGTGGTAGCCCTCCAGTGGCAGCCGGTCCACCTCCGCCAGGGCTACCCCCGGCCCGTCCAGTTCGGCGACCGCTATCGCCCGGTTGAGCCGCACGATCGGCGAGGGATCGAGCCGGACCAGCTGGTCGTACAGCGCGACGACCTGCGACCAGTCGGTGTCGCGGATGTCGCGGGCATCGGTGTGCACGGCGTTGATCGCGGCGAGGATCTGGTAGCGCCCCGGTGCCTGGCCGGTGGCCAGGCGTGCGCGGACCAGGGCGTGGCCCTCGGCGATCAGCTCCCGGTCCCAGGCGCCGCGGTCCTGCTCGCCGAGGGTGACCAGTTCACCGCTCGCCGACACCCGCGCAGTCCGGCGGGCCTCGGTGAGCAGCATCAGCGCCAGGAGCCCGGCGACCTCGCCGTCGGCCGGCAGCAGGGCACGGACCAGCCGGGTCAGCCGGATGGCCTCGGCGGTCAGGTCGGCCCGGACCGCCTCCTGCCCGGGGTCCGAGGCCAGGTAACCCTCGTTGAAGATCAGGTAGAGGACGGCGAGCACCCCGGTGACCCGGGCCGGGAGGTCCTCGCGCGACGGCACGCGATACGGGATCCGCGCCGCCTTGATCTTCGTCTTCGCGCGGGTGATCCGCTGACCCATCGCGGTCTCCTGGACCAGGAACGCGTGGGCGATCTCGGGCACGGTGAGCCCGCCGACCATACGCAGGGTCAGCGCGACCCGCGTCTCCATGGCCAGCGCCGGGTGGCAGCAGGTGAAGACCAGGCGGAGCCGGTCGTCGTCGATGGCGCCGAGCGGTTCGGGGGTGTCGGACAGCATCAGCGCCTCCCGGTGCTTCTCCTCGCGCCTGGCCTCGCGGCGGACCCGGTCGACGGCCTTGCGGTGGGCGGTGGTGGTCAGCCACCCGCCGGGGTTGGGCGGGACACCGTCGACCGGCCAGCGCTCGACGGCGGTCGCGAACGCCTCGGCGGCCATCTCCTCGGCGATGTCGAGGTCCCCGAAGCGCCTGGCCAGGGTGGCGACCACCCGGGCCCACTCGGCGCGGTGGGTCCGGGCGATCACCTCGCCGACGTCGGTCATGCGGTCAGGAACGGCCGGAGCTCGACTCGGCGGTTGCAGCTCTGCGACCCCTGGGCGGCGAGCCGGAGCGCCACGTCGAGGTCGGCCGCCTCGATGATCCAGAAGCCGGCGACGTGCTCCTTCGACTCCAGATACGGCCCGTCGGTGAACACCGGCTCCCCGCCGCGGCCGTCGATGACGGTGGCCGTGTCGGGCGAGGCGAGGCCTCCGGCGAACACCCAGTGGCCGTCGGCCTGAAGCTGGGTGTTGAAGACGTCGATCGCGGCCATCTCCTCGTCGGTGGCGAGGTCGTTCGAGTCGAACAGCACGGACATCAGGTACTGCGCCATCGGGATCATCTCCTGTCGTGGTGCGGCCGCTGCCGACAGCGGCCTGTCACCTCTGCTACGAACGCCGCCGGCCCGGTCCGACACGCCCCGCCGAGATTCTTCGAGGAGTCTGCAACGCCACGGTACGCACGGGACGTGCGGGTCAGGGTCCGTGCGGGGAGCGCACGCGGTGCTTCAGCGCCATGGGCGGCACGTACTCGTCGACGAGGGTGCGGTGCCACCAGGCGCCGGTGGCACGCCGCTCCGCGCGGGTGGTGAACCGGTAGCGGTAGAGCAGTGCCCGGACGTAGGTCGGCGGCTGGGCCGGGAACGGGTTGCCGCGCAGCAGCCGCAGCAGCGCGCGGTCGCCGGCGAGCAGGCGGCCGACCACGTCGAGCAGCCAGGGGTGGGCGTACAGCGGGGACATGGCCGCGAACCACATCAGCCAGTCCAGGCGCAGGTGGTACGGCGCGAACTGCCCCGGCAGCCGGCGGGGGTCGCCGGGTTTGCCCTTGAAGCCGTACTCCCGCCAGACCGTGTGCGGGCCGAGGGCCGACTCGTCGGTGCCCTCGATGACGATCTCGTGGCGGACCTTGGTGACGCTGCCGAACGCGCCGTAGGTGTTGACCAGGTGCAGCGGTTCGAAGCTGAAGTTCATCAACTGGTGTCGCGAGACCAGGTTGCGGGCGGGCCGGTAGCTGAGCACGATCACCAGCGCCGCGGCGGCGAGCACGAGCGCCTGGTACCAGGGCGGTCCGGTCGCGGCCACGCCGGTGCCCAGCAGCGGCGACAGATCCAGCGCCGAGGCGGCCAGGATGATCGCGATCCAGTTCAGCCAGGAGAAGTTGCCCGACGCGACCAGCCACAGCTGGGTGACGATGATGACCGCGGCGGCCGCGCTCGCGACCGGCTGCGGCAGGAACAGGCCGAACGGCACGACGAGCTGGGTGACGTGGTTGGCGGCCACCTCCGCGCGGTGCAGCGGGCGGGGCAGGTGGTGGAACCACCAGCTCAGCGGGCCGGGCATGGGCTGCGTCTCGTGGTGGTAGTACAGGCAGGTCAGGTCGCGCCAGCAGCGGTCGCCGCGCAGTTTGATGAGCCCGGCGCCGAATTCGAGCCGGAACAGCAGCCAGCGCAGCAGCCAGAGCATGACGACCGGTGGGCCGGCCCGGGCGTTGCCGAGGAAGATCGCCAGGAAGCCGGCTTCCAGCAGCAGGCTCTCCCAGCCGAATCCGTACCACAGCTGGCCCACGTTGACGATCGACAGGTACAGCAGCCACAGCAGCGACCACATCGCCATCGCGGCCCACAGCGGCACCGCGTCGCCGACGCCGACGACCAGCGCGGCGGACACCGCCACCCCCGTCCACGCGACCGTGGTCAGCAGGCCGTCGGAGTAGCGCAGGTGGAAGATGCTGGGCGCGCGCCGCCACGGGGTGCGGGCGAGGAACCGCGGCACGGGGGTGAGGCCGTGCTCGCCGAGCAGCACCCGGAACTGGTTGGCGGCCACCAGGAAGGCGAGCAGGTAGACGGCGGCGAGCCCGCGCTGGAACAGCAGCCGGCTCCACCAGTACTCGGGCGCGGTGAACCAGTCCATGTCAGCACTCCGCGTCGCCCGGCACCCGCACGCCGAAGACCCGCCGCAGCGCCACCCGGGCCGCGTGGAAGCCGCACATGCCGTGCACGCCCGGTCCGGGTGGGGTGGACGACGAGCACAGGAACACGGCCGGGTCCGGGGTGGCGTAGGGGACCGGTGCGAAGTTCGGCCGGAACAGCAGGCGCAGGCCTTCGCAGCTGCCGCCGGCGATGTCGCCGCCGAGGTAGTTGAGGTTGCGCCGCTGGATCTCCGCGGGTCCGGCGACGGCTCGGGCGAGCACGAGGTCACGAAAGCCCGGCGCGAACCGTTCCAGCTGCGCCTCGATCGCCGGGGTGAGGTCGCCGGTCCAGCCGTTGGGCACGTGGGCGTACACCCAGCACACGTGGGACCCGGCCGGGGCGCGCGTGGGGTCGTGGAGGCTGGGCTGTGCGGTGATCAGGAACGGCGGGTCGGGCGCGGCGCCGTGGTGCACGGCTTGCAGCGCGGCGCCGATGTCGGTGTCGTGCGGGCCGACGTGCACGGTGCCCGCCCGCCGGCAGGCCGGCGACGTCCACGGCACCGGTCCCGACAGCGCATAATCGATCTTGAAGACGGCCGGGCCGGGCTTGGTGCGGCGCAGCCGCTCGCGGTATCGCTCCGGCAGCCGGTTGCCCGCCAGCTCGGCGAGGTGCTTCGGCACGACGTCGAGCAGGTACGCCCGCGCCCGCGGCAGCTCGTCCAGGCTCGTGACCGGGTGTCCGGTGTACACCCGCCCACCCAGTTCCCGCAGGTAGCCCGCCAGGGCATCGGAGATGGACTGGGACCCGCCACGCGCCAGCGGCCAGCCGACGGCGTGCGCGGCCAGGGCGAACATCAGCGCGACACCGCCGGTGCCGGGCGAGCACAGCGGCGAGGTGGTGTGCGCCGCCAGGCCGGCCAGCAGGGCTCGCGCGCGCGGGCCGTGGAACAGCCGCAGCAGGACCGCGGCCGGCAGCGCCGCGGGAATGCCGAAGCGGGCGAGCAGCAGCGGGTGGTGTGCCGGCGCGCCCAGCGGGGGGCGCAGCACGTCCGGCGCCAGCTGGTCCCAGCGGCCCAGAAACGGCCTGACCAGCCGCCGGTACTGCGCCGCGTCGATGTTCAGCGAGGCGGCGGTCTGCGCCACGGAACGGGTCAGCGTCGCGGCGGTGCCGTCCGGGAGCGGATGTGCCAGCGCCACGTCCGGCTGCAGCCAGTGCAGGCCGTGGCGGTCCAGCGGCCAGGATCGCAGCACCGGCGAGCCCGCGCCGAGCGGGTGCACCGCCGAGCACGGGTCGTGCCGGAAACCCGGCAGGGTCAGCTGCTCGGTGCGCGCGCCGCCGCCCACGGTGCCGGCGGCCTCGAACACGCTCACCCGCAGGCCGGCCCTGGCGAGGGTCACCGCCGCGGCGAGCCCGTTCGGTCCGGCGCCCACCACGACCGCGTCGACGCCGTCCACACCGCCACCAGCCATGGCACCTGCCGTCCTGTGCGGAGCACGAACGTTCGAGGTGCTGCGTACCCGGGCCGCGGCCCGGCCACACCTGTCGCCAGGTGGGCGATGACGCCTATGCGGGGAGCTCGGGGCCCGTCGGCGGCGGGGGCGGTGCCGCGCCGAACTTCTCCAGGACCTGCCCGGCGTCGGTCTGCAGCAGGCTGGCGAGTTCGACCAGAGCCCGCGCGGCGGCAAGATCGTCACCGACGCGTGCCAGGTCAAGGTCGCGGGGATGGCGGTGAGCGGTGCCCGTGCCCTCCAGGCTCGTCCCGTCGCGGCGCAGCCTCGCCACCGCGCGGGTGCACCGCTCCTCCTGGACCTCCTCGATGTCCAGCTCGATGATCCAGCGTGTCTCGTTCGCCATCGTCCACCTCCCGTGGCACCCCTTACATTCTGCCTCGGTGTGACTCTGACCGGTGCTCGCACGTTTCCCGAATCCGGGTCGCGGGGTACTGCCGAGGGCGGACCAAGGCACAGCCCGACCGGATTGGGGGACGGTATGAGGCCCGTCATGCGCGCCGCGGCGTTGCCCGCGGCACTGGCGCTCGCCGCGTTCGCCGCGCAGCCCACACCTGCGCCGCAGGTGGAGGCGGCATTCAGTACCTATGCGCCCGGTGCGGCGGCCGTCACCTACGACACGACGGCGGTGCCGACGGGCGCGACCGTGCGGCTGGCGATCGCCGATGCCGCCACCTCGCCGAAGGTCACCCTCCGGCTCACCGGGCTCGTTCCGGACCGCGCCTACGGCGCGCACCTGCACCAGCGGCCCTGCGGGCCGGACGGTGCCGCCGCCGGACCGCACTACCAGCACACGGCCGACCCGGCGGCCACACCGGAGAAACCGTCCGCCGACCCCGCGTACGCCAACGCGACCAACGAGGTGTGGCTCGACTTCACCACCGGCCCGGACGGCAGCGCGCAGAGCTCGGCGACCCATCAGTGGCCGTTCAACCAGCAGAACCCGCCCCGGTCGCTGATCATCCATGCCGAGCCGACGCAGACCGCCGCCGGCCACGCCGGTATGGCCGGCGCGCGGCTGGCCTGCGTCAACCTTCCCTGACCGCCGTCACATGGGCGGCGGTGGGACCGGCGGGATGGGTGACGGCGCCGGCGGCGGAGGTGTGGGCGGGGGAGCGGGCTGGGGCGGTTCCGGTGCCGGCATGGGCTGCACGGGATCGCGAGGGTCGGTGATGGTCGACATTTCTGCCTCCTGCTGACGATGCCTGTGCCGTACCCCGCCGGGGGCCGGGACCAAACCGGGGATCATCGCCTCGGGAGCCGCTCGGCCGCCGCGGACGTCGGCGGTTCAGCTGTGGTACGCGAGCGCGTGTGCTGGGTAGGGGGTGGGCACAGGAGGAGGTGGGTGCGGTGTCACTGCGTCCGGAGGAACAGGCACTTCTCGCAGGGCTGGCCGAGCAGACCCGAGCCGGTGACCCGGCTTTCGTCATGGGCTTGAGCACCGGTGTCGTCTGCCCGCCGGTCGAGTACCGCAGGCGCACCGCGGCTCGGCTCGGCTTCGCGCTCGCCGGGGCCGCAGCCGTGCTGGCGATCGCCCTGCTGCTGGTGGGATGGCTGGGTGGCGGGCTGGTCGCCCTGTTCGCCGCGACGGGTGCGGGCGTCGCCGCTCGGCGGTGCGCGCTACAGCCCGGCGTGACCCGCCACGGTCGTCGCGGTCCGCGGGACGTCCCTGCCTGAGCGCGGGCCTACCGCCGGTGCGGAGCCGGGTCCGGGAACGTGCCGGCCGCGCCGAAATGCTGGACCACGCCTTGGCTGAGCTCGTGCGGTGCGATGCCCAGCTGCGCCGCCGCCGACTGCAGCAGCAGGTCGACGTCGCCGTGGCGGACCGCGTCGAGCAGGTATGGCGCGACGGTCCGGTTGGCGCGGACCCGGGCCTCCGGCCAGTCGGCGTGGAAACCCTCGGGGAACGCCGTGGCCAGCGCCCGCTCCGCGCCGAGCAGCGGCAGCGGCCGTTCGGCGGCGAGCAGGTCGAGCAGCGCCTCGTCGGCGCCACGGGCAGCCAGCAGCGCGGCGATGTCCTTGTACGCGGCGGGTCCGGTGCCCAGGACCCGGCCGTGCGGCCAGGTGACGGCGAGCGGGTAGGCCCGGTCCAGGGCTCTGGCACCGGCGTCGTCGGCATCGAACGACATGATCAATGAGGTGTCGGGTCCGGCGTCGGCGGCGAGCAGCGCCAGCTGGGCTGCGGTGAACGCGGTGCCACACGGGGCGACGGTGACCGTGGTGACGCCGTCGCGGGCCAGCCCGGCGTAGGCCAGGTGCGCGGCGATGGCGTCGGTGGGCCCTTCGACGACGACGAACTGCGATGGTGCACCGTGCTGCCGCAGCTGCGGTGCGAGGCCGTAGAGCAACTCGCTCTTGCGGAAGACCGCCGTCGCCGGGGTGTTGTAGAACTTGGCCTTGCTGCGTCCGGAAAGGTCGCGGCCGGTGAACCCGGCGATCTGCCCGCCGGGGGCGTGGATGGGGAACATCAGCCGGTCGCGGAACAGGTCGTACAGTCCGCCGTCGTGCAGCCGGCTCGCGGCGACCAGGCCGGCGTCGAGCAGGACCCGGGCGGAGAAACCGAGGGCGCGCAGGTGCCGCAGGAGGGCGTCGCCGCTGGGCGGGGCGACGCCGAGCTGCCAGCCGCTTTCGGCGTCGGCGGCCGTGGTGATGCCTCGCGACCGGAGGTAGGCGGCGGCGGCGCGGCTCGCGGGCAGGTGGGCGGCGAAGAACGCGGCGGCGGCGGCGTTGGCGGCGTGCAGCGCGGCCCGGTCCGTGGCCTGCGCGTCCGGTGTGACGACTGCCGTTCGGTCCGGTCGGCGCTGCGTCGGGATCCGAGCAGGGCGGCTCGGCGTGGGTGCGGTCGCCGCGGCCCGGTGGAGCGCGTGTCGCAGGCGGGCCGTGAGGCTGTCGGCAGCGCTGATGACGGCCGCGGCGCAGTCGACGACGGCTCGGTCGGGGGCTGCCGGGTCCAGTGCCCCGGCCCAGCGGCGGGGCTCGGGCAGGGCGGTGTCGGGCGGCTGGAGACCGAACCGCCGCGCGATGATCTGCGCTATGCCGGCGGCCTGCACGAGGCGGGCCGGGCCTGCGGGCAGCATGCGCTGCGCCAGGTGATGGACCAGGTGACCGGCGGTGGCGGAGATCGGCAGGTTCGCGGCCAGGTCGAGCCGGTCGCCGTCGGCGCGGGCCGCGGCCGGGAGCCCCTGGCGCAGCCGCACGGTCAGCCCGGCGCGGTCGGCCAGCGCCGCCAGGGCGGCCACCACCGGCACGAGATCAGGCTGGGGTCGCCGCGGTGAAGGCGCGGCATTGGTCTGCGTGATGTCGAAGACTTTGACGACGTCGACGGCGCCGCCCGCGCCGTCCGGCGGTCGCAGCAGCGCCAGGCCGCGCTCGCCGCGGCGGACGTGGACGCCTCGTGCCCGCCACTGGTCGTAGGTGGCCAGTTCGGTGGCGTCGGGGCACTGGCGTGCGATCAGCAGGACGTCGTTGACGCTGCGGCCGGGGTGGCGGGCCGCGACGTCGAGCACGCGGCTCCAGCCCTGCGCGCCGGTGAGGTCGGCGACCGCCAGTCGCAGGGTGAGCATGGTGGCGTGGAGCAAGGCGCGGTTGCCGGGGTGCGTCCGAGTGGTCATGTCTCACCTGCCCGCCTGCCGGATCCTGGTGGAGTCGGTCCAGAGCCGGCATATCGAGGTTAAGCGCTGGGTCCGACAGTCCGAGCCGTGCTCAGCGGGCACCGCACGCCCGACCCGCGAACCGTGGTGTGTCCCATGGCGAAAGTGGTCGGGCCGGCAGGTGAATGCTTCGCGGCGTTCGGTCTGCGGTCCCCATCGGGCCGACGGTGCGGAGCCGCATCGGGCTGCTGGTTCGTGCGTTGCGCCGGGTCAGGAAACATGCCGGAAAACTGCCGGGAATACCCGCGCAAAGACAGTAGTGACAAAGAAATCAATCACTGGCCTTTACCGTGTCCTCGGCTATGCTCATGCCTTAATCACCCGTCAGAGACGCCGGGACCGAGGTGGCACCGCATCCCCCGCGCCATCGGCTCGCGCCGGTGCGGACGCCCGTTCGGTGCGAACCGCGAACGACGGAGGCGAACCGTGGAAATCCTGCTCCTGGTGACCGCACGTGCCGGTGAACCATCGGCCGTCCTTCCCGCGATCGACCTGCTGCCGCACACGGTGCGCACCGCCCCCCGCGACGTGCGCACCCTGGTGTCGGCGCCCACCCCGGACGCGGTGCTGGTGGACGCGCGCTCCGAACTGTCCGAGGCCCGGGCGACCTGCCGGATGCTGCACGCGACCGGCATCGGTGTGCCGCTGATCGCGGTGGTCACCGAGGCCGGCCTGGTCGCCATCAACGCGGACTGGGGCGTCGACGACGTCATCCTGGCCACCGCCGGTCCCGCTGAGGTCGAGGCGCGGCTGCGGGTGTCGACCGGGCGTCTGCACTCGGCGACCGCCGCCGCCGGCGGCGTGATCCGTGGCGGCGAGCTGACCATCGACCCGGACACGTACGCGGCGAAGCTCAAGGGACGGCACCTCGATCTCACGTACAAGGAGTTCGAGCTGCTGAAGTTCCTGGCCCAGCACCCGGGCCGGGTGTTCACCCGCGACCAGCTGCTGCGCGAGGTGTGGGGCTACGACTACTTCGGCGGCACCCGCACGGTCGACGTGCACGTGCGGCGCCTGCGCGCCAAGCTCGGCTCGGAGTACGAAGCCATGATCGGCACCGTGCGCCAGGTCGGCTACAAGTTCGTGCTCCCGTCGTCGCGCCCGCAGTTCTCCGACGACGTCGAGTCGAGCCTCGCCGACGCGCTCCTGGTGGACCTCAACCTGGCCGGCTGACACCCCGGACCGTCACTCACTTCGTCAGGCCGCTGGATCCCACGTGATCCAGCGGCCTGACGCTTTGCGGCGCGGCCGTGCCGGTGGAGGCGGGTGAAGGAAAAGACCGGACATCAGAAAATCTTTGCAAGACATCTTCATAGATACATCGACATGCGCTATGTTCTTGCCGGCACGGTCTCCTCGCTCCCCCACGAGAGGCGCACACATGATCGGCAACTCCGGCGCGCGCCGCCGCACCCTGCTCGCCGCGGCCGCGGGTCTGGCGGTGGCGCCCTTCGCGGCCGGCCCCGCATTCGCCGCGGTCCCCAAGGTCTACATCGATCCCGGCCACGGCGGCACCGACCCCGGCGCAGTCGCCAACGGACTGCAGGAGAAGACGCTCACCCTCAACATCGCGCTGCAGACGCGCGACATCCTGAAGGCGAGCTGGAACGTCGACGTGCGCCTGTCGCGCACCACCGATGTCACGCGCAGCCTCGCCTACCGCACCGACGACGCCAATGCGTGGGGCGCGACGATCTTCGTGAGCATCCACATCAACGCCGGCGGCGGCAGCGGATTCGAGAGCTACCGGTATCCGGGCGTGGGGTCCACCACGGTCCGCCTGCAGAACCTCGTCCACACCAACGTGCTGTCCGGGATGCGGTCGGTCGCCTCGGTCACCGACCGCGGGCAGAAGAGTGCCGACCTGCACGTGCTCCGCGAGAGCAACATGCCCGCGGTGCTCACCGAGAACCTGTTCATCGACACCGTGGCCAACGCCAATCTGCTCAAGCGCGCCGACTTCATCACGGCCACCGCCCGCGGCCACGCCAGGGGCATCGCTGCCTTCCTGGGCATCTGACGCGCCCTGTCCGTCATCCCGGCGCCGGCACGGCGCCCGCATCAGCCCGCCGTGGACGGGAAACCGGTCCTCGGCGGGCTGATGCGGGACACCGCGGCGTCAGGTGCCCTTGGGTCCGAGATCCTTCTCGGCGAGCACGGTCTCGCGGCGATGGCGGCGACGCAGCGCGCCGGCCACTCCGGCCGCCGTCGCGCCCGCGAGCACGGTGAAGATCGCCAGCCGGGCGCCGACCGACATGCCGTTGCCCTGCGTGCCAGTCCCGGGCATCGCACACCTCCTGTCACCGCAGCATAGGCGCGGACACTGCCGCCGCGACGGCGTTGTCGCGGCAGAGTGCGCCCCAGGCGGGTCGCGTGCGGGTGCCCGCCTCCGCGGGCGGGCTCGGGGATTGCCGGCACTCGCCGCCGGTCCGCCACGCGGCTGTTAAGGTCAAAAAGAACATAACGGACCCTTCTGGCCCGTCGCCGATGCTGCCGCCCTGGCGGGCGTCAGGAACGGGGGAACGCCATGACGAGCACGACGACCGCCGGCACCCAGCCCCGCGTGGCTGTCATCACCGGCGGTTCACGCGGGATCGGCCGCGAATCGGCGCGCCTGCTCGCCGCCGACGGATGCGCCGTCGTCGTCTGCTCCCGCAACCAGGACGAGGCCGACGCGGTCGCCAAGGAGATCACCGCAGCCGGCGGGTCGGCGCTCGCCATGCGCGCCGACGTCTCGGACGAGGCTTCGGTCGCGGCGCTGTTCGACGCGGCAGAGTCGACCTACGGCGGGGTCGACGTGGTCGTGCACGCCGCGGCGCATGCCGGTCTCGGACGCACCTCGGCGGTCGCCGAACTCGACCTGGGAGTGCTCGACGTGCTCTACCGCACCAACATCCGAGGCACGTTCATGGTGGCGCAGCAGGCCGCGCGCCGGGTGCGCACCGGCGGCGCGATCATCACGTTCTCCACCGCCGTGGTGCGGCTGGCCATGCCGGGTTACGCGGCATACAGCGCGAGCAAGGCCGCGATCGAGGCGTTGACCCTGATCCTGGCGCGTGAACTGGGCAGCCGGGACGTCACCGTCAACGCGGTGGCGCCCGGGCCCACCGCGACGGAGCTGTTCCTGGAGGGCAAGGACGACGCGACTCTCGCCGGGTTGGCCGCCCGGGCTCCGACCAACCGGCTCGGCACGCCGACGGAGATCGCCGAAGTCGTCGCGTTCCTGGCCCGCCCGGCCGGTCACTGGGTCAACGGCCAGGTCATCCAGGTCAACGGCGGCGTGCTCTGACGGCCGGGCCCCGTCCGGTCAACCAGTCCGTGAAGTGTGTGCTGCCCAGCTGCCACGGCCGCGCGGGCACCAGCGTCGTGTCGTCGACCGCCGCTCCGAAGTAGTAGGTCGCCGGGTCGGCCACGACGGCACGGGGGTCGTGCCGGGCGACCAGCAGCCGCCGGACGAGCTCGTCCTGGCGCAGCCGCTCGGGTCCGGCGATGTCGAGGCGGCCACCACAGGGTTCGCCTTCGGCGATGTCCGCCAGGATCGCGGCGGTGTCCTGGGCGGCGATCGGCTGCATGAGCACCGGTGACAGGCGGATCATGCCGCTGTCCCGGCTGCTCACGCAGGCGATGCTGGTCAGGAACTCGAAGAACTGGGTGCAGCGCACGATGGTGTACGGCACCAGCCCGTATCCGATCAGCTGTTCCTGGGCGGCCTTGGCGCGCATGTAGCCGCTGGCGGGCATACGGTCCGCGCCGACCACCGACAGCGCCACGTGATGGCGCACCCGGGCGGCCAGTTCGGCGGACAGCAGGTTGCGCCCGGAGGTCTGGAAGAAGTCCATGGCCGCGGCGTCGCCGAACGACGGCGCGTCGGTGACGTCGACGACGGTGTCGGCCCCGGCGACCGCGTCGCCGAGGCCGGTTCCGGCCACGGTGTCGACTCCCGTGCCGGGGGCGGCCGCCACGACGTCGTGGCCCCGGATCCGCAGTTGCCGGGTGAGGTGCGAGCCGATGAGGCCACTGGACCCGATGATGGTGATCTTCATGGTTGACGGCTCTCCTTCCCGGTTCCCCGGCCGGACGTGGTGCTGAGGCGGGCGTCGATGGCTTCGGGTGACTGCGGCTTGCCGTACACGTATCCCTGGAAGACGTCGCAGCCGAGCCGTCGCAGGATCCGCGCCTGTGCCTGCGATTCGACTCCTTCGGCGATGACACCGAGGCCGAGGCTGCGGGCGAGCCGGACCACCGTCGCGATCAGGACGCAGTCGACCCGCTCGGCGAGCTCGTCGTCCGGCGGGGTGACGAACTGCCGGGCGAGTTTGAGGTGGTGCACCGGCAGGGAGCGCAGGTTGGTGAGGTTGGCGTAGCCGGTGCCGAAGTCGTCGATGGCGATCCGCACGCCGAGGCGGGCCAAGGCGCGCAGGGTCTCGACAGCCTGTCCGGCGGCCGGCATCATGCTGCTCTCGGTGACCTCCAGCTGGAGCATGGCCGGGTCGATGCCGTGCTGCGCGAGCAGGCCGGCCACCAGGACGGGCAGCGCCGGGTCGTCGGCCTGCGCCGGGGCGAGGTTGACGCTCATGACGAGCGGGTGGTTCGGATGTCGCGCCTTCCACGTGCCCGCCTGCGCGCAGGCGGTGCGCAGCACGAACATCCCGACCTTGTCGATCATCCCGTGTTCCTCGGCCACCGGTATGAACTGTGCCGGGCCGAGCAGGCCGTGCTGCGGATGTCGCCATCGGGCCAGTGCCTCGACGCCGTGCAGCTCGCCGTCGTCGGCCCGCACCATCGGCTGGTACTCCACGAACAGCTCGCCGCGTTCCAGTGCCTGCGGCAGCGCCCGGGCGATCTCGTGCCGGGCGAGCTGCCGGGCGTGCAGGTCCGGGTCGAAGCGGCGGTAGCGGTCGCGGCCGGCGGACTTCGCCTGCGACAGTGCGGATTCGGCGGCGCTCATCAGCTCGTGGGCGGACCCGAGCTGCGGGGTGTGGGCGACGACGCCGACGCCGGCGGTCACCTGCAGCCGCTGGCCGCCGATGTCCATGGGCAGGCGGATCGCCTGCAGGATGGTGTCCGCGATGTTCGTGACGTCGGTGACGTGAGAACAGGAGGTCACCAGGACGGTGAATTCGTCGCTGCCGGTGCGGGCGAGCAGGCAGCCTTCGCCGAGCACGGCGGACAGGCGCCGGGCGATCGTCTGGAGCAGCTGGTCGCCGACGTCGTGTCCGAGGATGTGGTTGATCGCGGCGAACCCGTCGACGTCCACGTGGCACAGCCCGACCGGGCGCTGCGTGGCGGCGGGGGACAGGGCGGCGAGCAGGGCGTTTCGGAGCATGGCGCGGTTGGGCAGCCCGGTCAACGGGTCGTACATGGTGTGCTGGCGGGACGGATGCGGGTGGGGTATCGGCTGCGTCGGCGGTGTGCGGAGGTTGTCGCCGGGGTGCCCGGCGACGTGGGCGCCTGTGCCGGCGTCGCTGCGGACGGCGGTGTCACGTGGGCCGTGGTCGATGTCGATCTCTGGAACACTCAACTTGTCCGGTCCTCCGGGTTTGCGCCGGTGGCCGGCGCGTTCAGGGAAAGTCGGCCGATGGCGCCGACTGGTCCACGGTCGTCGATGCGGTCCCTGGTCGCCCCAGGGAACCCCCGGGGTCGCGTCCCCTGGGAGCTGGCCACCCCCGGGGGCACGGGGCCAGCCGAGCGGCTCCGAAATCGTGACGTTCATGCCCATCAGGCCAAAAATCAGGGCACTTGCACGATTTAGGGATGGTCCCGTTGACGGGCGTGTTCGCTGCCGCGCTCATCGACACCCCGCGCACTGAGTAAGATGACCTTAATTCCCGTTTTGCGCACCAACGGTTAGAAATGAACCATCGATGAGCGCATCCGCAACGGAAACACCCGTCGGGCTGATCGGGCGGCGCCGTGAATCGGCGGCACTGGAACGTGTGCTGGCCGACGCGCGGGCGGGCACCAGCGCGGTCCTCGTCCTGCGCGGCGAGGCAGGGATCGGCAGGACGGCGCTGCTGGACCACATCGCCGCCCACGCGGCCGGGTTCGCCGTCGCCGCGGTCGCCGGCGTCGAATCCGAGATGGAACTGCCCTACGCCAGCCTCCAGCAGCTGTTCGCCTCCATGCTCGACCGGCTGCCACAACTGCCCGCACCACAGCGTGAGGCGCTGTCCGTCGCGTTCGGCGCACAGAGCGGCCCGCCGCCGGATCGCTTCACCGTCGGGCTGGCGGCGCTGAGCCTGCTGGGCGCGCTGGACGAGCCGCTGCTCTGCCTGGTCGACGACGCCCAGTGGATCGACCACGCCTCCCTGCAGGCGCTCGCGTTCGTGGCCCGGCGGCTGCAGGCCGAACCGGTCGCGCTGATCTTCGCCGTACGCGAGCCGGCCGAACCGCCGGTGCTACCCGGCCTTGCCGAAATGACGGTGTCGGGTATCAGCGACACCGACGCGCGTGCGCTGCTGGCCTCCGTCTTGCGGGTGCCACTCGACCCGCAGGTGCGCGACCGGCTCGTCGCGGAGGCGCACGGCAACCCGCTCGCCCTGCTTCAGGTGCCGCGCTCGCTCGCGCCGGCGGAGCCGGCAGGCGGATTCTGGCACCCCGAGGGGCGTTCCGCGACGAGCCGCCTCGAGAGCGCCTATCTCCAGCAGGTGCAGTCACTGCCGCAGGACACCCGACAGCTGCTGCTGATCGCCGCGACTGATCCGACCGGCGACGCGGGTCTGCTCTGGCGCGCAGCCGAAGCCCAGGACATTGCCGCGGCCGCCGCGGCGCCCGCGGAGGCGGCCGGGCTGATCGAGATCGGTGCCCGGGTGCGGTTCCGTCAACAGATCGTCCGTACGGCCGTCTACCGGGGCGCGACCATGGCGCAGCGGCGCGCCGCGCACCTGGCCCTGGCCGAGGCCACCGACCCCGAGCTCGACCCCGACCGCCGAGCTTGGCACCGTGCCCGCGCCGCGACCCAACCGGACGAGCGGATCGCCGCCGACCTGGAGCACTCCGCCGTTCGGGCACACCGCAGGGGAGGAGCCGCCGCGACCGCCACCTTCCTGCGCTGGGCCACCGACCTGACCCCCGACCCCGCTCGCCGCGTCCCCCGCGCCCTGGCCGCGGCTGAGGCCGCGTTCGAGGTCGGCGCCGTGGACCACACCCATAACCTGCTGGCGGTCGCGGAGGCCGGCCCGATGGACGATCTGCTGCGGGCCAGGCTCGAACGCCTGCGCGCCAGACTGGTGTGCACCCAGGTGCGCGGCGGTGACGCGCCGCGGCTGCTGCTCGACGCCGCGGCCCGGATGGCGCCGCTGGATGCCGCGCTCGCCCGGGACACGCTGCTGGAGGCCGTCGGGGCGGCGATCCTCGCGGGCCGGCTCGGCCCCGGCGAGCTCGAGGTCGCGCGGGCGGTCCGCGCCGGACCGCCCGCGTCGGAGCCGCCCCGGACGGTCGACGTGCTGCTGGACAGCGTCACCGGCCGGATCGTCGACGGTTATGGCGGCGAAGTCGGCGGCTTGCAGGACGCGGTGCGCACCCTGTGCCGGGAGCAGGAGTCCGAGGCGACGGCGACCGTCGGCTGGCTGTGGCTGGCCTGCCCGGTGACGCCTGAGCCGCTGGCACCGGAAGTGTGGGACGACGACGCGTGGCACGAGCTGACCACCAGCGGCGCCGACATCGCCCGCAAGGCCGGGACGCTGTCCGTCCTCCCGCTCGCGCTGAGCTACCAGGCCAACTATTGCCTGCATACCGGCGACTTCGACACCGCGTCGGCGCTGATCGACGAGTCGATCGCGATCTCCGAGGCGGTCGGCAGCATGCCTCTGACGTACGGCTCGCTGCTGCTGTCCGCCTGGCGGGCACAACAGCCCCAGGCGCTGGACCTCATCGAAGCCGGCATCAGGCAGGCGAGCGCCCAGGGCGAAGGACGCGCGCTGGCGCTGGCCGAGTACGCGGCCGCGCTGCTGCACAACGGTCTCGGCCGCTACGAGGCGGCGCAGGCCGCCGCCGCCCAGGCTTGCGCCCATGAGGACCTGGGGTTCTTCGGCTGGGCGCTGGTCGAACTGATCGAGGCGGCCACCCGCAACGACGACCGCGGCACCGCCGAGGCCGCACTCGACCGGCTCGTGCCGAGCACCAGGGCCAGCGCGACCGCCTGGGCGCGGGGCATGGAGGCCCGCTCACGTGGGCTGCTGGCCGACGGCCCGGCCGCGGAAACGCACTACCGCGAAGCCGTCGAGCAGCTGGAGCGCTGCCGGATCACCGTTCATCTGGCCCGCGCACACCTCGTCTACGGCGAGTGGCTGCGCCGCCAGAACCGCCGCCAGGACAGCCGGATGCAGCTGCGCGCCGCCCACGACGTGTTCACCCGGGCCGGAGCCGACGGGTTCGCCGAGCGCGCCCGGCGGGAGCTGACCGCGACGGGAGAGACGGTGCGCAAGCGCAACGTCAGCCCGCTCGGCGAGCTGACCGGCCAGGAAGCGCAGATCGCCCGGCTCGCCAGGGACGGTCACACCAATCCGGAGATCGCCGCCCAGCTGTTCATCAGCCCGCGTACGGTCGAATGGCACCTGGGCAACGTGTTCACCAAGCTCGGCGTGAGCTCACGCCGGTATCTCCACGCCGCGATGCCGGTCGCCGAACCGTCGGAGCCGGCATGACCGGCGGAGGCGACTCCGCGACTCGTGCGGCGGCGCGCGGGTGTGCACCGGCGCGCAGGATTCGCCCGCCGGGTCGACACCCGTCGCTGCCAGGGGTCCCGGACGAGTGGATCATCCGGGGCTGCCATACTGGGCGCGAACGAGCGCGATGCTCTGTCGCGGAGGTAAAGCGGATCATGATCGCTGCGGGGTGCCCGACACCGACCCCTTCCCCGGCCAGGGCCGGACGATGAGCACGGTCGCCTTCCTCAACATAGGCATGCACGGTCACATCAACCCGACACTGCCGCTCGCGGCGGAACTCGTCCGTCGTGGCCACACCGTCACGTACCACACGACGCCCGCCCACGCGGAGGAGATCGCCGCTACCGGCGCACGCGTGTTCCTGTACTCCGGCGACGAGATACCGATGTCGGGACCACCGTCGCCGATCACCCTGCTGGAACAACTCGCGCGCACCGCGGTGCAGGTGCTGCCGGGTGTCCTCACCGATCTGCGCGGTGCCCGGCCCGACCTGGTCGTGCACGACTCCGCCTGCCTGTGGGGGCCGGTGGCCGCCCGGGAACTCCACGTGCCGGCCGCGTCGTCGTTCACCACGTTCGCGTTCAACCGGCACGTGCCCAGCCCCACCCGCGCCTCCTGGGCGCTGCTCGCCGCGGCGGCGGCCATGCCCCGCAGTGCGGCAGGCTACCTGCGGGCGCGCTGGGAACTGCGCCGCCGGTACGAGATGCGGGGGGTGCCCCTGATCGACCTGGCGGACATCCGCCAGCCGCTCAACCTGGTCTACACCTCGCAGGCGTTCCACCCCGACGCCGACAGCTTCGACCGATCCTTCCGCTTCGTCGGGCCGAGCATCGGCGCCCGCCCGGGCGACCCGTCGTTCCCGCTCGACCGGCTGCGGGACCCGGTGCTGTACGTCTCCATGGGCACCGTGTTCGAGGCCGGCCCGCGGCTGCTGCGCACCTTCGCCGCGGCGCTCGCCCCGCTCGGCGGCACCGTGGTCGTCGCGACCGGACACACCGACCCCGCCGAGCTCGGTCCGCTGCCGGCGAACGTGCTCGCCGTCAACTCCGTGCCACAGCTGGAGGTGCTGGCCCGCGCCGCGCTGTTCGTCACCCACGGCGGCGTCAACAGTGTCAACGAGGCCCTGCACGCCGGCGTCCCGATGCTGGTCGTCCCGCAGGGCGCGGACCAGACGCTGGTGGCCCGCCGCATCGTCGACCTCGACGCCGGCCTGTCCATCGGCGCCGAGGACGTCGACGTCGACGTCGTACGCGCCCTCGCCCAGCGTCTGCTCGACGAGCCCCGGTTCCGGGCCGCCCTGGGCAACCTGCGGGCCGCCCAACGTCAGGCGAGCGGCTTCCCCCTCGCCGCCGACGAACTCGAGCGCTACCTGCGGCAGACCGGCGTCACCGAGCCAGGTCCCGCGGAACTGCGGCGCAAGGCCGAACGGTGACCCTCTTCGTCGCCGTCCTGCTGCTGCTCGCCGGCCTGTCCGAGGCCATCGGACGGCTGCTGCCCCTGGTGGCTCGCCTGTCCGGCGTGTCGCACACCCGGGCGATCTGGCTCGTGGTCGCCGGTGCCTTCGTCGATGCCGCCGTGTTCGCGCTCTGGCCGCTGTCCGCCTGGACCCTCGCCGAACTCGTGCTACCGACCTCGACGACCGGACAGGGCGTGCTGGCCTGGACACCGGGTCTGGTCGCCCCGCTGCTGCTCGCCGCGATCCTGGCGTTTCCGCTGCTCGGGCCGTTCCTGCACCTGCTGCTCATGGTGGGCGTGGGGGCGGGCCTAGCCACCGCGCTCGTGCCGGTGGCGGGGATCGGCTGGTGGGAGGCCGCCGGGTGCGTGGCCGTGGCGGGAGCCGGGCTCGGCATCGCCGTCGAGGGCGTACGCCGCCTGGTCGCGAGGCTCAACAGGACCAGGGTGCCGGAGTCGTTCCCGTGATCGAGTTCGCGCTCCTGCTGCTGCTCTTCGGGATCGGACCGGTGCTGCTCGCCGAAGCCCTGCTCTCCCGGTACGAGCTGCTGGCCTACACCGCGGGCTGGCGGACGCCCGACACCGCGCTACCCCCGCGCGTGCCGTACGCCCGGGGCGCGGACGCGGACCGTCCGCCGGCCGCCTACCTGGTCTATCTCGACGGCATCGGCAAACGTCGCTTCCAGGACACCCGCGACGGCGGCCAGCTGGTCAAATCCCTGCTTAGCAGGGCACCGGAACTCCGGGTGCTGGGCCAGGTGCAGCCATACTCCCCGCTGGCCCATCCGCTCGCCAACCGGCCGGTGTGGATCTGGCTGCGCCGGCGCATGGGGCTGGTGCTGTTCCTGCACAACGTGATGCAGATCTTCGTCGCCGCCGACCGCCGGTACCGTCCGCTGTACAACCGCGCCGTCGGTTCGCAGATCGCGACCCAGCTCCGGCTCGCCGGCTACCAAAGCGGCAGCGGCATCCCGGTGGTGCTGCTCAGCTACAGCGGCGGTGCCCAGGTCGCCACCGGTGCGGTGGAGGAGCTGTGGTCCGAGCTGCGCTGCCCGCTCTGGTTGATCACTCTCGGCGGGTTCTACAACGGCGCCAACGACATCAGCCACGCCCAGCATCTCGACCGGCTCACGGCGGCCAGCGACTGGATCGAGCGCACCGGCATGTGGATCTTTCCGCAGCGATGGCCGCTGTTCCGCTGGAGCGGGTGGAACCGGGCCGTGCGCGCCGGGAAGATCACCGTCCACTGGCTCGACCCGGCCACCCACGTCGGTCCGCGCAGCTACATCAGCCCGCAGGCCAAGCTGCCCGACGGCCGCAGCCACCTCGACCGGACCGCCGACACCGTGATCGCGCTGATCCGCGACCGGATCGGGGCCACCGCGGATCCCGAGAGCCCGCCGGCCTGAGCTGGTACGGCACGGACCGTGCCGCCGGTGTGGTGATGGTCCGTGCGGCGGGCCGTGTCGTTCAGCCGGAGGTAGTGGTGTCGAGGTGGTTGATGCCGCTGCTGTGCAGGGCGTTCACCGCGCGCTGCACCTGTGCCTGGGGCACCGCCTCGCCCGCCTGGGCGTAGACCCAGTCGACCCGCATGTCCCAGGTCCGCGGCCCGCTGAAGGGCAGGTCGACGAGCCAGTTGCTCAGGTGGATGCGCATGGGCTCGCGGGGGAAGGTCTGGCCGTCGCTGCGGAACACGGGGCGTCCGTCGACGGAGTAGGTGACCTTGCCGCCGGCCACGGTGAGCATGACGACGTGCCAGCCGGCCAGGGAGCTGCGGTGGGCCTTGGTGGCCCGGTCGCCGGGAGTGGAGCTGCGCCAGCTGGTGGTGTCGAGTTTGGGGCCGGGCACACCCCAGCCGCCGTTGGGCTGGTATTCGAAGTCGAGTTCGCTGTACTTCGGGGATGACGCGGTGGCCGAGATGGTGGCGAAGGACTCGTTGACGTGGTCGCCGTCGCGGCCGTCGCGCGGCTTGTCGGTGAAGAAGATCCGCGCGGCCACGGTGCCGGTGTGGAACGTGTCGCCGGCGGTGACCAGCTCGGCCTGCCGCGTGCCCGCTCTGGTGCCGTCCGTGGTGACCCGCAGTTGCAGTGCCTGCCCGCCCTGCGCCTTCGGGTCGGCGGGAAAGCTGATCCCGTCGGCCGACCAGGTGTCGCTGATGCCGGGACCGCCGCCTTCCGTGCGGACCTGCCAGCCGTTGGCGGTCAGCGCGGGATCGTCGACACCGGTGTAGTGGAAGTTGTCGAACAGCACTCCCGCCGGGACGGCGGCGGCGGGCCGTGGCGAGGCCGGGGTCCGGGCCGGGTCGCCGGGTTCCTGTCCCCAGCTCAGCACGCCACGCCGGTAGGCGGTCACCAGCGTCGACGGCGTGTAACTGGTCATCGTGCCGTCGAACGAGTGGTCGTCGGCCTGGTCCAGATCCCGGTGGTCGAGGCGGTACAGCTGCAGCCCGATGCCCTGGCTGGTCCCGCCGGGCGCGAGCGTGCCGGCGGCGGAGGTGAAGCCGATCTGCAGGTAGTGGCTCGCGGAGGCGGTGGGAGCCGGAGCAGCTGTGACGGTCTGGGTGACGCTCGAACACCGCAGCGCCGTCTGCACGCAGTTCGCCGCGTACACCGCGCCGTCGTCGGCGCTGAAGTAGTACCGCAGCGTCACGTCGGTCAGCGCCACCGGCTCGCCGGAAGTGTTGATCACTTCCAGCCAGGGCTTGCCCACCGGACCGGTGGACGGGGTGTCGGTGCGGTAGCGGACGGTGAGTGGCGCGTCCTGTGCGGCGTCGGCGAACGCGGACTCGGCCGGGGCGGACGTCACCCGCCACACCAACGTGCCTCCTGCGCCGAGCACCGCCGCGGCCAGCAGCACGGCCATGATTCGCCCGCGGCGAGGGGAACGGGTACGGGACCGGCTCACGCGGACTCCTTGCGACACGGCCTGAGGGCTTCTGATCAAATGACGCGCCATCTTACAGCGTGTTCCAGCCACTCTGAGCTGGGAAAACGTCGAGGCGACCGGGCATGCGGCAGGTGTGCCGCCGAGCCTGCGGCAAGGCAGGGCAGTGTTCTTAGTCACCTTAGTTGTGACTACGTCATAGCAATGCCGGAATTATCCGGACAAAAACCCACGGTTCGATGGCAAATGCGCAGCTCAGAGCCGTTCTGTCCGTCTCGCAAAGCTTCCGGAATCGGCTAACCTTCGCGTGCTCCAGACGGTGAATCGATCCCGCTGGACGACAGTTCACGGGAAACACGGAGCGACAGTGCAACAGACCATCATGCGCGAAACAGGACACGACGTGTCCCGCCTGCTGCGCGGCCGGCACCGGAGAGATCACCGCGCCCCCGAACCGCGGCGCGCGATGCTCTACGACACCGTCGTGATCGTGCCGGCACGCAACGAGCAAGCGGGCATCCTGACGTCGCTGAACTCGCTGGCCGGGCAGACCCGACGCCCCGACCGGATCATCGTGGTGGTCAACAACTCGACCGACCACACCGAGGAGTTCGCGCGCCGGTTCGCCGCCGACCCGCACACGCCACCGACCGATGTGCTCCTCATGCCCCACAACGCGCACAAGAAGGCGGGCGCCCTCAACTACGGCATCGCCTGGCTGCGGCGCCGCGCCGGGGGGCGGCTGACCGATGTGGTCAAGCACGTCCTGGTGATGGACGCCGACACGGAACTGCACCCCAAGTTCATCGAACGGGCCCGGAACGTGGTCGCCGCCGATCCCGGCATCGGCGGCGTCAGCGCGGCCTGCCTCGGCCGCACCGGCCTGTGGCGCACCCCGTGGCAGCGATACCTGCTCGGCATGCAGATCATCGAGTACGGCCGGGCGGCCAACGCCCGCTACCGCAGTGACGTGCACACCATGTCCGGGGCCGGTTCGTTCTACCGCGGCGAGGCCCTGCAATCGGTGCTCGACTGGCGCGGCTCGGTGTTCTGGGAGGATCACCGCAACCTCGTCGAGGACTACGAGACGACCCTGACGCTCAAGGAATGCGGCTGGAAGGTGACCTCCAACCAGCTGTGCATCGCCTATACCGATCTCATGCCCACCCTGCGTGAGCTGCTGCAGCAGCGGCAACGCTGGGTTCGCGGCACGGTCGACACGCTGCGCAGCCGTGGTTGGACCAGGTTCACCTGGCACTCGATCGCCACCTTGATCCTGGGGCTGATCGGTGCCGCCTACATCGTCGGCTGGGGATCGACGCAGCTGATCACGGCAGCCCGGCACGGGTTCACCCAACATCCGGTCTTCTGGCTGCTGTTCGCCTTCTGGATCGTCTACCCGGCGCTGCGGGTACGGAACATGGGCTGGAAGGCGATGCTGGTCGAGGCCCTGCTGATCCCCGAACTGGTGTACACGGTGGTCCGTACCTACTGGCTCGTGTCGTCCGTGCTGAAGTCCTATTTCACCCGCGTGTCGGCGTGGCAGTAAGGCAGGAGAGTCTGTGAACACCTTCAAGGGCATCGGCGCCTGCGTGGTGCTGGCCGCAACGATCTTCGTCATGGGTCGACTGGTGCACGTCGAGATGGTCATCCACGCCGTGTCGCTCGTTCTCGTCGCCGCGTCGACAGTCGCGTACCTGGCGGCACTGCTTCGCTTCCGCCGGGACCGCCGCATCGCGGGCGACTGACGCACGAACCCGCTCGACCGCGACGCGGCGCCCCGGAGCGGGCGCCGGCTGTGCCCCCCGTGGCGCGGCCGGCCCGGCAGCCGCTGATCATCGTGCGGGTCAGCGGTGCCTTCCGCCCCGGGTCACTCGTCGCCCTGGTCCCGCAGGCGGGCCCGCTCCTTCTCGATGATCTGGCGCTCGGCGGCGGCGCGCTTGCTGTCGTTGTCGCTCACGTCGACCGCCTGCGCGTTGGCGTCCTTGAACGCGCTGCGCCGGGCGTACTCGTCGAAGATCGCGGCTTTGGCCGCCACCAGCTCGCGCACGCTGGTGTCCACGGTGTCCTCGGCGATCAGCCGGAACACCTGCACCGGCCGGACCTGGCCCATCCGGTGGCAGCGGGCGATGGCCTGCTCCTCGGTGCTCGGCTTCCACTGCGGCTCGACGAGGATCACCACCGAAGCCGACTGCAGGTTCAGGCCGACCCCGCCGACCTCGATCTGGCTGACCAGCACGGCCGGTTTCCGGCTGGCGGTGAACGCGTCGATGACCTGCTGGCGCTGCAGCGGGGGAGTCGAGCCGGTGAGGGGCCCGTGCGCCCGCGCGCCCAGCGCCTCCGCGACCGCGGTGAGCACGTCGCGGAAGTACGAGAACACGACGACCTTGTGCCCCTCGGCCAGCGCCTCGGCGGTGATCTCGCGGATGTGGTCGAGTTTGGACGAGGTCTTCGCCGGGTCGCCGAAGGTGGCCCGGCGCATGGTCATGAAGTGACCCTCCCAGACGGCCTTGCGGTAGGCGCGGGCCTCGTCGGCGGCCAGCGTCACCGGGAGCACGTTCTCGATCCGGGCGGGCAGCTCGGCGAGCACGTCGGACTGGTTGCGGCGCAGATATGCCGGTGCGATGGCGTGGCGGAACGCCTCCGCCGAGGGCGCCGCGGCGGCCTGCCGGGCGACGGCGGGGTTGACATGCTCGGTGAGCACGGCGAACTCGGTCACCCGGTTCTCCAGCGGCGTGCCGGTCAGCAGCGCGACCCGCTCGGCCTGCTCGATGAGCCGGCGGCTCTGCCGGGTGCGCTTGGCCTCCGGGTTCTTGATGTAGTGGGCCTCGTCGAACGCGGCCATGGCGACCTTGACACCGGTGAGGTCCAGCCGGTCCACGGCTGTGTACGTGGTCACGCCGACGCCACCCTGTGCGCGCCAGGCCGCGTTGGCCTTGGCGACGTCGCCGCCGTAGAGCAGCCGCGGGGTCAGCTTGCAGTGCCGTTTGATCTCGTGCATCCAGTTGCCGGCCAGGCTCGGCGGGCAGACCACCAGGAAATGCCGCTCGCCCCGCGCGGCCAGGTGGCACATGGCCGCGAGCGTCTCGACGGTCTTGCCCAGGCCCATCTCGTCGCCGAGGATCACCCGCCGCTGCACGAGCATGAACCGGGCGCCGAAGGACTGGTAGCCGCGCAGCGTGGAGTTCAGCAGGCTGGTGTCCAGGCGCAGCTCGTCGATGCGGGCGGCGTCGTCGGGCGGCAGGTGCCCGGCCGGGTCGCGCCCGCCGGTCTCCCGGCCGGTCACCTCGGCCAGCAGGGTCAGGTAGGTCGCGGCGTCGGCCTGGTACCTCTGCCACAGCTGCTTGTCGGTCGGCTCGCGGGACAGCGCCGTCGTGGCCGCGACCACCCTGGTGCGGGCGGTCTCGAGCCGCCGCGAGCGCAGGGCCTCGTCGAGCTCGGCCAGTGCCTCGCGATCAGCCTGGCGGCCCTGGCGGCCGCGGAACAGGCCCCGCCAGCGGCTGTTGGCGCGCCGAGCGCCGTCGATGCGGCCGGCGATGGCGTCGTGCAGCTCGCCGGCGCGGGCGAGCACGGGCCGCACGCGCCGGCGTACGACGGCCAGCCGGTGCAGCGAGCGCAGCAGGTGGGTGTCGGCCGGCGAGCGGCGGTCGGGGTCGGGGCGCAGCACGGTGTCGGCCTCGACGGCCTCGGCCAGCGCCTCGATGGCGGCCTCGAGCTGGGTTACGGTCGTGCGCCCGATGCCGGGGTACTGGTGCAGCTGGTGGCGCCGGGCGATGAGCTGGCCGACAGTGGTGATCCCCGCCGCCTGCAGCGGCCCGAGGCGCAGCCGGCCGTCGGCCGCCTCCCGCAGCCGCGTGAGGTCGGCCTGGTGCAGGCGCTCGTCGAGCAGCCGGCGGCGGTGGCCGGTGGCGAGTTCGCGGATCTCGGTGACGAGGCGCTGCTCGGCGTCGAGCAGGGTCCGGGCGCTCCGCTGCGTGTCCGCGGCGTCGGTGACCAGGGCACGCGCTTCACGGCTGCGCGCAGCGGCGACCATCGTGACCTCCTTTCACTCCGACATCCTCATGCCCAGCCGACCACGCCGTCACGCCACGAGCAGGCGCGTCAACCCGCGTCGGAGGAGCTGCGGCCGGGCAGCCGCAGCAGCGGCAGGGGCCGGTGCGTACGGATGAGCCAGGCCTCGAAACCGTTGAGCGCGAACAGGACGGCGACCAGCAGCGCGGCCGTCGCCACGAGCGGCAGCACGACGGCCGCGGCGGCGATGGCGCAGCAGCTGACCGCGGCGGTGAAGCGCTGCACCGTCGCCGCGCCGAACATACGCCAGCGCGCGTAGCAGAACCCCCACAGGTACAGCGCGACACCGGGTGCCAGCAGCAGCTCGGGCAGGCTGTGCGGCACGTCCAGGGGATGGGCGAGCAGCTTCTTCAGGCCGACCGCGACCGCCACGATCGCGACGACGTAGCCGAGGTGGGCGTAGCTGAAGACGTCGGTGACGATGCGCGACTGGGCGGGGGTGTGCTCGAGGCTGTGCCGCACCGCCGGTGCGCCATAGTGGAAGTACGTCCACCACAGCAGCACGATCAGCGTGAACGCGAGCAGCAGCGCGACCAGCTCCGCGGTGCCGAGGCGGCCCGCGGCGGCCTGGTTTCCGGTGGCCACCACGGTCTCGCCCAGCGCGATGATCAGCACCAGCCCGAACCGCTCGGGCAGGTGCGCCGTCTCGAACCGCAGCTCGCTGAGGCTTCGGCGGAGCAGCCGCGGGCTGCTCAGCTCGATGAGCGCGGCGGTCACCCACAGCGCGGTCTGCCACGGGCCGCCGAGCACGGCGCCGGCCAGGTACAGTGGGGCGCTGACGAACAGCGCGACCGCGAACGGCTCCAGCGTGGGGCGCCGGGACGCGCCGGAAAGTCCACTGCGGACCGCCCACAGGACCAGCCGCAGCACGGCGTAGGCGACGGCGAACAGGATCGCGTGGTCGCCGTACGCCTGCCCGATCGCCACCGAGACCAGCAGGCCGCAGCCGGCGGCGCCGAACAGCACGAGCCGTCCCGCGGCCCGGTCGACACGGCTGCCGGCCAGGTTCGCCACCAGTGTGGTGCCCACCCAGCCCCACCACAGGGGCAGGAACAGCAGCACGGTGCGAGCGGCCTCGCCCGCGCTGTGCGCGCCGGCCAGCGTGGTGGTGATCTGCGTGATCGCGAACACCCAGATCAGGTCGAAGAACAACTCGGCCCAGGCGACGCGCTGCTCCTCGTGGTGGGCGGCCGGGGTGGCCGGGGCGTCGGCGACGGGGTCTGCGGCGACCGGTGGGTGGTTCACGTGACTCCCTGTGGTGAGGCTGCCCGGCAACGCTATGGGGCCGCGCGCCGCCCGACAACTTTCTCATCCGGCCACATCGGACTCGCGTGCCTGTTGCGGCGGCGAGACGCCTCGGCAAGCATGTGGTCCTGACTCCGTGCGCCGGGGAGGTGCGGTTGAGCCGCCTGGGCAGGTTGCTGATCCTCATCGGTGTCCTGGTGGTGGCGTGCGGCCTCGCGGTCCGGGTCGGTTCCGCGGACCGGCTCGCTGCCGTCCAGACGCTGGGCCTGGCCGTCGTCGCCGGACTCGCGCTGGTCGCGGTGAACCGGGTGCGTGCCCGGCGCGACTGGTTCTCGCCATGAGGGCCATCCTGAGCTGCGTGATTTACTTGGCCGGACGTTGACATCGACGCCGCGTGGCCCCGCCCCCGGGCACGGCGGCTGCCGAACCGCCGAGGAGCGCCGGTGACCCCCTCGCACGACCCGCACACCCCCGCCGGTGACCCAGGTCACTCCCACTCTCACGATCATTCCCATGCCGTTCCGGTGAGCCGGCGGGCCACCCGGCTGACGATGATCGCCCTGATCCCCGCAGCCGTGGCCACCCTCGTCGGCCTGCTCCTGCTGTGGCCGGGCGACCTCAAGACCGAGCCCTGGACCGGGGCCGTCAACCACGACGGCGTCGTGGCGGGGGTCCGCGTCGTCGACTGTGCCGACGCCGCGGAGCCACCGGTGCAGACCCCGGAGCAGACCGCGCCACCGGCGTGTGGAGAGGTGGTCGTGCGGCTCGCCGACGGCAAGGTGGTCACCACCTCGATCCCGTCGGGTCCGGGTGCGGCCGAGGTCGAGGCCGGCGACAAGGTCATCGTGATGGAGACCGAGTCGATCGACCAGGAAGGCGCGATCAGGTACGAGATCGTCGACCACGACCGCACCGACGGGCTGTGGGCGCTGGCCCTGGCGTTCGTCGGCGCCGTGATCGCGTTCGGCCGCTGGCGCGGCGTGTTCGCGCTGGTCGGGCTCGCGTTCACGTTCGCGGTGCTGCTGATGTTCGTCGTGCCGGCGATCCTGCAGGGCAGTTCGCCGCTGCTGGTCGCCATCGTCGGCTCGGCAGTGATCATGCTGGTGGTGCTGTACCTCACCCACGGCATCAACGCGCCCACCTCGATGGCGGTGCTGGGCACGCTGACCGCCCTCGCGCTGACCGGCGGCCTGTCGGCGCTGTCGGTGTCGCTGCTGCACCTGACGGGCATGGCCAGCGAGGAGTCGATGTACGTCACGTTCGTGAACGCCGACATCGACATGGCGGGCCTGCTGCTGGCCGGCATCCTCATCGGCGCGCTCGGCGTGCTCGACGACGTCACCGTCACCCAGGCCTACACCGTCACCGAACTCGCGGCCGCCAACCCGAAGCTGGGCTTCACCGGCCTCTACCGGGCGGCGTCGCGGGTCGGCCGGGCGCACATCACCTCGGTCATCAACACCATCGTGCTGGCGTACGCCGGTGCGTCGCTGCCCACCCTGCTGCTGCTGACCGCGGGCGGCGCGCCGCTGGGGGAGATGCTGACCAACGAGTTCCTGGCGCAGGAGATCGTGCGTTCAGCGGTCGGCACGATCGGCCTGATCGCCGCGGTGCCGATCACCACCGCGCTGGCCGCCCTGGTCAGCCGGGGGACGGGCGACGCGACGGCGACCCGCCGCCCGCGGCCCCGGCGGGTCGACGATCTTGAACAGGCGTGGGGCCTGCCCGCTGACCACGACGCCCACCCGCGCCCGCAGCCGTCGCGGGCCTGGGCGGAGCACGACCGAACGGTCTGAGCCGGCCGCTTGCCGGAACCGGCACCGGGTTCGCGACTACCCGGGTGGCGCAGACGCCGGCGCGGCGCGGGACCCGTGCCGCGCCGGCGTGACTCAGCGGCGGAAGGCCTGATCGGCGAGGTGCGGGCGTACGGCGGTGCGGGCCGTGGCCGGCTGCTCGCCGCACAGCTGCGCGACCAGCATCGCGATGGTGGCGTCGGCGATCGGGTCGGGCTGTCCCGGCGCGACGTAGTGGGTCATGTTCTGCGCGACGGTGACCTGGCGGCGGCCGTCGGGGCTGTGCCAGGAGATGGTGGCGTGGCCGAGCACGAGGCCGTCATGCCCCCAGGCCAGCCCGCACGGCAGCGCGTTCGAGTACAGCCCGAGGCCGTAGCCGCCGTACTCGGGCGCGCCGGGCACCCACGGCACCGTCGTCTGCATCTCGGCGAGCTGCGCGGGCCGCAGCAGCCTGCCGGTCAGCAGCGCCCGGTAGAACATGTTGAGGTCGCCGGTGGTGGAGACGAGCTCGCCGGCGGCCCACGCCCAGGACATGTTGTAGTCGGCGAAGTCGAGCAGCACTCCGTCGTACCAGGGGATGTAGGCGGCGGCGTGCGGGCCGTGGATGCGGGTGCCGGTGCCGGGCAGGTAGGTGTGGCGCAGGCCGAGCGGCTTGATGATCCGCTTGGTGATCTCGTGTGCCACGGACCGCCCCGTGATCTTCTCCAGGATCATCCCGGCGAGCACGTAGTTGGTGTTGGAGTAGGACCAGGCCGCGCCCGGCACGTCCGTCGGGGGCTGGCCCAGCCCGATCGCGGCGAGCTCGGCCGGGGTGAACGTGCGGTGGCGGTTCTCCTCCAGCAGGACGTCGGTGGCGAAGATGACGTGGTCGTAGTCGGCGATGCCGCTGGTGTGGTTGAGCAGCATCCTCACGGTGACCCCGTCGACGGCGTACGCCGGCAGGTAGCGGCCGATCGGGGCGTCGAGCCGCAGCTTGCCCTCCCCGACGAGCTGGAGCAGGACGGTCGCGGTGAAGGTCTTGGTGATGCTGCCGACGCGGTGGCGCATGCCGGGCCGGGTGGGCGCGCCGGTGCTGACGTCGGCGACCCCGGCGGCCGCCGACTGGCGGTGCCGGCCGTCGACGGCCTCGGCGAACACGCCGGGCATGCCGGCGGCGGTGATCGCCTCCAGTTGCGGGCGCAGGGTCGAGCCGGTGGCGGCGGCGGGTGCGGCCCCGGCCAGCAGGCTCACGGTGATGGCGGCGCCGAGGACGGCACGGATGGGCGTTCTGGTCATCATTCCTCCCCTTTGGACAGAAGCCATGCTGCCCCATCTGCGGGCACGTGCCGTCAGTCCGGCGAGGGACGCGGTCCTCGGTCCCGCGGGGGACTCCGCCGTCGTCCTGGCGGCGGAGAGCGCGCCCCGCATCGTCTTCGCCGACGGTTGTTGGGGGAATCGTGACGCAATCGCGGTGGCCGTACTTGCCTCGGCCAAGCACACTGTGCGGATGGGCAATGTGATCACCGATGGTGAGATCGTCGTGTCCGGCCTGACCAAACATTACAAACAGGTCAAAGCCGTCGACGGACTCTCGTTCACCATCAAGCCGGGACGGGTGACCGGCTTCCTCGGACCGAACGGCGCAGGCAAGACCACTACGTTACGAATGATCCTGAATCTGGTGTCGCCCAACGCGGGCACCGCGACGATCGGCGGCTCCCGCTACGCCGACCTCGCCGAGCCGCTGCGCGCGGTCGGCGCCGTGCTGGAGGCGTCGAGCGCGCACAAGGGCCGCACCGGTCGCAACCACCTGCGGGTCATCTGCGCCGCCGCCGGTCTGCCGGCCTCCCGCGCCGACGAGGCGATGGAGCTGGTCGGGCTGACCCCCGCGGCCAAGCGCAAGTTCAAGGGCTACTCGCTGGGTATGCGGCAGCGGCTCGGCATCGCCGCGGCCATGCTCGGCGACCCGCGGGTGCTCATCCTCGACGAGCCGGCCAACGGCCTGGACCCCGAGGGCATCCGCTGGATGCGCGACCTGCTGCAGAAACTCGCCGGCGAAGGCCGCACCATCCTCGTCTCCAGCCACCTGCTGTCGGAGATGGAGCTGCTCGCCGACGACGTCGTCATCATCGCGGCGGGCCGGCTGGTCGCGCAGGGCCCGGTCGCCGAGGTGATCGGCAACGCGGGCAGTGTGGGCACGGTACGCGTGCGCACCCCGCACCCCGACAAACTGCTCGGCGCGCTCGACGGCGTCGGCAGCAGCAGCGGCGAGAACGGCGCGCTGGTGCTGACCGGCGTCACCGCCGAGCAGGTCGGCGACGCCGCGCTGCGCGCCGGGGTCGCCATCCACGAACTGGTCACCGAACGCCCCGACCTGGAGCGCGTCTTCCTCGACCTCACAGCGGGCAAGGAGGCGATCCGGTGAGGCTCGTCCGCAGCGAATTCCTGAAGATCCGTACGACCAACGTGTGGTGGCTGTTCGCGCTCGGCGCGATGGGCCTGCTCGTGGTGGCGTTCGCGGCCAACGCGCTGAACATGCACTTCGTGCTGGAGCCGCCGACCGAGGCGGGCCAGACCATGGACCCCGAGCAGGCCGCGGTGCTGAAGGCGCTGGCCGATCCCGTCGCGCTGACCTCCTACATGGTCACCTCGGGGCAGTACTTCGGGTTGATGTTCGTCATGCTCCTGGGCATCATCACCGTGACGAACGAGTTCCACCACCAGACCGCGACCACGACGTTCCTGTCGACCCCGCACCGGACCTCGGTGATCGTGGCCAAGGCGGTGGCGGGCGGCGTCTTCGGCATCGTGCTGTGGCTGGTGACCACGGCGCTGACCGTGCCGGCGACCGCGATCTTCCTCGAATCCGAGGGCATCACTCCGGCCCTGGGCGACAGCGAGGTCATCCGGGCCGTCCTGCTCAACGGCCTGGCGTACGCGCTGTGGGCACTGATCGGCATCGGCATCGGGGTGCTCATCCGCAGCCAGATCGGCGCCACCGTCACCGCGATGGTCGTCTACACGGTGGGCACGGCCGCCGTGTCGATCATCGTGAACCTGCTGACGACCGCGCTGGACTGGGACTGGCTCGCCAACGTCCAGTGGGCGATGCCGTCGCTGGCGTCGAACCTCATGACCAGCGGCGCCAACCTTCCCGGCCAGCCCGCGTACTGGGTCGGCGCGCTGGTGCTGGTCGGCTGGGCCGTCGTCACCGGCCTCGTCGGCACGCTGCTCACCCGCTCGCGCGACGTGTCCTGAGCCCGTTGTCCGGGGCCGCTCCCCTTGGTGGAGCGGCCCCGGACTACCGACTTCGCCGGACCGGAGCGCCCCAGCGGTGGGCATGACCTGGACATTCCGTCCTGCTGCCGGGACGTGTAGCGTCGGCCGCGATGATCGGCACGTCACGAGGCCTGCGCACGCTCACCGCCGTTCTCACGGCGGTCTTCACGCTCTCCGCGTGGCGGCTCGGCGACCTCGGCCCGGACGGACAGCCACTCGACCTGCTGCTCGTCGCCCTGAACACGTTGCCGCTGCTCCTGCTGCGGCGTTACCCGCTCGCGGTGCTGGCCCTGCTCAGCGTCGCGTACCCGTGCTGGATGCTGCTCGGCCATGAACCGCACCTGCTGCAGTCGCTGCCGGCGGTCGCCGCGATGTACGCGGTCGGCACGTGGGCCCGGCCGCTCCGGGTCCGCGCGCTCGGCCTGCTCGCGCCGGCCTGGATGCTGGTCGCGGCGGTTTTCTGGCGGGCGCCCGAAGCCGAGATCGGGTACGTCGCGGTGATGTTCGTCGTGGTGTGGGCGCTGGGCGCCGCACTGGCCGACCGCCGGTCCTACGCCGCGCAGCTGGAGTCCCGGACGGCGGCGCTGGAGCAGGCACGCCGTGAACTCGCGGATCGTGCCGTGGCCGACGAGCGGGCCCGGATCGCCCGGGAGCTGCACGACGTCATCGCGCACGCGATGAGCGTGATCACCGTACGCGCCGGGGTGGGCGCGCACCTGCTGGACTCGCGCCCCGCCGAGGCGGCCGCCGCGCTGCGGGTCATCGAGAGCACCGGCCGCGAGGCGCTGTCGGAGATGCGCCGCATGCTGGCCGTCCTGAGCGACCCCGATCCGCGGGCGCCCCTGCCCGAGCCGCAGCCGGGCCTGCGCGACCTGGACCGGTTGATCGAACAGGCGCGTGAGTCACAGGTGCCGGTCACGCTCACCGTGCACGGCGTCCACCGTCCGGCGCCGACCGGCCTCGAACTGGCCGTCTACCGCCTGGCCCAGGAGGCATTGACCAATGTGGCCAAACACGCCTCCGGGGCACCAGCCTGGGTGACGATCCGCTACCTGCCGGAACATCTGGAGATCGAGGTCCGCAACACGGGTGGCCCGTTCGGCCGGACCGTGGTGCCGGGCCAGGGCCTGCGGGGCATGGCAGAGCGCGTCGCGCTCTACGACGGCCGGCTGCAGATCACCGGCGAGGGCGAGGAATTCGCCGTCACCGCCCGGTTTCCGCTGACACCCGAGGAGCCGGACCACGGGACACTCGTTCGGGAGGCCCTGTCATGATCCGCGTCGCGGTCGTGGACGACCAGGAACTGGTCCGGGCCGGGTTCCGGGCGCTGCTCGACGCGGACGCGGGTCTGGACGTCGTGGGGGAGGCCGGCGACGGAGCCGCCGCCGTCGAGCTCGCCCGCAGCCACCGGCTCGACGTCATGCTGATGGACATCCGCATGCCGGGCGTCAACGGCATCGAGGCGACCCGGCGGATCCGGGCCCTGGCCGAACCACCCGAAGTGCTCATCCTCACCACGTTCGACACCGACGAGAACGCCTTCGACGCCCTGGAAGCCGGCGCCGCCGGGTTCCTCGTCAAGGACACCCCGCCGACGCAGCTGCTCGACGCGATCCGGGCCGCGGCCCGCGGTGGCACGGTCATCTCGCCGGTGACCACCCGACGCCTCGTCGACCGCCTCATCGCCGCCCGCATCGTCCGGGACCGGCCCGTGCCCGCCGGGCTCGACCTGCTCACCGACCGGGAACGCGAGGTCCTCGGCCTCGTCGCGCGCGGCCGGTCCAACCGGGAGATCTCCGCACTGCTGCAGATCTCCGAGCTCACCACCAAGACCCACGTCTCCCGGATGCTGACCAAGCTCGGTCTGAGCAGCCGGGTTCAGGCCGCGGCGCTGGCATACGAGACCGGGCTGGTCCGCCCGGGGGAGTAGGGCCACGGCACCGCGTACCTCGAAAGTGTGAGGCGGCGGTGCCTCGTTTCGCCGACGACGGCGGTCCCGTGCGCTCGTACCGTGCGGTGCATGGAAACCGTGATCGACGTGGAGCGGCTCCACAAGAGGTACGGCCCCGTCACGGCGGTCGCCGACGTCAGCCTGTCCGTACGGCGCGGGGAGATCTTCGGGATCCTCGGCCCGAACGGAGCCGGCAAGACCACGACGGTCGAATGCCTGCAGGGTCTGCGTCCCCGCGACGGCGGCAAGCTGGCGGTGCTCGGGCTCGACCCGGACCGCGACGTCGGCCGCCTGCGCCGCCGGATCGGCGCCCAGCTCCAGTCGGCGGCACTGCCGGACCGGCTCCGGGCCGGCGAGGCGATCACACTGTTCGGCCGCCGCTTCACCGGCGACCAGTCCGTCGACGTGGCGCACACACTGGAGACCTGGGGTCTGACCGCGCTGCGCCGCCGCGCTTACGGCGCCCTGTCCGGCGGCCAGCGGCAGCGGCTGTTCCTCGCCCTGGCCATGCTCGGCAGCCCCGAGATCGTGTTCCTCGACGAGCTCACCACTGGTCTGGACCCCGTCGCCCGGCGCACCACCTGGGACCTCGTACGCCGGGTCCGCGACCGCGGCGCCACCGTCGTCCTGGTCACCCATCTGATGGAGGAGGCCGAGGCGCTGTGCGACCGGGTCGCCGTCGTCGACGGCGGGCGCGTCGTCGCGCTCGACACCCCGGCCGCGCTCGCCGCGCGCCACGGCGGGGCGGTCCGCACCACGTTCACCGCCGGCCCGAGCGACGTGACCTTCCTGCGCCTGCTGCCCGGGGTCACGGCGGTGACCGTCGACGGGGGCCGCGTCACCGTCGAGGGCACCGGCCCGGCCGCGGTCAGGGTCGCCGCGGCGCTCGCCGAACACGGCCTGTTCCCCGACGACTTCCGCACCCACCATCCCAGGCTGGAGGGCGTCTTCCTCGCCCTGACCGGCCGTCGCCTGGACGAAGGAGCCCAGTGATGACCGGACAGCTGGTATGGACCGAGCTCAAGCTGCTGACCAGGGAGCCGCTGGTGCTGGTCTTCAGCCTGGCCTTCCCGGTCACGATGATGGTGCTGCTGCTCGTCTCCTTCGGCGGCGAGACGTCCCCGGTGTTCGGGGGCGGCGACGGCACGGTCTTCTACGTCACGGCATACCTCGCGGCGGCCATCGCGGTCCTGGGCTTCATGGGCACCCCCGCCCACCTCGCCGCCTACCGTGACAGCGGCGTGCTGCGCCGGTTCCAGGCCGCCGGCCTGGCCGGCCGTGCGGTGGCCGGATCCCAGGTCGTCGTGATGGCCGTGCTGGCCGTCGTCGGCGCCACCGTCCAGCTGGTGATCGCCTACACCGGGTTCGACCTGGCCGCCCCGCGTGACGTCGCCGGTGTGGTCACCGCGTTCGCCGTCGGCGTCATCGCCTTCTCCGCCCTCGGCACGCTGCTCGGGTCGCTGCTGCCGTCGGCCCGAGCCGCCCAGGGCGTCGGCCTGGTGCTGTTCTTCGGCACCTTCTTCCTGGTCGGTGGCGGACCACCGCCAGGCCGCCTGCCCGCCGCCGTCAACACCGTCGCCGGTTACACCCCGACCGGACTGCTCGTCGACAGCATCCGCCGACCGTGGCTCGGCGACGGCAACGACCTGACCGCGCTCGGTTTACTGGCGGCGCTCGCAGCCGTCGCCTGGGTCCTCGCCATCCGCCGGCTCGGCCGCAGCTGAGTCAGGACGTCCGTGCGGTGCGGGCGGCGGTGTAGACGACGGTCAGGCGCGGATCGTCGACCTGCCCGCCCTCGTCCTCGATGAGCGCGGCGAGCCGGGTCAGGAACTGCTCGCGGTCGGCCGGGGCGAGTTCGGCGATGTTCGGGAACGTCGACCACAGGTCGCGTGCGGTCTCCGGGGTCAGGGTCTGCTGCCAGGCGATGACCTCGACGGCGACGTCGCCGAACCAGCCGCCGGCGGTCAGCTGCCCGCGCCACCGGTCCGTGTCGAGCATGTACGAGCGGCTCTGCCGGTAGCCGGCTTCGGCGGGCAGCAGGTCGCGGTACACCTCGTCGAGCCGGTCGCGGAACGGTGTCGGCCGGCTGACGTCGCCGAAGTCGGTCCACCAGGCGGCCAGCCACCCGCCCGGCCGGACCAGGCCGCCGATCTTCTCGGTCGAGGTGGCGGGGTCGAGCCAGTGCAGCGCCGTCGCCGCCACCGCCAGGTCGAAGCCGCCGGTGGTGGTCGCGGTCTCGAAGTCGGCGACGATCACTTCGAGCCGGTCGCACGCATGGTTGTCGGTGAGGATCGCGGCGAGGTTCGCGCCGGGTTCCACCGCGACCACGTGCGCCCCGGCTGCCAGCAGCGGCCCGGTCGCCAGCCCGTTGCCCGCGCCGATCTCCAGCACCCGCGCGCCCGGCCGCAGCCCGCAGCGGCGGGCCAGCAGGTCGAACACCGCGTCCGGGTACGGCGGCCGGCCGCGCTGGTAGGTGCTCGCGGCCGCGTTGAACGACATCCGGCGGTGCGGTCGCGCCGCTTCCGGAGTCGTCGATCGGCCGGTCATACCGCAGGTCCGGTTGTCGCCTGTGCGATGTCGTCCACCTGGGCAGTCTGCCATCGTGCCGGCCGGGCGGGCACCACGATTTCCCCGCCACGCCGGGACGGGTCAGCCGGTTCTCCGGCACGCCGGGACGGGACAGCCGGTCACCTCCGCTGAGCGCGACCGTCAGCCTGCCGATCGGACAGGCGGCTCACGACTCGGGCAGGGGCCAGGCGGTGCGGAAGGTGCGGCGGTAGGCATCCGGAGGCACGCCGACGGTGCGGTGGAAGTGGCGGCGCAGCGTGGTGGCGGTGCCCATGCCGGCCGCCTCCGCGATGGCGTCGATGCTGCTGTCGGTGTTCTCCAGCAGCTCCTGGGCGCGGCGGATGCGCTGCGTCGACAGCCATTGCAGCGGGGTGGTGCCCGTCGCCGACTTGAAGTGGCGGGCCAGGTTGCGTGAGCTCATGTTCGTCTGGCGGGCCAGGTCCTCCACGGTCAGCGGGCGGTCCAGGCGTTCCAGCGCCCAGGGGAGCAGGTCGGCCAGGGGATGGTCGTCGCGGGCGGGCACCGGCGTGGTGACGAACTGGGCCTGGCCGCCCGCCCGGTGCGGCGGCACCACCAGCCGGCGGGCGACGGCGTTGGCGACCGTCGAGCCGTGGTCGCGGCGGATGAGGTGCAGGCACAGGTCGATCGCGGCGGCCTTGCCGGCGGAGGCGAGCACGTTGCCGTTGTCGACGTAGAGCACGTCGGGGTCCACCGTCACCCGGGGATGGCGGGCGGCCAGCTCGTCGGTGTGGGCCCAGTGCGTGGTCGCCCGCAGCCCGTCCAGCACGCCGGCGGCGGCCAGCACGAACGCGCCCGTGCACAGCGAGACGATCCGGGCGCCCGCCTCGTGGGCTGCGCGGACGGCGTCGACCAGGCCGGACGGCAGGTCCACGTCGATGTCCGCCACGGCCGGAATGATCACGGTGTCGGCGCGGGCCAGGCGGTCCAGGCCGGCGTCGGGTTCCAGGTGGAATCTGCCGATCCGGACCGGGCCCGGGCCGCAGACCACGAGGTCGTACCACGGGTCGGCCAGGCCGGAGGGGTCGCGGACGAAGATCTCGCAGGCCATGGCGAGCTCGAAGTGCAGCATCCCGTCGGTGGCGGCGAGCGCGATGGTGGCCATGTCCGAAAGTGTATGGGGCTTGGCGTTCCAGACACTCGCCGGGACCGGCCGCCGACGGGAGGATGGTTTTAGTCGATCTTTAAGGGGCAAGGCAGATGAGTACGAAGCAGACGGTGGCGGTGTTCGGCGCATACGGGCACACCGGCCGGTTCGTGGTGGCGGAGTTGCGCGCGCAGGGCTTCGTCCCGGTGCTGCTCGGCCGCGACGCGGGCAGGCTCCGCACGATGGCGCAGGAGCATCCCGGGCTCGCACACCGGGTGGCGTCGGTCGACGACCCGGCCTCGCTCGACCGGGCGTTGCGGGGCGTGGCCGCGGTCGTGAACTGCGCCGGCCCGTTCGCCTCGACCGCGGGTCCCGTGATCGAGGCCGCCCTGCGCGCCGCGATCCCGTACGTGGACGTGGCGGCCGAGATCGAGGCCAACGTCGACACGTTCACGCACTTCGCCGACCGCGCCGAGGCGGCGGGCGTGGCGGTGGTCCCGGCGATGGCCTTCTTCGGCGGACTCGGCGACCTGCTGGTCACGACGGCGATGGGCGACTGGACGGCGGCCGACGAGGCGCACGTCGCGTACGGGCTGAACAGCTGGCACCCGACGGCCGGGACCCGCGTCTCCGGCACCGTCTCCCGCGAGCGCCGCGACGGCCGGCGTGTCCGCCACACCGGCGGACGGCTGGAGTACTACGCGGCCGAGGGCGACCTGCCGACCCTGGACTGGGACTTCCCCGCACCGATGGGCCCGCGGCCCGTGTTCGGCGAGTTCACGATGGCCGACGTAGTCACCGTGCCCAGCCACCTGTCCATTCCCGAGGTGCGCACATACATGACCACCGCCGCGGCGCGGGACCTGGCCGCCGTGGACACGCCCGCACCGGCCGCGGTCGACGAGCTCGGCCGGTCCGCGCAGACGTTCACCGTGGACGTCGTCGTGCGCTCCGGTGACACGCAGCGCCGCGTCGTCGCCGTCGGCCAGGACATCTACGCCATCAGCGCGCCGCTGGCGGTCGAAGCGGTCCGGCGCATCCTCGACGGGCAGACGCGGACGAGTGGCGTCGCCTCCGCCGGGGAGATCTTCGACGCGCCTGACTTCCTCGACGCGCTGTCGGCGCACCTGTCGGTCACTGCGCGCCAGGAGTCTCGGGTGCCGCAGTTCGCCTGATCTCCGGGCGTAGCGGGCGGGGCCGTCATCGGCCCCGTCGGCCGGGATGGACGGTCGGTGCCAAGCGGGGCGAGATGCGAGGAAGCCTGCTGTTCCGGCAAACCGGGATCGATGCGTCAGCGTCCACAACGGAGATTTCCAGAATGAGTCCGCTCCGCTACGCTCCAGAGGATTGGCACGGGAGAGCGCTCTCTCCGACATCGAAAATCCATGTCACGCCTCACTCGCATGGGCGAGAGCGCTGTCACCGTGCCGAGCCGTCCAGCAGAGAGGACCTGCACTCCATGATGAGCACGAGTCCCGGCAGTGCCGTAGCGGCACCGTCCCCGGGCACCGGCGCCGTACGCCGGAAGGTGGCGCTCGGCTTGAAGGCGACGCTCGCCGCGGCGATCGTCGTCGCCGGCGCCAGTGGCCCGGCCGCCGCCGCGACCCCGCCGTCGGCCGCCGCGCCGAACTTCGGCGCGAACGTCACCGTCTTCGACCCGAGCATGCCCGTCAGCCAGATCCAGGCCACCCTGGACGCGGTGCACACGGCACAGGTCGACGCCGAGATGGCGCCCAACCGGTACGCGTTCCTGTTCAAGCCCGGCACCTACGGCACCGCGGAGCAGCCCCTCCAGGTGAAGGTGGGTTACTACACCGAGATCGCCGGCCTCGGCGCGTCGCCGACCGACGTCGTGATCAACGGCAAGGTCGAGGTCTACAACCGCTGCCTGGCCGACGGCGGCACCAGCAACTGCCTCGCGCTGGTCAACTTCTGGCGCACCCTGTCCAACCTGACGATCAACGTCAACTCCGCCGGGCAGGACGGCTGCCGCGGCTCGGCGAACTTCTGGGGGGTGTCACAGGCGGTCTCGATGCGCCGGCTCAACATCACCGGGGCGAACCTGTCGCTGATGGACTACTGCACCGCCGGCCCGCAGTACGCCAGCGGCGGTTTCATCGCCGACTCGAAGCTGCCGTTCGTGGTCAGCGGCTCGCAGCAGCAGTGGCTGACCCGCAACAGCGAGGTGGCCGGCTGGTCCAACGGCGTGTGGAACCAGGTGTTCACCGGTGTGGTCGGCGCCCCGACCGACGAGGCGTTCCCGAACCCGCCCTACACCACCCTGGCCACCACCCCGGTCACCCGGGAGAAGCCGTACCTGTTCCTGGACGCCAACGGCAAGTACCAGGTGCGGGTGCCGTCGGCGAAGTTCGACAGCAGCGGTGTCTCTTGGGCGAACGGCCTGACCCCGGGCCGCACCGTGCCGCTGAGCGACTTCTACGTCGCCAAGCCCGGCGACTCCGTCACGAAGATCAACGTGGCGCTGGCGCTTGGTAAGAACCTGCTGCTCACCCCGGGTGTGTACGACATCGCCCGCAGCATCGAGGTCTGGCGCCCCGACACCGTGGTGCTGGGTCTGGGCCAGGCGACGCTGACCGCCGTCAACGGCTCCGTGCCGCTCGACGTCGCCGACGTGCCCGGCGTCATCATCGCGGGCGTCACCGTCGACGCGGGTCTCAAGGAGTCCCCGGTGCTGCTGCGCGTCGGCCGCAAGCACAACTTCCTGCGCTGGTCGCAGGCGAGCAACCCGACCACGCTGTCGGACGTGTACTTCCGCGTCGGCGGTCCGCACATCGGCAAGACCGACACCGCGCTGGAGGTCAACAGCGACAACGTGGTCATCGACCACACCTGGGTGTGGCGCGGCGACCACGGCGTGGAGGGCTTCACCGACACCCAGCGGTGGAACACCAACACCGGCCGGTACGGCGCGGTCATCAACGGTGACAACGTCAATGCCAACGGGTTGTTCGTCGAGCACTTCCAGAAGTACAACACCGTCTGGAACGGCGAGAACGGCCGCACCATCCTGTACCAGAACGAGCTGCCCTACGACCCGCCGACGCAGGCCGACTGGATGAACGGCGACGTCGAAGGCTACGCGGGTTACAAGGTCGGCGACCACGTGCGCAAGCACACCCTCTACGGTGGCGGCGTCTACGTGTTCAACCAGAACAACCCGTCCATCCACACCGAGAACGGCTTCGAGGTGCCGAACCGGCCGGGCATCAACCTGCACCACATCATGACCGTCAACCTCAGCGCGGGCACGATCGACCACGTGGTCAACGGGCTCGGCGACCCGGCTGACACGACCCGCATCGGCGCACCGGTGTACGTCACGCAGTACCCGGCCCCGTAACGCGGGTGCCGTATGTCGCGGCCGGCCGGGGCGATGTCCCGGCCGGCCGTGCCATGTCCTACACGTCGATGTGCGAGCCCATGATGATGGTGCGGTCGCGCGGCAGGTCGAAGTGCGCGGCCGCGTCGGCGGTGATGTACGAGGTGGCGATGAACAGCCGCTTGCGCCATGACGCCATCGTCGGCGCCGGGCCGCGCCGCAGTTCGATCGTCGACAGGAAGTACGACGCGTTGTCGAGATCCAGCTGTCCCTCGGTGAGCGCCGGGTCCAGGGTGTGCAGTGCGGCGGGCACGTCCGGGTTGTCCATGTATCCGAACCGTGCGGTGACGTGGGTGATGCCGTCGTCGGTGTAGCCGAGGTCGTCGACGGTGATGCGTTCGTCGGCGGGCACGCGGGGCACGGTGTCGGTTTCGATCGACATGATGACGACGTGCTCATGCCGGACGTGGTTGTGCTCGAGGTTGGCGCGCAGGGCCAGCGGTGCGGTCTGCTTGCCGCGGTTGAGGAACACCGCAGTGCCGGGCACCGTCGCGGTGGAGGCGGCCGTCTCGCGCAGCTGCTCGACGAACTCGGGCAGGGTTCCTTCGGTGCGCGCGCGTTCGGCGGTGACGATGGCACGACCGCGCTGCCACGTAGTCATGATCGTGAAGGCGGTGAGGCCGATGAGCAGCGGCAGCCAGGCACCGTGCACCAGCTTGGTCAGGTTGGCGGCGACGAACAGCAGGTCGACGCCGAGCAGGAGGAACGCTCCGATGCCGAGCAGCCAGCGCGGGGTGCCCCACTTGAGGCGGGCGACGTAGAAGAACAGCAGGGTGGTGATGGTGATGGTGCCGGTGACGGCCATGCCGAACGCGTACGCCAGGGCCGCGGAGGTCTGGAACGCGAACACCAGGATCAGCACCGAGGTCATCAGCAGCCAGTTGATCCACGGGACGTAGATCTGGCCCATGGTCGCCTCGGAGGTGTGCGCGATCCGCAGCCGCGGCAGGTAGCCCAGCTGCGCGGCCTGGGAGGCGACCGAGTACGCGCCGGTGATCACGGCCTGGGAGGCGATGACGGTCGCGGCGGTGGCCAGGATGACCAGCGGCAACCGGGCCCAGCCGGGGGCGAGCAGGAAGAACGGGCTGCTGATGTTGGCGGGGTCCTCGAGGATCAGCGCGCCCTGGCCGACGTAGCTGAGCACGCAGGCGGGCAGGACCAGGCCCAGCCAGCCACGGGTGATGGCGCGGCGGCCGAAGTGGCCCATGTCGGCGTAGAGCGCCTCGGCACCGGTGACCGACAGCACGATCGCGGCCAGCGCGAAGAACGCGATGCCGAAGTGGCCGGCCAGGAAGCTCAGGGCGTACGCGGGGGACAGGGCCTTGAGGATGTCGGGGTGGTGGGTGATCCCGGCGATCCCGAGCACCGCGATGACCAGGAACCAGGCGATCATGACGGGACCGAACACGCGGCCGACCGCCGCGGTGCCCCTGCGCTGCACCATGAACAGCGCCACGATGATCACGGCGGTGATCGGGACGACCGCCGGCTCCAGATCGGGGTTGACGATCTCCAGGCCTTCGATCGCCGACAGCACCGAGATCGCCGGGGTGATCATGCTGTCGCCGAAGAACAGCGCCGCGCCGAAGATGCCCAGCGCCGCGAGCACGGCCGCGGTGCGGCCCCCGTTCGAACTCCACCGGCGCAGCAGCGTGATGAGCGCCATGATGCCGCCCTCGCCCTGGTTGTCGACGCGCATGGCGAGCAGGACGTAGGTGACCGTCACGATGATCATCACGGACCAGAAGATCAGGGACGCGACGCCGAACACGTTGTCCACGCTGACCGGCACGGGGTGCGGGTCGGCGGGGTTGAAAACGGTCTGCATGGTGTAGATCGGGCTGGTGCCGATGTCGCCGAACACCACACCCAGTGCGCCCACGACGACGGCGAGCCGCACCACGTCCCGCGCACCCGGGCCGTGGCCCGTCTCCTGCTGACGGCTCGTCACGGGTATTCCTCCTGCGGCTGTCGGCGCCGATGATCGATCTACCGTGGGACGATACCGTCCGGCGGGCCGGCAGGTTCACGGTGAGCAGCGGCGTGGTGCCGGTCACGTCGACCGCCGGGCTCGCTCCGGTCGCCGGCGGTTCCCGCACCTCGTGTCCGCGCGACACACCGAGACTGATTCGGATTCCCGCGCCATCGAGCCGGGTGAGCCCTGCTGACCTGGTTCTTCAACGGGCGCTGACCGCGGCTACGGCGCCGGTTCGATACACACGCCGATCCGGCGATGCAACGGCGTCCGGAAGCCTGCCGTCGCGGGCAACGTCTCGGGCGGGCGACGTCGGCCATTGTGATCCACGGAGAGGAATGGTTCGATGGGTGACGAGTGGCAGGTTACGTTCAGAACGGGGATTCCATGTCAATGCGTACCTTCCTGCGCATCGCCGTTTCCACAGCCGTCATCCTCACGTCAACGGTGGCACTCCGATCGCCGATCGCCCAGGCTGCCGCCGCCAATCCGGTCATCGCCTGGGACGTCAACGCCCAGCAGGCCATCTGGGACGTTGCGCAGCAGCAGCCGAACGAGCAGGCGCGCAGCTTCGCGATGGTGCACGGGGCCGTCTACGACGCGGTGAACGCGATCGCGGGCACGCCGTACCGGCCGTATCTGGGCGCACCGGCCGCCGACGGCACGGAGTCGACCGACGCGGCCGTCGCGACGGCCGCGTACGAGATGCTCGTGTCCTTGTTCCCCGCTCAACTGGCACGGCTTCAGGCCCAATACGACGCCGCGTTGGCTGCGATTCCCGACGGCTCGGCGAAGCAGCGCGGCGTGTCGGTGGGGGCGCAGACCGCGGCCGCGATGATCGCGGCACGTCGCAATGACGGCGCATTCGGGTCGCAGACCTGGCGGGTGGGCACCCAGCCTGGTCAGTGGCGCCCGACGCCACCGACGTTCGCGTCGGCCGGCGCCTGGACGGGGCACGTCAAACCGTTCCTCCTGCCCAGCGCGTCCATGTTCCGGACCTCGGGTCCGCCCGCGCTCACCAGCAGCGCCTACGCCCGGGACTACAACGAGGTGAAACGGCTCGGCGCGGTCGACAGTTCGGCACGCACCGCCGACCAGACGACGGCCGCGATCTGGTGGCATGACCGGCGCCTCACCGAATGGGAGATCAAACGCCAGGTCGCGGTCAGTCAAGGGCTGAACGCGCTGCAGGCTGCGCGCATGTTCGCCATGGTGGACATGACCGAGGCCGATGCCCTCATCGCCTGCTACAGCGAGAAGGAGTACTGGAACTTCTGGCGGCCGGTGACAGCGGTCCAACTCGGCGACACCGACGGCAACCGGGCGACCGTGGGTGATCCGGACTGGATGCCGCTGCTCGTGACACCTCCGTTCCCCGAATACACCTCCGGCCACACCTGCTTCACCTCCGCATCGATGGCAACACTGGCGTTCTTCTACCGTAAGGACAACATCTCCTTCAGCGCGTACAGTCCCGCCGCGAACGCGACCCGGCACTTCACGAGCTTCTCGAAGGCGCTGGCCGAGGTCGTCGAAGCGCGCATCTGGGGTGGTGTCCACTTCCGATCCGCTGACAACCAGGGCGTGCGGATCGGACTGTCCGTCTTCGCTTACATGGCCGCCGGGGATTACTTCAAGCCACTGTGACGGTACGGGTAACTCCTCGCCAACCCCCTGGAACCACTCGTCAAGTCGATGCGAGCCGTGTCGTGGTGCCGGCCCTGCTACAGGGCCGGCCCGAACGGCCGGTGGCTCGCCGGACGCCGCCTGCCATCCTCGCTCCCACCCGGCTCAGCTGCTGGATGAGGCCGACAGAGGCGTTGCGTGATCGTCGCGGCGAGCTGCGGTTCTTCTCACCCAGGCGGCGACCTGTCGAGCGGTCTGATCTGGCGTGTCCGTTCCGGTGTGCAGCACGGTGCCGATGGTGCGGCGCAGGTGCGCGGCAAAGGCCAGATGCTCGCCGACGGCATGCTCGCGCCATGACGGCCTGGCTTGGAGCCGGGCGCGGCGCTGCTCATCCGTGCAATCCAGGACGGCGAAATGGGCCGGCCCGATCCAGCGCCGCGACGGCAGGTCCGCCAACTGCTCCGGCATCAGCGGCCCCAGCAGGACGGTGCTGCGGCCTCCCTGCGCGATGCCGTGCGCGACACTCAGCCAGGCATCGCGGAAAGCGTCCCAGTCGACCGACCCGTTGTGCTGCAGCGGATCGATCAGCCAATCCACGTCGAAGACCACGCATTCAGGCAGCGCGGCAGCCAGCGGTGCGAAGATCGCCGTCTTTCCGGAGCCGGACGCCCCGGTGACGACGTACAGCGGCTCGCGGCGGGCAGGTTCGGTCCAGCCGCAGCGCGAGCAGACCGCGACAGCTGCGGCCGGTTCGAGAACGACCGCAGGTTCGCAACGCTGGCAATAGTGCATCGCGTGATTCTCCCCGATCGCATCATCTCCAGGTGCCCTCGACCGCGATCCTCTTCCTGCCTCCTTGCCCGCTGTCAGCGACGGAGAGGGTGTCAGCGGTGGTGCCGTGCCGCCCGAGGGTCTCCCTGGGAATGCGGGGGCAGGTCCGTCGCGGCGCTGTTCGGCACCTCAGGTCGGCTGGACTGGACGCGATCACGCGGCGCACTAACATCGGGCGGCATGACACCAGTGAGCGAGCCGGTACGGGCCGCGGTGCGGCGTGCCGACCTCGCCTGGCTCGCCGGGCACCTCGGGGCGCAGGATTGCCCACCGGCTGTCTTGAAGCTTCTGGTCCGCCACGATGACCCGGCACTGCGGCATCTGGGCCTGGACCGGCTGGGCGCACGGATCGCCCGGCCCGGCATCGAGCAATCGGAGTCGGCCGAGCTCGCCGGGCTGCTGCCGGCGACCCTGGACGGGCCGCCGGAGACGGCGTTGGTGCTGGCCCGCCTCCATCAGCAGCTGTGGCGTCACGTCCCCCAGCAGCGCCGACCGCAGTGGCGTGCGGCGGGTCTGCCGATCGGGGTGCAGATCGCCTGGCTGCGGGCGGAGATCTCCCACCAGCCGGCGACGGTTCGTCACGAACCGGCGGGCGAATTGCTCTACCAGGCCGTGGCCGGGATCGCCGCCGCCGACCCCGACCAGCTCGACGACCTGGTCGGGGAACTGGCCGCCAGCGGCGACCAGGTGCTCCAGGGCGCCGCGCTGCGGCTGGCTCGCGAAGGGCTGCACGCCGCGTTGCTGGCCCCGGCCCGAGCCCGCGAACACCTCGGCAGGCTGCTCGACTCCACCGGTCTGGCCACGGCCGCCCTGCGTGAGCTAGCCGAGCCATGGGCCGCGCTCGCTGCGCTGCGACCGGAGAAGCTGCGCCCGCACCTGGCCGCCGGTTCGCCGTCGCCGCAGCTCGATGCCGCGCTCGCGGCCGCGACCCGGCACGGACACGGTGACCTCCTGTGGGAGATGGTCGCGGACGAGGCGACGCCACCGCGGGCCCGGCAGCGCGCGCTGCAGGCACTGGGCGACCTGGCCGGACGCGACGACATCGGCGAGCTGACCTCGGTGGCCGCCACCGACCCGCTGCTGTTCGGCGGCTCCATGGCCGTTTGCCTGCGGGCACTGCACCGGCGCGGCCTGTTCCCGGCCGGGCAGGACGCGGCGGCCATCGTGGGCCTCGCGCTCGCCGACCACACCGTGGCCGCGGCCGAGCTCGCCACGATCATGTTCACGTGTCGGCGCGACGCGTTCCACGCGCTGGTGGCCGAGGACGCCGACGACCCGACGTGGCCGCGGCGGCTGGCGCTGCTGGTCGCGCTCGCTCAGCAGGGAAGCGGCGACCTGCCGGTCGGCGATGCGATCGCCGGCGTGCTGCCCGTGGCGTCGCGGCCGGAGCCCTTCCTGGCCGCGATCCGTGCGCTGCGCCACGCCCCGGCCGAAGCGGCGGTGCTCGACGCGCTGCCGAGGGCGCCGGCGGCGGCGTTGCATGCCCTGGAGGCCGTCGGCGGTCAGCAGACCGTGGCCGCGCTGCAGGAATGGCTCGGCCTGACCTCGCCGGGCGGCGACGCCCCGGCAGGTGTCATCGCACCCCACCTGCGTCCGGTCCGCCATCGTGCGCTGGAACTGCTCTGGCACCTCACCGATGAGCCCGCCCGGCGAGCCGCGATCGTGGCCCGGCTCGACCCCCGCGACGTGCCCCGCCGGATCGCGACCGACCTCGGCGCACCCGACCCCCGTGAACTGGCGCTGCTGGCCGCCGACTTCGACGCCGACGACCCGGCGGCGGCGCTGCGCGCGCTGGCCCGCAACGGCGACGCCGCCGGCCTGCCGACGGTCGCCGACCTCCTGCTGCGGATCGTGGCGGACCTCGCGGCGTCGTGGGAGCCCGGCAGTCCCGCCCGACCCGCCGACGGCCGTCGCACGGACGGGCCGCCCGCGGGTGAACCCGCCGTGCCCGACGCGGTCGTGACCGCGATCCGCGCGCTCGGCGGCCGGCTCCACGACCGCGGCAAGCTACGGCCGTACTGCCTGCGCGAGGCCGCCGACGCCGACGAGGCGGGCCACGTGCTCGTCGCGACCACGGTGCTGGACCTGCTGGACCGCCCCGGCCTGTCCGGTGGCGAGCAGGCCGTCCTACTCAACCTGCTGCAACGCGCCCCGTACGCGGGCACCCGGGCTCGCGTGCACCGGCTGCTGCGCCACCGGGACCGCCACGTCCGTAAGCACGTGATCGCGCTGCTGGCCGCCGACGCCACCGGTGACGACGCCGAGGCGCTGTCGGCGAGCCTGATCGCGCTGACCGCGGCCCGAGACGCGCCGACCGTCCGGCAGGCGCTGCTCGCCCTCGGCCACATCCGGGCACACTGGGCCGCGCCGGCGATCGCGGCCTGCCTGGACCACCCGACCATGAACATCAAGAAGACCGCCGCCGCGGTCCTGATCCACGCCGGTGCGCCCGCCGCGGTGCCGAAGCTGCTGCGCTGGCTCGGCCACCAGGACAATCCGGGCCTGCGTGCCACCCTCGTCGAGGCACTTCGGACGATCCTCGGTCCGGCGTACGCCGCCACGGTCCTCGCGGCAGCCGAGCAGGCCGACGGCGAGCGGGCCCGCCGGCTGCTGCTCGACGGGCTCGGCGGGACGCTTTCGGCGCGTGCTGTCGACGCACTGGCGCAGCAGGGCTCACCGGTGGCGCCGGCGCTGCTGGCACTGGTCGCCGCGGGCCGGGTCAGGCTCGCCGCCGGAAGGATCGAGGACCTGACGGAGCAGCTGGCGGCACACGGCATCGCCGCACCCGCCCGCCCCGCGCCGGCCGCCGACGGCCCGTCCGACGCGGACGTCGACGCGCTGGTGCGCGACGGCTGGAACACCGAGACCGCCCTGCGGATCGCGCACAGACACGAAGCACTGCCCGAGCACCTGAGCGCCGGCCAGCTCGTTCGGCTACGCCCGATGCTCGCCGACTGGCTCCATCTGGCCGCCACCGAGGCGCTCGCCGGACCGGCGACGCTACGACTCGCCCTGCGGCTCTGCCCCGCGCCCTGGTCGGCCGACGAGATCAGCAATCTCGCCCGGGCAGCCCGGACCCTGACCGCCGCACTCACCGGCGCCGAAGGCGACGACCGGGACGCCCTGATCGCGGTGCTCGAAGCCGTCGCGCCCACCCTGCACCCGGCCCAGGCGCTCGACCTCGCCGCCCGGCTCCGCGCGCTCGCGCCCGCCACCGGGCAACGATCGTCGCTGGCCCTGCTGCGCCGGTGCGGAGCAGTCCTGACCCGTGCCGACGTCGAGCAGGCGCTCGCCGGCGCCCGGCTCGGTCCCGACCCGTGGCTCGCCGAGACCGCGGCCCTGCGCGACGCCTTCGCCGTCACCACCACCGTCGACGACGCCCATGCCCATGCCTGGCGGCTCGGACTCGAAGCCGCCGTCGGCACACCGGTCGCCCTCCACGGCTTCCGCAACCGCGACGATCACACCGTCCCGTCACGCGCCCGGCTCAACGCCCTGATCGACACCTTCCCGTCGGCGCACCCGGACACCCGCGGCGCGATGCTCGACTGGATGGGGAGCCTCCAACCCGTCGGCGGGCCGCCCTGGACCATCACCGAGGACGCCCACCGGACCACGCCCACGGCACGGACACCGCACGACGGCGATCTCGACCAGCCACGCTCGGCAGCGCAACGGGAACGCCTGCTCGCCATGCTCGACGCGCCCACCGCAAGCCGGCGCGATGTCGCCGCCGCGGCGCTGCGAGCCTGGCCGGAACCGGAAGCCGCCCGCGATGTGCTCCGCGCGTTCCTGCACGGACGCGCCGACATCGCGACCGATGCCCGCCTCGCCCGAGCCCTAGGCAGCCTCGACGAAACCGAGCTGCGAACCATCACCGGCAGCCCGGACGCCGAGCCGGTCCGTGAACGAGTCGCCCGCGTGGCTTTCCATCTCGACCCGCCTGACCTGCACCGACTACTGCCACTGCTGCTGGACTGGTGGGAGCACGGGCAACCCGCCACACGTACGTCGGTCGAACGCGCGCTGCGCCGCGCTCCCGCACTCGCCGACGTCCTCGCCGAAAGCCTCCGCGGCCGTTTCGACGCCGGAGCCTGGGGTTTCCTCGACCTGATCACCGGATGGCCACTACTGCGGACCCCGGCCCTGGCCGACACCCTCAGGCGGCTGCGCGCCGAAGGCCGCGACGACCTCGCCGACAAGCTCACCCTCGTGGACGGCCCGCTACGGCGACCCGACGCCGTCGACAGCGACGCGGCCCGGCTCGCGGCACTGCGCGAACGCCCGCAGCCGGCCACCGACCCTGCCGCAGCCGGTCCGTCACGCGAGGAGCTGCTCCGGCTCATCCGCACCGGCCACACCGAACAGATTCGCCGCGCGCTCACCCGCCTCGCCGAACTTCACGAGGACGGGCGCCCGGTCGGCGCCGGGCCGGTCACCGACCCCGAACTGGAGAACCTGCTGGCCGACCTGCTCCACCACGCCGAGCCTCGAATCCGCCTGCACAGCCAGCGGCTCGCTCGCAAGCTCCTGGACCGTTCCACCTACCTGCGCCACACCGCGGTGCTGCTCGACGATCCCGAACCCGACGTGGTCCGGTCGGCGATCGACACCCTCAGCCACGCTGCGTACCAACCGTCGATCCCAGGGATCGTCGGCCTGCTCGCGCACCCCCACATCGCGGTCCGCAGGACGGCCGCGAGTGCTCTGGTCCGGATCGGACCGCCGGCGACCCCGGCCCTCAGGCAGGCGGCCAGCCACGCCCGACCGGACAGGCGGCACCACTACACCGCGATCCTCGACCAGATCACCGAGCACGAGCGGTCGGACCGGATCACGGCGATCGAGCGCGGTTGAGTCCCGGCCCGGCCAGGACTACGCTGAGCATCCCATGAAGCCCCCCATCAGGCCGATCGTATGGCAGCCACCCGCGACACCGGCTCGTGCGCGCCAGTCGCACGGCGCAGCCCCGATGCCGCCGCCGGTCCTTCACCCGCTGCCCGGCATCGGACCGGAGGACGTCGTGGTGGCCGCCGACGGCGCTGTCTACACCGGCCTCGCCGACGGCCGGATCCTCCGGGTCCGTGACGACCTCGTGGAGGTCGTCGCCGAGACCGGCGGTCGCCCGCTCGGCATCGAGGTCGACGACGCGGGCGCCCTCGTGGTCTGCGACGCCGCTCGCGGCCTGCTCCGCGTGCGGCCGGGCGACGGGACGATCGAAGACCTCGTCCCGGCCGGCACGCCCGTTGACGGCATGCCGCTGCGGGTGTGCAACAACGCCGCGATCGCCGCCGACGGCACCATCTGGTTCAGCGACTCGACGGCCCGGTTCGACCTCGCACACTGGAAGGCCGACCTCATCGAGCACTCCGGCACCGGACGCCTGCTGCGCCGCGACCCGGACGGCACGGTCACCACGGCGCTCACCGGCCTGCACTTCGCCAACGGTGTCGCCCTCGCCGCCGACGAGTCGTTCGTCGCCGTAGCGGAGACCGGCGCATACCGGCTGACCCGGCTCTGGCTGACCGGCCCGCAGCGCGGCGACCGCGACGTCCTCGTGGACAACCTGCCCGGATTCCCGGACAACATCGCCCGCGGCAGCGACGGGCTGATCTGGATCGCGATGGGGTCGCCGCGCAACCGCACGCTCGACCTGCTCGCTTCGCGGCCGCCGGTCCTGCGGCGGCTGCTGTGGGCGCTGCCCGACGCGTTGCTGCCGCAGCCCGCCGACACCGTCTGGGTCCAGGCCGTCGACGCCGCCGGACGCACGGTCCACGACCTGCAGACGGCCACCCCGGGATTCTCGATGGTCACCGGGGTGCGCGAGGAGGCCGGCACGGTATGGCTGGGCAGCCTTCATGCGAAGGCGATAGCACACGTCAGACTGCCCTGAGCCGGTCGCCGGTGGCGCGACCTGCCAGGCGGCCGAAAACGGTTCCCGGTGGGATCATCGACAGGTGACCGAGACCAGCGCCACGCAGCCGCCGGGCGAGCCCCGCCACGACTTCGACGCCATGTACGACGGCACACCTCCGTGGGAGATCGGACGACCGCAACCGGCGCTCGCCGCGGTGGCCGCCGCGGGCGGCCTGCACGGCCGGGTGCTCGACGTCGGCTGCGGCACCGGCGAGCACGCCCTGATGGCGGCGGCGGCCGGACTCACGGCGACCGGGATCGACGCCGCACCGACCGCGATCGGCCTGGCCAGGGCGAAGGCCGCCGCACGGGGCCTGGCGGCGACCTTCGTCGTCGGCGACGTCCTGCGTCTGGCGGAGCACGGGCGCTGGGACACCGTGCTGGACTCGGCGCTGTTCCACACTCTGTCCGACGCCGACCGCGTCACCTACGGGCAGGTCGTCCGGGCCGCCGTCGTTCCCGGCAGCACCTACCACCTGCTCTGCTTCAGTGAGCGGGAGCCGGGCGACTGGGGTCCGCGCCGCGTCACCCAGGACGAGATCCGGGCGGTGTTCGACGACGGCTGGACGGTGGCGCGCATCGCACCCGCCGTGCTGGAGATGAGCTCCGTCAAGGACACCGCGCAGGGCTGGCTGGCCACGATCCACCGCACGGACGTGAACTGAACTGAACCGGACCGGCGCGGCACGGTCGGTGGCGAGCAGACGGCGGCCGACGTCAGCCGTCCTGCTGGGCCGGCTCCCACAGCAGCATTTGACGGTGATGGCTGAAGCCGTTGCGCAGGTAGAAGTCCACCGCCCGGCGGCCGGAGTGGACGCCGACGTGCAGCAGGTTCCGGGTCCGGGCCTCGTCCAGGATCGCGGCCATGAGCGCGCCGCCGATGCCGCGGTTGCGGTACGGCTCGCGCACCTCGACGGACTGGACGTCGCCGTACCGCCGGTCGAGCGCGGTGTTTCCGGGCACCCGTTCCGCGACGTGCAGCCAGGCGACGCCGACCACGGCCCCGTCGACCTCGGCCACGAACGGCAGGTGCGTCTCGGCGTGGGCGGCCACCCAGTCGGCGTACGCCGGCAGGTTGTCCGATGCGATGCCACGCAGCTCGGCGAGCACCGCGACGTCCGCCAGGCCGGCCTTCCTCACGATCATCCGGCGCAGTCTAGGGAATCCCGTGACCGCCGCCGCGGTCAGGTCAGCACGGGTAGCGCCTCCGTGCCGTGCTGGACGAATCCTCGGGCGCCGTAGTGGAAGCTGGGCTGTGCGCCGGGGTCCAGCCGCAGGCCGGGGCAGGCGTCGAGCAGCGCGGTGAGGGCCGCGGTGACTTCGATGCGAGCCAGCGGGGCGCCGACGCAGTAGTGCGGGCCGAGACCGAAGCCCAGGTGGGTGCCGCGCCGGTCGAGCCGGAACGCCTCGGGGTCGGGGTAGACCTCCGGATCGAAGTGCGCGCCCGCGATGCACAGGTACACCATGCTGCCGGCTGCCAGGGCGGTCCCGGCCACCTCGACGTCGCGCATCACCAAGCGGTACAGCCCCGCGGTCGGATTGGCCCACCGGAACGCCTCGTCGATCGCGGGCTCGGCGAGGCTGCCGTCGGCCCGCACCCGGGCCAGCGCGTCCGGGTTGAGCAGCAGGGAGGAGACCGTGGCCGACATCATCTGGATCGTGGTCTCGAACCCGCCGAGCAGCAGGCTCACCACCGCGGTCGTCACGGATTCGACGGAGTAGGCGTCCTCGGCCTCGAACGCCCTGATGATCTCACCGAGCATGTTGTCGCCACGGTCGCGCCGCTCCTGCTGCACCAGCGTGGACGTGTAGTCACTCAGCTGCGCGTACGCGTGCCGGCCGGCCTCGGCCACCGACTCGTCCATCGGCGAGCCCAGCCACGTGATGATCGCACGCACCCAGGCCAGGCCCTGGTCGCCCAGCTCGTCAGGGACGCCGAGCAGGGCGAGGAAGACCTCCATCGGGTATCGGGCGATGCTCTCCTCGACGAGTTCCACCTCGGCCTTCGCGGCGAGCGGCGCGAAGGTGCGCTGGGCGATCGGCGCCACCGCCTGGGCGTACTTCGCGCTCGCGGCGGCGCTGAAGAAGCGGTTGTGCACGCGCCTGAGCCCGTGGTGCGGCGGCCCGTCGAGCGCGATCATCGCCGCGCTCATCGGGCCCATCCCGTAGAACCGGGTGCTGAAGGTGGCGGTGTCGCGCAGCGCGGCGCTCACGTCCCGGTGCCGCAGCACCAGCGGCGCGTTCATCAGCTCGTCGAATACGATCGGCTCCCGCTGCCCGAGAGCCGCGAGGTTGCGCCCCAGCGCAGCGGGCGAGCTGGACCTTTGTGCGAAGGCACTTTCGGCGGCCGGGATCATATATCGATTACAGCCGCTGTCTTCGGTGGGTCGGTAGCGAACCGACAGATGCCCGACAGCGACGGTCACCCTACCGGTGGTGACGGTGCGGGCGGTGACCGAGTAGCAATCGACCCCGACGGATCGGCCCATGCCTCCGGCCGCACTGCCGCTGTACCGTGAGCGCCGCTGCCGGTCCGGACGCCAAGAGGTGGAGCAGATGAGCAGGGTCGCCCTCGTGACCGGTGCCTCCGCGGGGATCGGCGCGGCCACCGCGCGCCGGCTGCACGAGCTGGGCTTCACCGTGTACGCGGTGGCCCGCCGCCTGGACCGGATGGCGCCGCTGGCCGCACTGGGCATGCACACCGCCGCCGTCGACGTCACCGACGACGCCGCCCTGGTGGCGCTGGTCGACCGGGTCATCGCCGCGTCGGGCCGCCTCGACGTGCTGGTCAACAACGCCGGATACGGATCGTTCGGCGCGCTGGAGGACGTGCCGATGGACGAGGCGCGGCGGCAGTTTGAGGTCAACGTGTTCGGCGCGGCCAGACTCTGCCAGCTCGTCCTGCCTCACCTGCGGGCGCAGGGGTCGGGCCGCATCATCAACGTCTCCTCGGTGGGCGCGAAGCTGTACCAGCCACTGGGCAGCTGGTACCACTCGACCAAGTACGCGCTGGAAGGGCTGAGCGACTGCCTGCGGGTGGAGCTCAAGCCGCTCGGGATCGACGTGGTCGTGATCCAGCCCGGCGGCATCGCGACCGAGTTCCCGCGGGTGGCGGGGGAGCGGCTGCTCGCCACCTCGGGCGGCGGGCCGTACGACGAGCACGCCCGCCGCTACGCGTTGACACTGATGTCGGAACCGGACCACATCTCGCCTCCCTCGGTCGTCGCGAGGGCGATCGGGCGGGCCGCGACGGTGCGGCGGCCGCGTGCCCGCTACGCGGTGGGGCGTGGCGCACGGGCCGCGGTGCTCGCCCGCTGGCTGCTGCCGGACCGCGTCTTCGACCGGCTCGTGGTGGCGCTGTTCACCGCGCTGGGCGACATCGCCGCCCGCCGTGCCCGATCGGCGGACCCGGCACCGGGACCCGAGCTGGGCACCTGACCGCACGAGCCGACTCCGCCTCGGTGCGGCGGTTCAGCGGGGCGGCCGGCCTGAACTCGTCGGCGGCGAGGAAGAGAGACCCGCGAACGGTCGTGCGCGCAGGCGCTGGTGGGACCACGGGCAGCGCGGGAGTGTGGGGCGAGGGAGAATGCTCCGCATGGATACGTCCGGAGCTGACGCGCCGCGTGACGACAGCACCTGGCCACGTGGTGAGCGGACCATCCGGGAACTCATCGACCGCGTGTGGAACGGCGGGCACACCGACGAGCTGGAGCGCTTCTACGCGGACCCGTTCGACCACGGCGGCAGGCCCGACACCGTCGCCGGACTGCGTCAGTGGCACGCCGCCGACGCGGCCGCCTGGGCCGACACCCGGTACGAGGTGATGTCGCTGGTCAGCGACGGTGAGCAGGTCGCCGTGCGGTGGCGGGCGACCGCGCGCCAGGTGGGCGCCTGGGGACCGGTGCCGCCCACCGGCAAGACGATCACCTGGGACGGCGTGCACTTCTTCGTCGTACGCGAGGGACGGGTCAGCGCGGTGTGGGCCGTGGCCGACCTGTTCGCCAAGGCGGCGCAGCTCGGCGTGGCCATGACGCCGCCCGAGGCCTGAGCCTGCGCCACCGTGGCGTCGCGGATTGCGTCAGGCGTCCCGCCCGGCGTAGCTCCGCAACGTCTCGTGGGTGGTCGGCAGGCCGTGCCGGCGGAGCGGACCGTCCGGCCCCGACCGGTCGAACACGTGCGGGTTCTCGACGAGCCAGACGACCGCGGCCTGCTGTCCCGCGGTCAGTTCCGCGAAGGTGCGGCCGTGGTCGGCGTTCATCTCCGGAAAGGCGTGATCGAGCACCACGTTGAAGTGGTTGTGCCAGTTCGACGATGGTTGCTCCGCCAGGACTTCGGCGACGTGTTCCGCGCGCACCTGCTCGGCGACCGGCGCTGCCACCCGGTCGAGCATCTTCAACGCCAGGCGGCCGCGATGCCCCCAGGCGGTCCGGCCGGTGTCTTGTTCGCGGATGATCGCCCAGGTCCGGAGTTCGGCCACGGCCGAGTCCGGTGTCCGGTCACCGCCCAGGTGCGCCCACGCCAGAGCGGCCGACCACCGCAGGTGGGCGTCGGCGCCGGCCAGGTTGGCGTCGAGCAGGTCCGCCACCGGCGGCGCGGGTGCGCCGCCGAGCAGCCCGAGGACGACCAGGGCCGCTCCCGCGAGCGGCACCGGTTGCCTGTTGTCCGAGGCGACGGCGATCAGGCCGGGGCGGATGGCCGCGCCCTGCTCCGGAAACCAGGCCAGGGTGTGGATCGCTGCGCCGGCCACCTCGGCGTCCAGGTCGGTCAGGCAGTCCAGGAGCATCGGGACACCGGCCTGGACCGCGTCGTACGCGGCCAGTTCGTGCCGGGTTTCGAGCAGGCGCCGCTCGGGCTTGGTCAGCGGCAGCGGTTGCCGCTGCCCGGTGCTGACGACGTCGTACCAGGCCTTCATGGCCTGCGACCAGCTCTGCCAGGTCTGGTCGGGCACCTGGGCCACGGCCTCGCGCATCGAGGTGATCGGGTAGCCGGTTGCCGCGTGGCGGTGCCCGTATCCGACGGCGAGGTCGGCCAGCAGGTGGATGACCTCGTGCCGGTCCGGCACGGTCGGGTCGGCCGCCAGCTCCAGCAGGAACGGGACGGCGTACGCGCTGGCCTCGTAGCGGCTGCCCTGGTGGTGGATGTTGCCGTACAACTCGTACATCGCCTCCCGGCGTGCCTCGGCATCCGGTGACCGCAGGGCGCGGATGAGGTCGGGCACGTCCTCGGCGCTTCCGTACGCGTGCGTCAGGGACGCCCAGTCGATGCTGTTCAGATCGTGTGGCACGCGCCGGATTCTGCACGATGCGAGCGCGGCTGGAGTAGCCCCTGCGTCGGACCGGTTGGCGCGTGGCGGATCTCGGCGTGGAGACGTCCCGGAAACCAGGCGTTGACATCCTATAGGATTCGGGTACATTGATCGTAGTGACTTGCATGCACTTGCTCTGAATTATGTGAGTTTGTCGCGACCGTCGGCGCGGTCGGCCTTCCGGTGAATCCCGAGGAGTTTCCGTGCCCGACGCTGCGCTTCTGCATGTCCGCAATCCCGGCACCGCCGAACCGCTCGGCCAGATCGAGGCCATGACGCCCGAGCGGGTCGCCGCCGTCGTCGACCTGGCCCAGCAGGGCCAGCGCGCGATGGCCGCGCTGGCGGCCCACGACCGGGCGGCGCTGCTGCGGCGGATCGCCGACCTGATCGAGGCCGAACGCGACGACCTGGCCGTTCTGCTGGCCGCGGAGAACGGCAAGCCGATCCTGCAGACCCGCGGCGAGGTGGACGCCGCCATCCGCATCTTCCGGGGGAGCGCGGCCGAGGCCACCCGCCTGTTCGGCCGCCAGATCCCGCTGGACGCGGTGCCCGGCCTGGAACGCCACCTCGCCGTGACGATCCGCGAACCGCTGGGTGTGGTGGCCGCGCTGGTGCCCTTCAACTATCCCGTGGAGCTGTACGCCCACAAGGCCGCCGCCGCGATCGCCGCCGGCAACGCCGTCGTCGTCCAGCCACCCGCGCGCTGCCCGCTCGCCCTCGTCCGCATCGGCGAACTCGTCCGCCAGGCGGGCACTCCGCAGTACGGCCACCAGCTGGTCACCGGCGACGCGCAGGTGTCGCGCACCCTCGCCGAGCATCCCGGGGTGGCCGCGGTGACCCTCACCGGCAGCACCGCCGCGGGCCGGGAGATCGCCCGGCTCGGCGCGTCGACCCTCAAGAAGGTCCTGCTGGAGCTGGGCGGCAACGACGCGCTGATCGTCTGCGACGACGCCGACGCGGAGGCCGCCGCGCGGGCGGTCGTGCTGGGCCGGCTGGCCCGCGGCAACGGCCAGATCTGCTGCGCGGTCAAGCGGGTGTACGTGCAGGACGGTGTGTACGACGCGTTCGTCGACGCGCTGCTGTCCCAGACCGCGGCGCTGAAGGTCGGCGACCAGCTGAAGGAGGACACCGACGTCGGGCCGCTCATCGCCGAGCAGGCCGCGGCGCGGGTCACCGCGGCCGTGGCGCAGCTCGTGGCCGACGGGGCGCGGCTGCTCGCCGGAGGCAGCCGCGACGGCGCGTTCGTCGACCCGGCCGTGCTCGTCGACGTGCCCGCGAGCAGCCCGGCGTTCGCCGAGGAGATCTTCGGACCGGTCGCTCCGGTGGCCCGGTTCAGCGACCCCGCGCAGGCCGTCGCGATGGCCAACGCGTCACCGTACGGGCTGCACGCGGCGGTGTTCACCCGCGACGTCTCGCGCGCGTTCACCATCGCCCGGCAGCTCGACGTCGGCGGGGTCATCATCAACGGCTCGACCGCGCTACGGGCCGAGAACCTGCCGTTCGGCGGGACCAAGGACACCGGCGGCTACCGCGAGGGGCTGCACGAGACCGCGCTCGACCTGACCCGGCAGAAGACGATCGTGGTGATGGAGGCGTTCGCGTGAGCCGCCTGGAGCTGCGCGACGTGCACAAGGAGTTCAGTGGGGTCGAGGTGCTGCACGGCGTCGGCCTGCGCGGCGACGCCGGCGACGTCATCGGCGTGGTCGGGGCCAACGGCGCCGGCAAGTCCACCCTGATCAAGATCCTGTCCGGTGCGCTGCCGATGAGTTCCGGTGCGATGTGGATGGACGGCGTACGCGTCGACCCGCGCTCGCCGCACGACGCGCACGACCTCGGCATCCGCACCGTCTACCAGGAGCTGTCGCTGGTGCCGGAGCTGTCGGTGACCGAGAACCTGCTGCTGGGCGCGTTTCCCCGGCGGTGGGGCCTGATCGACGGGAAGGCCGCCGACGCCCGCGCCCGGGAACTGCTCGACCGGGTGGGCTTCGGCGCGATCGACCCCCGCGGGCGCGCCGGGCGGCTGTCGGTGGCCCGCCAGCAGATGGTCGAGATCGCCAAGGCCCTCATCAGCGAGCCCCGGGTGCTGGTCCTGGACGAGCCGTCGGCCGTGCTCGCTGGAGCCGACCTGGAAGCGCTGTTCGCCCTGGTGCGCCACCTGCGCGAGAGCGGCGTACTGGTGATCTACGTGTCGCACCGGCTGCCGGAGGTGCTCCAGCTCGCGACGTCGATCGTGGTGATGAAGGACGGCCGGGTCATCGAGACCCTCGCGCCCGCCGACACCGGCGAGCACGAGCTGATCGGCCTGATGGCGGGCCGCCGACTGGAGCAGATCTACCCCGCACGCCGCGACGGCCGCGGGCCCGTGCTGCGGCGGGTGCAGGGACTTACCCGCCCAGGCGAGTTCACCGACATCGGCTTCGAGCTGCACGCGGGCGAGATCACCGGCCTGTTCGGGCTGGTCGGCTCGGGTCGCAGCGAGCTCGCCCGGTGCATGTTCGGCGCCACGCCCGCCACCGGCGGGCTGGGCGCGTACGGGTCACCGGCCGAGGCGATCGAAGCCGGCATGGCGCTGGTCACCGAGGACCGCGCCCGCACCGGACTGGTCCTGGGCCTGACGGTGCGCGACAACATGTCGCTGACCAGCTGGTATCCGATGTCGCGCGGTCCGTTGCTGGACGTGGCCCGGCTGCGCCGCGACGTCGCCGCGATGGTCGACCGGCTGCGGATCCGGCCCCAGGGCTGCGCGTCCATGCCGGCGGTCCACCTCAGCGGCGGCAACCAGCAGAAGGTCGTGCTGGCCAAATGGCTGCTGCGCGACCCCCGGGTGCTGCTGCTCGACGAGCCGACCCGCGGCGTCGACATGGCCACCCGCGTGGAGATCTACCGCATGGTCGACGAGCTCGCCCGGCAGGGCCTCGCCGTCCTGCTGATCTCCTCCGACCTCACCGAGGTCATCGGCGCCACCGACCGGGTCCTCGTCATGCACCAGGGCCGGCTCACCGGCGAGCTGAGGTCCGCAGACACCGACGAGGACGAGGTCCTCGCCCTGGCGATGGGAAGGCCCGCATGAGTGCCGAGTCCACCCGAGCACCCCGACGCCTGCCACGGCTGGTCGTCGGCGGCCGGGACCTCACCCTGGAGGCGGGGTTCACGCTGCTCATCGTGGCCTTCGTTGCGGTCGCGGCCACGACGTCGGACTCGTTCCTCACCCCGGTGAACCTGACCAGCCTGCTCAAGCAGATGGTGACGGTGGGCCTGCTCTCCCTCGGCATGCTCGTGGTGATCCTCACCGGCGGCATCGACCTGTCGGTGGGCTCGGTCGTCGCGTTCGCCGGCATCGTCACCGCGGGCCTGGCCGCAGACCTGCCCATCCCGGTGGCGATGGCCGTCGGTGTCGCCACCGGCATCGCGTTCGGGCTGGTCAACGGAACGCTGGTGGCGAGGTTCGCGCTGGCGCCGTTCGTGGTGACGCTGGCGTCGCTGACGACGATCCGCGGCCTGGCGTTCGTGTACTCGGAGGTGCCGATCGCGCCGGCCGACCCGGCGTTTCTCGACCTGGGCACGGCGATGGTCGGGCCGGTCCCGCTCATCACCGTGATCATGCTGGCCGTGTTCGCGGTCGGCGGGGTCTTCCTGACCCGCACCCCGGCCGGGCGGTCGATCACGGCGATCGGCGGCAACGCCGAGACGGTCCGGCTGGCCGGCATCGACGTGCGCCGCCATGTCATGGCCGCGTACACCATCAGCGGCGCGTGCGCCGGACTGGCCGGGGTCATCCTGGCCAGCCGGGTCGGCATCGCCCAACCCAGCGTCGGTGTCGCGTTCGAACTCGACGCGATCGCCGCGTGCGTCATCGGCGGGGCGAGCCTGTCCGGCGGACGGGGCTCGGTCCGGGCGACCCTCGGCGGGGTCGCGGTCCTGGTGCTCATCAACAACCTGCTGAACCTGTACGGCGTGCAGAGCTTCTGGCAGCAGGTGCTCAAGGGACTGATCATCATCGCCGTCATCCTCGTGCAGCGTGTGAACCGGTCCCGCGGCTGAATCCGTCCCTCAACCAGTGGAGATGCCCAGATGTCGAAGAACCGGTTGATCGGCCTGCTGGCCGCCACCGTCCTGCTCGCCGGCGGCGCCGCCTGCTCCGCCGACGAACCGAGCAGCGGGAAGACGTACACGATCGGGGTCGCGAACTTCCTGCTCAGCGGCCCGTACTTCAGCGGCATGGACGCCGCGATCACCGCGCAGGCCAAGACGAAGTCGACGGGCGACCTGACCGTCAAGACGATCAGCACCGACGCCAACGGCGACGCGGCGAAGCTGGCCGCCGATGTCGAGGACCTGCTCAGCAAGAACGTCGACGCGATCATCATCTCCGGCGGCCCGCTGGAGTCGGCGCCCGCCGCCCTCAACGCCATCAAGGCCGCCGGCAAGCCGGTCGTGCTCGTCGACCGCAAGTTCGCCACCGGCGAGTACACCAGCTGGATCGGCCCCGACAACGAGGCCATCGGCAAGCAGGACGGCGAGTTCCTGGTGACCCGGCTCGGCGGCAAGGGCAAGGTCGCGATCATCAAGGGCGGCCCCGCCGACAACAGCATCGGCCTGGCCCGCACCAACGGGCTCAAGTCGTCGCTGAGCAAGGCCCCCGGCATCACGATCGTCGAAGCGCCCGGCTTCGGCGGCTGGAGCTCCGACGGCGCCCTGACCATCATGGAGAACCTGCTCGCGACCAACCCCGACCTGTCGGCGGTGTTCTGCGAGAACGACGCCATGTGCCTGGGCGCGCAGCGCGCCGTGCAGACCGCGGGCAAGTCCGCGCAGATCGTCTTCGCGGGCGTCGACGGCCAGCTGGAGGCGCTGCAGGCCATCCTGGCCGGCGGCAACTACGTCGTCACCGGCCTGAACAGCCCGAAGGTCATCGGCAGCCTGGCGCTGGACCGCACCGTGGAGATCCTTGGCGGGGCGACGGTCGAGAAGGACACCGTCGTGCCGTCGCCGCAGATCACCAAGGACAACGCCGCCCAGTACATCGACCCGAAGTAGCAGGGAGCACCCCCATGATCAGGAAAAGGAGACTGTTCGCGACGGGCCTGACCGCCGGTGTCCTGTTCGCGGCGACCGCGTCGGCGGTGACGGCGGTCCCGGCCGCCGCGGCCCCGCCCGGCTGGCAGCTGCTCTACACGGAGAACTTCACCACCCCGTTCAACAGCAACAACTCCCCATGGGTACGCGACACCTACGCCACCGGCTTCGACAACATCACCGACGACCCGGGTGTGTGGTACCACAACGACTACGGCTCGGCGTGGGACACCGCGCTGAACTCGTTCGCGACGTACCGCAAGGACATCACGCTCGGGCAGAACGGCTGGCTGACCGCGTCGCTGTCGGCGCGTGACTTCAACTCCGACGGTGTCATCGAGTCCCCGCCGTCGATCACCACCCAGGCGCAGGGCGGCGGCAACGTGGCCGTGCTGAACGTGCCGGAGAGCACCGGCGGGGCGATCTTCCGGCCGACGAACCGGCTGCCCGACCGCTACCGCATCGAGTACAAGCTCAAGACCCTCGACTTCGGCGGCAAGCGCAACGGCACCATCAACTACGGCGGACGCGTCAACGGGTACAGCACCACCGGCTGCAAGACGCAGCATCCGTGGGGGGAGGGGCAGGGCACGCCCGGCTGGAGCGGCGACGCGTCCGTGCCGTACTGCCAGTGGCAGAGCGTGCGCGAAGGCCCGTACGGCTACAACGGCTTCCACTTCCTGTCGATCGTCGACTTCGCCAACCCCGCGCCGCGCAACAACCACTTCTGGCACTACCACCGCAAGGTGCTGATGGACTCGTTCTCGCAGCACCCCGACCGGGTCGGCACCGGCACCGGCGGCCGGGTCTGCAACGCGGCCACCAACCAGTACTACAACTACCGCGACAGCAGCTTCAACACCGTCAACATGTGGATCAGCGGGATGCCGAACTGGAATCCCGGCGCGGGCGGCCTGCCCGGCAACTCCCAGTGGTTCATGACCAGCTGCTCGGGGGGCGTCGCCGAGCAGCAGCTGTCCTCGGCCGCCGAGCTGCAGCCCGAGCTGATGCCCAACCAGTTCTACACGTTCGCCATCGAGCGCGACGCGACCGGATACACCCTGGAGGCCAGCGGCAACTTCGCCCGCGCGGGCCAGCAGACGCTGCGCTTCCACCGGCCGTTCGTGGTCAACAACGCGCCGATCTGGCACTACAACACCACGGCGGCCGAGTACGGCGGGCAGTTCAACGGCACGCTGACGCAGAACGACGACCACGGCAGCGCCAGCTGGCCCAACCAGTGGCCGGCCGGCTCGCAGTACCCGGACTACTTCGTCATCGGCGACCTCTACACCAACGTGTACGAGGGCAGCGCCAGCCTGACCGACATCAACCTGTACGTGCCGACCACGACCCCGCCGGCGAACCTGGCCCTCAACAAGCCGGCCACCGCCTCCGGCCAGTGCGCGGCGAACGAGGCCCCGGCCAAGGCCGTCAACGGCAGCTGGACCGGCGGCAACACCGACAAATGGTGTGCCCTGGGCAGCGGCAAGTGGATCCGGGTCGACCTGCAGTCCAACCAGCAGGTGGGCCGGGTCGTGCTGCGCCACTCCGGCGCGGGCGGGGAGAAGACCGCCTGGAACACCCGCGACTTCGACATCCAGGTCAGCACCAACGGCACGACCTGGACGACGGTGGCCTCGCCGCGCGGCAACACCGCCAACGTCACCACCCACACGATCACCCCGGTGACCGCCCGATATGTCCGGATCAACGTGATCACGCCGACGAGTGACACCGACACCGCCGCCCGGATCTACGAACTGGAGGCGTACGCGAGCTGAGACGAAGGCGGCAGGGTGCCCGCGAGCTGGCACCCTGCCGCCGCCCGGGCGCCGAATCCGGTCTCAACAGACATATCGCTAAGTCGATGACCCTCGCTGGGGCTGGGGGCCCACGCCGCTGGTCAGGGCATGGCACACTAGGCGGCCACACCCCGCCGACCTGGAGCCCAGATGTCGTACCAGCCCAACCCGTATGACCCCGCCGCGCCGCACGCGCCACTGGGCCAGTACCTGCCGCCGCAGTCGGCGTTCGTGCAGCCGGGCGGCGACCCGCACCACGACCCGCTGGTCGCGCCCCCGCACGGCGGCGTGGGCGGCTGGTTCAACCGCATCGGCGGCCTGTTCCGGAACAGCTGGCGCCCGATCCTGACCATCATCGCGCTGACCCAGCTCCTGCCCGGGATCCTCATCGCCGTCGCCGGGCTCTTCGTCGGGGTGTACGTCGGACTGGAGTTCCTCCAGACGGATCCGGCCAGCGGCACGCTCGACATCGACCCCGCGGTGTTCTTCCCCATCCTCGGCGCGGGTCTTCTCGTCATGCTCGCTCTCTACGTCGTGCAGTTGGCCGGATACGCCGCCGCGACCCATTCGGTCACCCGGCAGGCCGCCGGGACGCCGGCGAGCCTCGGCGAGTCGCTCGGTTACGGCTTCCGCCGCAGCCTCGGACTGTTCGGCTGGTACATCCCGGTCACCCTCATGATCTTGGCGGGTGCGCTCGCCTGCCTGCTGCCCGGCTTCTACTTCATCGCCGCGACCGCTCTGATCGGCCCGATCTTCCTGTACGAGCGGATCAACCCGATCGGCCGCTCGTTCAAGATGCTCCACAACAGCGGCGGCCGGGTGCTCGGCAGGCTCGCGCTGATCCTGGTGATCACCATCGGCGGCGGATTCGCGGCCAGCGCCGTCCAGGCCGTCATCGAGCTGGCCGTCAACGGTGTCAGCGCCGACGCGATCGGCCCGACGGTGAACGGCCTCGCGGTGATCACCCTGGGCGCCCTCGTGTCGACCGTGATCGGCACGATCATCCAGCTCCCGCTGACGATGTTCCAGTTCGCCGGCATCCTGCTGACCTACACCGAGCAGCGCGGCTACGAAGGCGCGACCACGCTGCACCTCAACGCCGAACTGCGCTGAGTCCCAGCCCGACCCCACCATCCTTCGGCGAAGGCGGCCCCGCTACCGCGGAGCCGCCTTCGCCGGCATCCCGGCCGGATCAGCGGGCGGGTTCGCGGGTCGCCAGGGCCACCAGCCGGGCGTGGGCGTACTCGTGGACCACCGCGTGCTCGTACACCGCGCGCGGCACGTCTAGCCCGCTGTCGACGCGCACCACCACCCCGCCCGGCCGCCAGCGCAGGAACGTGTCGTCGCCGGTCAGCTCCGCCAGCACCGTCAGCAGCGACTCGTCCAGCCGCATCGAGTGCACCGCGCGCCGGTACTCCGGCGGGGTCAGGCACAGCGCGAACGGGATGTTCATCAGGCACAGCGCGGTCTGGATGTCCAGGCGCAGCAGCCGCCGCAGCCCCGGCGAGGCGTCGACCGGCGGCACCGCCAGCATCGAGAAGTCCAGCGGCCCGCGCGGCTCCCGCCGCCCCGCGCCCAGGGCGATGAGCACGTCGTACACGTTGACGTCGTGCTCGATCACCGCCCGGTCCCCGAGCCCGGCGAGCGTGGTGGGGCGCAGGGTCGGCTCGCTCATCCCGGTCACGCCGCTGTTGCGGGCGATGAACGCCAGCAGGTTCGTCTCGATGAGGAAGTGCCGGATCAGCAGCTCACCGGCCCGCGGCGAGACGAAGCGGCGCAGGAACCACACGCACAGCCGGTCCATCGTGGTGTGCGCCGAGAACGTCCCCGGCAGCAGCGCCTTGACCACCCGGATCAGCCACACCGCGACCCGCGACACGATCCGCGCGGGCGGGTAGAGCCAGCGGCGGGTCCACTGCCGCTGGTCGGCCACCACCATCGCGAGCACGTCGCGGTCCATGGGCACGGTCGGGTCGGCCATGATCGCCGTCCACACGGTGGGGCCTTTCACGCGTCGACCTCCGCGAGCTGCATCGCGTACAGCCGGGCGACGACCTCGGCCGTGCGCACCACCCGAGCCGCGGCCGCCCGGTCCGGCACCGCCTCGCGCAGCAGGTGCGCCAGCTCCGCGAAGTGCGCGTCGTCGGCCTCGCCGTGGTAGCCGAGGAAGCTCACCTGGTCGTCGCGCAGGTCCAGCTGCTCGCGCAGCGCCCGCGCCCAGCCCAGCACCAGGCCCGCGCCGAGCCCTTCGATGACGAACATCGCGCCCAGCAGGTCCACCGGGTCAGGCTGGCTCGCCTGGTGGAACACGTACGCCGACAGCGCCTCCGAGCCGATGTTCTTGCGCGCCCCCCGGATCTCCTCGATGGTGCCGCCGACCGCGCAGAAGTCCCGTTCGAGCAGCTGGTAGTCGCGGTGCTCCTCGGCCGCGTGTGTGATCGCCGCGCTGCGCAGCGCGAACATCTCGACGGAGAAGTTCGACGCGGCCCGGCTGATCCAGCGCCCGCCCTCGACGACCTGCTGGCGCAGGTGCACCAGCAGCCGCCGGTAGTCGTCGAGCGTCGCCGTGCCGGTGTCGATCCGCCGCACCAGCGGGGTCGCCCGCACCTGCCGCTCGAACTCCGCCCACACCCGGGCCAGTTCCAGCACCGTCCACCGGACCACCTCGCCGTCGCCGTCCCACGCCGTCAACGGCGACGGTGTGCCCGCGCTTGCCGGGGCCGAGACCGTCGGGGCAGCGGTGGTGGCACGTCCCGTGTCGCCCGCCAGGTCCACGCCGACTGCACCGTCGTCATCGGCGGCCACGCAGGTGAGCTGGGCGAACGCGAGCGAGTAGCGGCCCGACTCCGGCACGATCAGCAGGATGCGCTCGCCGGGGGTGAACCGGCCGGACCGCCACGCCTCCTCCAGCATCACGAAGATGCTGGCGGCCCCCGTATTGCCGCGCGTGTGCAGGTTCGTGAACCAGCGCTGTTCGTCGATCATGAGGTCGGCCCCGCGCAGCAGCCCGAAGATCTCGCCCCGGAAGTGCTCGGCGCTGTAGTGGCACAGCACGTGGTCGATCGCGTCGGGGGTGAACCGGCCCGCCCGGACCAGCCCCATGTACTCACGCAGACCCAGCCGGAACAGCGCGGGCAGCGACTTCACGTCCTGACGCAGCCGCACCAGCCCGGCCCGCTCGGCGCTCGCCACATCGGGCCCGTCGAGCCACGTCTGCCCGGCGACCGGTTCGCCGCCCGCCGACATGCACACCGGACGCTCTCCGGCATACGACACCAGGTGCGTCCAGTCCAGCCGCAGGCTCAGCCCGCCCGGCCGCGGTCGCGGCTCCAGCACCACCGCACCCGCCCCGTCCGACAGCGTCCAGCGCAGGAACTCCGCGTCGAAGCCCGCCCGCTCGCCGGTGTACCGGCTCTGCCGCAGTGAGCGGCTGACCAGCTCCGACCCGACGACCACGGCCGCGTCGTGCTCGCCGAGCCGCACCGCCCGCGCCGCGGCCGACAGCGCCGCCATGCTCGACGCGCACACCCCGCCCGCGGACAGCACCTCCATCGGCGGCCCGCCCAGCCGGCCGTGCACCATCGAACCGAAACCCGGCACCAGCAGGTCGCCCTGGGTGGTCCCGGCGGCCAGCATGCCCACCGACTCCAGCGGCAGGTCCCGGTCCTTCAGCGCCTCCTGCACCGCCACGGCGGCGAGTTCCTCGTTGAGCATGGTGACCTCGCCGTGCTCGTCGAGCGCGTAGTGCCGGGTCCGGATGCCGTTGGCGGCCAGCACCCGCGCCCGCAGCCCGGCGCCGCGCGGGCCCGCGCCCAGCCGCCGGGCGATCTGCTCGGCGTCCAGCGGCTCGCCGGGCAGGTACGCGCCGAACCCGGTCAGGTACACGTTCGGGAAAGCAGTCATGCCACCGATTCAGCCAGTCGCCGGGCGCGCGCGAATCCGCTCAGGCACTCAACCGCGATGTGCGCCGTACTCAGCGGCCGGTCAGTCGTCCAGGCCCTGTTCGATCGCGTAGCGGACCAGCTCCACCCGGTTGTGCAGCTGCAACTTGCCCAGCGTGTTCTGCACGTGGTTCTGCACGGTGCGGTGCGACAGGGTGAGGCGCTCGGCGATCTGCCGGTAGGTGAGGCCCTTGGCGACCAGCCGCAGCACCTCGGTCTCCCGCTCGCTGAGCCGCGGGGCCTCCGGCCCGTCGCCCGGCGCGGCCGCGAGCCGCCGGTATTCGCCCAGCACCAGGCCCGCGAGCCCGGCCGTGAACACCGCATCGCCCTCGGCCGTACGCCGCACCGCGTCCAGGAACTCCTCCCGTGCCGCCGACTTCAGCAGGTAACCCGCCGCACCGGCTTTGACCGCGTCGAGCACGTCCTGCTGCTCGCCGCTGGCCGACAGCACCAGCACCCGCACCTGCGGCAGGGCCGCGACCAGGCCGCGGATCACGTCCACCCCGGACAGGTCCGGCAGCTGCAGGTCGAGCACGACGACGTCGGGCCGCACCGACGGGCCGATCCGCACCGCCTGCGCGCCCTCGCCGACCGCCGCCACCACCGTGTACCCGGCGTCGGTGAGGTCGCGCGCCACCCCGTCACGCCACATCGGATGGTCGTCGACCACCATCACGTCCACCACGGGCGTCAGCCTAGTCCCGGCAGTGGCACGCGCAGCTCCACCTCGGTGCCCTGACCCGGCCCGCCGGTGATCGAGACGGCCCCGCCGAGGTCGCGGATGCGGCCCTGGATCGACTGCGCCACCCCGAGCCGGCCCGACGCGGCCGCCTCGGCCAGCCGCCCCGGGGCGATGCCCGGCCCGTCGTCGCGGATCGACACGGTCACCGCGTCCGGCTCCTGCTCGACCAGCACCCAGGCCCGCGCCTGCGGGCCGCAGTGGGCGACCACGTTGTCCAGCGCGGTGCCGGCCGCCGCGGCCACCTCCGCCGCGACCGCCGCCGGCAGCACTACGGGCGTCGCGGGCATGGCGACGGTGACCCGCGGCGAGGCGTGCCGCCCCAGCAGCAGGCGCAGGTCGGTCCGGCCCGCGGCCGCCGCCGTGTCGTGCACGCCCACCAGCGAACGCAGCACCGCCTCCTGCTCGCCGGCCAGCCGGCCCAGCTCGGCGGCCTCGCCGCCCAGCTCCATGCCGCGGCGCTGCACCAGCGCGAGCACCTGCAGGACGGAGTCGTGGATGCCGCGGGCCAGCCGCTCGCGTTCCCGGGTCGCCGCGTCCAGTTCGACGGCCTTCTGCATCCGGGTCTCGGCGTCGTCGGTCAGCCGGGACACGTATCCCATCACCCCGCCCGCGAGCAGCAGCAGCACCGTGCCGTTGACGGTGGCGGAGGTGATCTCGCCGCGCAGGAACAGGTCGGCCGCGCCGATGATCAGTGCGGCGATCCCGCCCGCCCGCCGTCCCCCGCGCAGCGCCCACACGAGCACCGCGCCGGCCACCCAGGCCATCGGCAGCGTCGGCCCGCCGGAGGCCAGCCGCTCGGCGGGCACGACCAGCATGGACGCGAGCAGGCAGGCCAGGGTCACGGCGAGGTCGGCGGCCAGCCAGGTCCGGTTGCGGCCGGTGGGGTCGTGGTAGCGCACGCCGGTCACGGCGGTCCAGGCCACCATCGCCGCGAGCACCGCCCAGCCCAGCCAGGGCCGGGTGAAGTCACGGAATCCGGCCAGCATCAGGACGGTGGCGTAGACGAGCGCGGCCACCCGGAACACGGTGACGGCCCGCCACAGTGGGGCCTGCAATCCCATCGGCGGTCTCCTCTCCGCAGCCGGGAGCTGCCGTTGCTCAGGGGGTGGAATCAGAGCCGTCCCCGGATGGTATGGACGCCGCGGGCAGGCTGTTCCGGGCCCTGAACGGTGTTCGCCCAGGCGACGGCCTGGGCGACTCCGGTGGGTCCGTCGAGTCCCACGGCGGCCAGTTTGTGCGGTGTCCAGCCGGTCGCCAGGAGTTCGTCCCATTGCCTGGCGTTGAGGATGAGCACGCGCAGGGCCGGGAAACCGGTGATCGAGGCGACGTCGGTGACCTCTGCCGCGGCGAGGTCCAGTTGCAGGAGTTCGGGAAGGCCGGTGAGCGCCGCGATCGAGACCGGTTCGCTGTTCCCGCTGAGCTTGACGTACCGGATCGTCGGTGCGGACGTGAGCAGCCGGGGCTCGAAGTGTGCGGCGATGACGTCGATCTGCTCGACCGGCTGACCGGGCGTGAGCGACAGGTCGACGTGCCCGGCCTGCTTGCGGACGTCGAGGGCGCGGATCGCGCGCAGGTGTGGGAATCCGGCCAGGTCGGTGAGCCGCACCCGATCGATCTTGCGCAGGTGGACCTTCTGGATCGCCTGCGCGTCGGGATGGGCGGCGACCTCGTGGGCCAGGTCGGCGTCGCCGACGTCGACCAGCCAGTCGTGGTCGGCTGTCGGGTGGTCGTCGGGATCCCATACGTCGCCGGGCCGAGCGGCGCGCAGGTAGGCGACGGACGCGCGCAGGAGGTGCCCGACCGAGGGCGCTACGTATTCGGCGGGGCCGTGGACGTCCCGGCCGTACATGAGGACCTGCCCGTAGGCGCCGGCCGGGGCCGGGTCGAGGTCGACGGTGGCGTAGTTCATGCCGATGTCGAGCGCGAACGTCACCCACCAGTCATTGCGTGACAATCGCCGGACTCGGCCGTGCGGGTGGCTTTCGAAGACGACCGGGTCGTCCTCGAACAGGCCTGTCCTGCCGAATCCATGGAAGCCGGCATCGTGCGGATTGTGCCATTCCAGGACCGACTCCAGCGGGACCAGGCGGAACCGGCCGAGCAGATGGGACTCGTAGAGGTCGTCGTGGACGACGCGGTAGAGCGCGCGGAGGTCCTCCGGGAGGCGCGCGCCGAGGCGGGCCTCGGCCGCGAGGATCTCCTCCTCCGCGTAGCCGGCGGACAGGGCCGGGGCGGTGCCGTGCAACCGGAGATGCTCCCGGCGGAATTCGTCGACAAGCGCCTGCACCTCGGCCAGGACCGCAGCATCTGTGGGGCGCCCGTCGTCGACCGCGGCGTCGGGCCTGTCCATCCCCGGTGCAGGGTCGTTCGGATAGCGGTACGACGCGTCGAGGACGACCCGTGGCGGCAGCGAGGGAAGGTCCGTGGAGTAGCTGGCCGTGTACTCGCCGGACCCGGTCACGGCCAGCTGCACACAGAACGCGCCCGCGGCCCCGGCCCGGGACCGGAACCGTGTCAGCAACGACGGCACGGCGTGCGACATGCCCAGCCGCACACGTCTGCCCGCGGCGTCGAGGATCTGGGTCTGCTGACTGTTGGCGGTCACGACGGCATGCATCGAACAGGCCTGGGCCGGCCCGGAGCTGAGCGCTGCCGCGAGCTGGTGTGCGATGGATGCGATCTCGTCCACGGCGGGGATTGTGCCAGAGAGCCGCCGATACGTGGTGCCTTCATCTCGCCCGAACCCGACGTGATCGACAGCGCTCCCGGCGCATGACGCGCTCGTCCGCCCGGCACCGCGGGTAGGCTGGCCGGGACGGCACGCCCAAGCATGATCTGCTGGATGGCGCCCAGACCTCACGTGGCAAACACGGTGGTACGCGTCGTCGCGTCACCTTGACCGGCACCAACCGTGAGGAGCAAAGCATGGTAGACCGCACGCTACGAGGAAGCCGTCTCGGTTCCGTCAGTTACGAATCAGTCCGCAACACCGAATTCGTGGCGCGGCAGAGCCGCGAGTTCTGCTGCGTCAACGGCCACCGCTTCGCGGTGCCGTTCGCGATGGACGTGGAGGTCCCCACGACCTGGGACTGCAAATTCGACGGCGTGGTGGCGCGGCTGGTCGACGGCACCGAGCTGGAGCAGCGCAAGGGCAAGCCGCCGCGTACGCACTGGGACATGCTGCTGGAGCGCCGCTCCATCGCCGACCTCGACGAACTGCTCGACGAACGGCTTGCGGTGTTGCGCGCCAAGCGCGGCCGCTGACCGTGGTGGCCGGCCCTGGCCGGCTCGGCCTGCGTCGGCTCGGCGTGCGTCGGCTCGGCCTGTCGCGGACGGCGGCGTGACCCCGGCGGTCACGATCCGGCGCGCGGCGTGTCGGTCGCCTTGATCGACCGCACCCGGTGCCAGATCTCGTCCGGGCAGTATGCGGCGTCCCTGCGGCGCAGGCCGAGCTTGTTCACCTGCCGGACCCGGAGTTCGAGGTAGCCGTCGTCGACGGCATACGGATCGTCGCTGTCGGTCCAGAACGGGAGGTGGTCGTCGCGGTGTGCCTTGTCCTGCGACGTGATCTGCAGGACTTCCAGGTGATGCGGCAGGGCCCGCAGGACGACGAACGGGCGGTCCTTGGCGCCGTCGCCGTCGCGGAACTCGATCTCTCCCCACCAGATCTCCTGCGGCCGCGGTTCGAGCCAGGCCGGTGCGTTCTGCGTGTGCGGCTCGCCCTGCGACCGGTGCGGGAGCCTGCGGTCGAGCAGCCGGAGCATGACGTAGCAGAGCAGCGCCGTCGTGCCGGCCGCCACCGAGCCGACCAGTGGCAGCGAGGTCTCCAGCGGCTGCGGCCCGGCCGGGGCCGGCCGTGTCGCGGCGGTCGTGGCATCGAGGTGCTGCTGGTAAAGCACCATCGCCAGCAGGGCCGCGCCGGCGCACAGCGCGGTTAGGACACCGGCGCGGACCAGGTGGATCCGGTGCCGCGCATACACCCTGCCGCGTCCGGCGAACCGGACCACGAGGTATGCCACCAACGGGGCCAGTGCCACGCCCGCCCACCACGAGGGGTGGACGGCGATCTGCTTCGGGTCCCGTGCCAGCAGGAATGCCACGACCGCGGGCGAGGCGAGCACAGTGCCGGGAACGGAGACCGCCAGGCTCACCAGAAACGGGCCCACCAGGATGAGCATGATGCACCCGCACCCGGTGGGGCTGCTGCGCCGCGCCATCGACAATGCCTCCAGTTCGGACGATCGCGTGATGGTAACCAGACCGGTGACGGGGCCGCATCGCAGTCGGGGTCGCGGTGACACGGATGCGCGGACTTCCTATAGTCACGTGATGCACGTGGAGCAGGTTCGAGATGCGTACGCCTCCGTCGCAGACCTCTACATCAGTCTGTTCGGCGCGATAGAGCAGGTGCCTGCCGACGACCTCGCGTTCATCGAGCGGCACCTGTCGATCAGACCCGGCCTCGTGCTCGATCTTGGTTGTGGCCCCGGCCACATCACCGGCCACCTTCAGTCGCTCGGTGTCGACGCCACGGGGATCGACCCGGTCGCCGGGTTCATCGCCCATGCGAAGGCGACTCACCCGGACGGCAGCTACCGGCTCGGGTCGATGAACAGCCTCGACGCCGGCGACGGGTCCGTCGCCGGCATCCTGGCCTGGTATTCGCTGATCCACCTGCCGCCGCCGGACCTGGACGTCGTGCTCGCCGAACTGCGGCGGGTGGTGGCCCCGGGCGGCACGCTGGTCGCGGGCTTCGTCCACGGCGAGGAGCTTTCCGCCTTCGACCACAAGGTCGTGACGGCCTACCGCTGGCCCGTCGACGAGTTCTCCGCTCGGCTGGCGCGGGCCGGCTTCACGGAGGTCGAGCGCCTGCACCGGCCGGGCGACGACACTCAGCGACCGCAGGCCGCGATCGCGGCGGTGCTGGGCTCGTAGGCCGACGCCGCCTCGATCCCGGCTGGCCGAGGTGCCGTAACTTCAACGCCGTGTCCCACCCCGACGACGACGATTCCCTGAGCCGGGCACGTGCCCGCGCGCAACTGCTGGGCGGCGGACGGCGCGGGAAGACCGCCGAGGACGTCGTGCGGCGGGTCTTCGCGATCCAGGCCCAGGACACCACCGCTGCCGGCCTCGGCATCCGGGCGCGCGGACAGGACCTCACCGCCCGGGCGGTCCGCGCCGCGTACGAGCAGGACCGCACCATCGTGCGCAACTGGTTCATGCGCGGCACCCTGCACACGATCCCGGCGGACGATGTCGGCTGGGTCACCCGGCTGCTCGCCCCGCGCGTGCTCGCCGCGACCCGCCACCGCTACCGGGACCTCGGCCTCACTGACGACCTGCGGCACCGCACCGACGCGCTGATCGGCCAGGCACTCGCGGCGCACGGCCCGCTCACCAGGGCCGAACTGGCCGAGCGCCTGGCCGTCATCGGCGTCGACCCCACCGGTCAGACGCCGTTCCATCTGATCCGGCACGCCGCGCTGACCGGGCTGCTCTGCCACGGGCCGCTACGCGCCGGTGAACCGACATACGTGCTGCTGGACGACTGGCTGCCCGCGGCCGGTGAGCGCGGCCCGACCGAGGACGCGGCACTGGAGGAACTGGCTCGCCGGTACCTGGCCGCCTACGCCCCGGCGACCGTCGACGACTTCGCGTGCTGGTCGGGCCTCGCCGTCGGCGCGGCGCGGCGGGCGTGGCAGGACCTGGCCCAGGCCGCGGCGATCGTCACCGACGGCGACGCGACCGTGCTCGCCCGGCGCCCGGAGGACACCGGTGACCAGGCCGGCTCACCGGACGTGCGGCTGCTGCCCGCATACGACAACTACCTGACCGGCTACCGCACCCGGCAGGAGTCGGTCGACGCCGCGTTCGAAGCGCGGGTCTGGCCCGGCGGCGGCGTGATCCGGCCGACGGTGCTGCTCGACGGGCAAGTGGTCGGCACGTGGGCGCGGGGCTCCGGCGGCCGGGCGATCGCCGTGGACCCCTTCTCGCCCCTGGCCGCACAGATCCAGGTCGAGGTCGACCGGGAAGCGACTGCGATCACGCGGTTCCTGCACCCACCACCGGTGTCTACTATGGCGTGATGATCGAGCCGAGCAGTGGACCGCATGCGACTCCCACCGTCCTGTCGGCCGACCGGCCACTGTGGACGCTCATCGGGCCGGGAGTCGCGGCGGTGGTCGCGGCATGCCAGCTCGCCATCGTGTTCGGACCGGCGCACAGTGCCCTCCATCGTGACCTCGATGCCTCGGCCGCGTGGCTCGCGATGACCGTCGTCGCACAGCTGGTCGCCGCCGCACTGGGTGCCGTGCCGGGTTTCCTGCTCGGACGGCGGGCGCCAACGTCGCTGGTCGCGTCGGGACTTCTGCTGATGCTCGTCGGCGCGGTGGTGACCGCACTGTCCGCCACGTCGGCGATGGCGCTGGGCGCGGGGGTGGTGACGGGTCTCGGCGCGGGTGCGGTGCTCGGCACCGCCGCGGGCCTGAGCGGCCAGGCGGGTGCGCATCGAGCGCAGGCGCGCCTGGGGCTCGGGCTCGCCGTGCTCGGCGGGCTGGTGGCGGGGCCGGTGCTCGGCTGGTTGCTGTCGACGATGCTGGGCTGGCGGCCGGCGTACCTGTCGATGGTGGTGCTGATCCTGTTCGCACTGGTCGCGACCGCGGTGGGTGGGATTGTCGCCGCCACGCGCGGTTCCCGGTGACCGGCGTGGTGGCGGCCCTGCCGAGCCGCCACCACCACACTCACCTGGCGGCAGGCCGGTCCGCGCCCGTGTACTGGCGCACGTACGCCCAGACCGGTGCGGATAGTTCCGCATCGGATCGTTTCTGGCCCGCCACCTCGTACCAGGCCAGGTTCTCGATCCAGAACCGGGCGATGAACCGGTCGAAGCCGTCGGCCACCCGCACCAGGTCCTCCACCGCGACCTCGCGGGGGACCTGCTGCAGGTCGTAGGCCTCACCGCCGCACAGCACCTCGTGGCTGCCGTCCGGCAGCAGATGCAGGTACCAGTACAGGCAGCCCTGCTGGTCGTTGAGGAACCGCACCAGCAGCGCCCCGTCGCGCACCGGGCTCGGCGCCACCCGAAGGTCGGCGGCCCAGTAGCAGGACGTGCAGGTCGGCACCGAGTCGCGCAGCACCGGATCGGCCATGAACGCGACGAACTCCGCCGGCAGCGCCGCCTCGTGCCCGGACACGGGCGCGCCGTCGGTGACCGTGTCCATGCCGTACTCCCCGGCGGCGAGTTCGCCCAGCGGCACCAGTTCCCGCATCCACTCGTGCAGACCGCCCGGGTGCCCGAGAGGCAGGGTCGGCAGCCTGTCGTGCGGGCTGCCGCTGTACGTGGCGAAGTCGACCTCGTGGGGGCGGAACCTGCCCAGATCGAACGAGATCCAGCCGTCTTTGACCGTCATGGGCGGCACCTTAGCGGCGACCACCGACGGCGACACCCAGGGCATCGAAGTAGCGACATGTGCCAGTGGTGGTGCCGCAGGCGGCTGCCTAGACTACGTCGCATGGTGCTCCGGAAGCGGTCGCGATGCAGTTGCTGATCAACGGACGGCACCACGAGATCGAGCACGGCGACGAGCCGCTGGTGTGGGTGCTGCGTGACGAGCTGGGTCTGACCGGCACCCACTACGGCTGCGGGATCGGGATGTGCGGCTGCTGCACCGTGCTGCTGGCCGGCCGCCCGGCGCGCAGCTGCCAGATCACCGCCGCGGAGGTCGGCGAGCGTCCCGTGGTGACGCTGGAAGGCCTCGCCGAACGCGACGCCGACGGTGCGGTCGTCGCGTTGCACCCGGTGCAGCAGGCGTTCCTGGAGAATCCGCTGCAATGCGGCTGGTGCCTGCCCGGCCACGTGCTGAGCGCCGTCGCGCTGCTGGCGCGCGACCCGGCACCGGACGCGGCCGCCATCGCCGAAGCCGCGCAGCCGAACCTGTGCCGGTGCGGCGGCTACAACACGATCAAGGCGGCGGTCGCCCGCGCCGCCGAGCTGGCCCGCGACGCATGAGCGACGCCAACGCCGAGCCGCCCGCACCGGTCGGCCGCCGCTGGCGGGTGGCGCGCCGCCGCCTGCTGATCGGGGCCGGGGCGACGTTCGGATCGCTGCTGGTGGGTGTGCCGATCGCGCTGGAGTACGGCCGCCCGTCGCTGGTGCAGTGGATGCTGGAACGCGGCACCGGCCCGACCGAGATCCCCGAGTCGTCGCTGGTGTGGTTCGAGCTGACCCGGGACGGCATCACCCTGCACGTGCCGAAGATCGAGATGGGGCAGGGCATCCACACCGCGCTGGCCCAGGTGGCCGCCGAGGAACTGCGGGTGCGGCCCGATCAGCTGCGAGTGGTGCAGGCCGACACCGCACGCGGGTTCCCGGCGGCGACGCTGTTCACGTTCGGCTCCACGTCGGTGGCCTCGCTGTACACCCCGATCCGCGAGGCGGCCGCCGCGGTGCGGTCGATGCTGGAGCTGGCCGCGGCGGGGCAGCTCGGCGTGCAGGCGCAGCAGCTGACCGCGGCCGACGGCATGTTCCAGGTCGCCGGATCGGAGCGGCGGCTGGCCTACTCCGAAGTGATCGCCGCGCATCAGGGGCCGTGGCAGGAGCCCGCCGAGCGGCCGGTGCTGCGCCCGGCCGGGGAGTTCACCAGCATCGGCCGGTCCGTGCCCAGGGTCGACTTCCGGGCGAAGGTGCTCGGTGAGGCGGTCTACGGCTACGACGCCCGCCTGCCGGACATGGGCTACGGCGCGTTCGCCGTGCCGCCGCGCTTCGGGGCGCGGCTGGAGAGCGCCGAAGCGGGCGACGCCGCGGGCATGCCCGGCGTGCGGCAGGTGGTCGTCGACGTCGCGGCCGGGTTCGCCGGGGTGGTCGCCGACACCAGGACCCGGGCCTGGGCGGCGGCGCGGGCCCTGAAGGTGAGCTGGAGCGAGGGCACCCGCGTCGACACGGCGGCGCTCGAACAGCAGGTCACCGCCGGTGACGGTGTGGTGCTGCGCCGGGACGGCTCGATCCGCTCCGCCCTGTCGCAGGGCAGGATCGTCGCAGCGGAATACCGTACGCCGATGGCCGCCCACGCCCACCTGGAGCCACTCGCGGCGCTGGCCCGGGTGGAGCCGGGCCCGGCCGGCAAGGTCGAGGTCTGGGTGCCGACGCAGAGCCCGGAGAGCGTGCTGGAGGACCTGCACGCCGCGCTGGGGGAGGACCGGCCGGTCGTCGTCCACGTCACCCAGCTCGGCGGCTCGTTCGGGCGCAAGGGCGGCCAGCACCTGGCCGTCGAGGCGGCGCGGCTGTCCGCGGCCACGGGCCGGCCGGTGCACGTCGGCTGGACCCGCGACACCGACCTGCGGCAGGCGTTCTACCGGCCGCCGACGCACACCAGCATGCACGGCTCGATCGGGCCCGACGGCATGATCCGGGGCGTGGAGCAGCACAGCGCCGCCGGGGACATCATCTGGGCGGTGGCGGGGCTGCCCGAGCCGGTGCGCAGCCTGCTCGGTTTCGATCCGGGCGGGCTGCTGGGCCTGTTCCTGCCGTACGACCTGCCCGCGTACCGGCTGGTGAACCGCCGCGAGCAGCTGCCGGTGCCGACCGGTCCGTGGCGCGGGCTGGGCCTGCTGCCCAACACGTTCGCGCTGGAGAGCTTCTTCGACGAGCTGGCCGAGGCAGCCGGGTCCGATCCGCTGACCTACCGACTGGCGCACCTGCGCAAGAGCGGCGAGCAGGGGGAGCGGCTGCGGACCGTGCTGCGCACCGCGGCGCAGATGGCGGGCTGGGGTGAATCGCTGCCGCCCGGCCGGGGCCGGGGCATCGCGTGCTCCGGTGACGTCGGCACGGTGGTGGCCGTGGTCGCCGAGGTCGACCTGTCCGGCGGTCGGCTGCGTGTCACGGGTATCGACGCGGCGGTGGACTGCGGCCTGGTGGTCAACCCGGCCGGGGCGAAGCTGCAGGCACAGGGGTCGATCGTGATGGGGCTGAGTTCGGCGCTGCGGGAGAGCCTGCAGATCCGCGATGGGCAGGTCGTTTCGGACAACTTCGACAGCTACCCGATCCTGGACATGGCCGACACGCCGCCGGTGCGGGTGACGTTCACCGGCGGCGGAGACGTGCCGCACGGGATGGGTGAGCCGGTGGTCGGGCCGGTGCCCGCCGCGGTGGCCAACGCGGTCCATGCCGCAGGCGGCCCGCGGCTGCGCAGCCTGCCGTTGCGGCTGTGAGGGTGCTGACGGCGCCGAGCGTGGGCGAAATCGTGGCCGGGTCGGGTCAGACAACTGCCTGGCCCGACCCGGCCGGTGTGGTTCAGTCCGCCACGGTGCCGCCCGCGGCCAGCCGCATCATGTCGGAGTTCAGGTCGATGGAGACCTCGGTGCCGCCGGCGCTGCCGAACTCGTGCTGGTAGCTGTGCCAGGACTCGTCTCTGACCTGGCGGGCGAAGCCGCTCTCCATGAGCAGCACCAGTTCCAGCACCGCCCGGTCGACGCGTTTGTTCAACCCCGGGTCGCCCCAGTCCTCGGGCGCGGCGAACAGCGACGTCGGAGCCACCACCGTACGCAGGAAACCGAACAGCGACCGCAGCTGCTCGTCGACGACCAGGGAGTGCCGGGCCGTGCCGGCGGTCGCGGCGAGGATGACGGGTTTGCCGATGAGCAGGTCGTTGTCCAGGACCTGGAAGAACGACGAGAACAGCCCGCTGGGCGCGGCCTTGTAGACGGGCGTGGCGGCGATGACGCCGTCGGCCCGGCCCAGGGCCTCGATCGCGAGCTGCAGCTTCGGGCCCACGTGGTTGGCGGTCAGCGCGGTGGTGATCTCGGCGGCCAGCTCACGCAGGTCGACGACCCGCACGTCGACGGTGCCGCCGCGCCGGGTCACCAGGTCGCGGGTCCGCTGGGCGGCCCGGTCGGCGAGCATCCGGGTCGAGGACGGGTCACCGATGCCGGCGGTGACGACCACGAGGGTGTACGGGTCGGTCATGGGCGGGAAACCTCCGGGTCGTCGGTCGGGGCGCCGGCTCCGGCCAGCTTCCAGCAGATCGTGGCGAGCTGCTGGAGTTCGTCGCGGCTCAGTTCGGCGGTCACGGCCCGGGCGACCTGCGCGGCGTGCCGCCGTCCGATCTGGCGTTGGGTGTCGCGGCCGGTGTCGGTCAGCGACAGCCGTACGCCACGCCCGTCGGCCGGGTCGGGGCACCGCTCCAGCAGCCCCCGCTCGGCCAGCCGGTCCACCATCCGGGACAGGGCCGGCTGGCTGAGCAGGACGTGGCGGCTCAGCTCGCCGATGCGCAGCGGCTCGGGATACTTCGACAGGGTGTAGAGCACGTCGTACTCGCGCATCGACAGGTCCTGCCAGATGTCGGTGTCGGCGAACTGTTTCATCATCCGGGCGTGCGCGGTCAGCAGCCCTTCCCAGGCGTGGTTGGCCAGCCGCCCCCGGTCGGACATCAGTTGCCCGGCTGCGCGGCCTGGGCGACCTGGTCGGTGTCCTGGTAAGGCGAGCCGCCGGTCACGTTGTCGCCCCGGTTGGCGTTGGGGCGCGGCTGACGCGGCACGAGGTCGCCGTACTTGGTCTTGACCCGGGCGGCGTGGGTGGGCGCGTCGGGCACCTGCGGGTCGCGCTTGGCTGCCAGCTCCTTGCGCAGCGTCGGCACGACCTCCCCGCCGAGCAGCTCCAGCTGGTCGAGGACCGTCTTGAGCGGCAGGCCCGCGTGGTCGATCAGGAACAGCTGGCGCTGGTAGTCGCCGAAGTGCTCGCGGAACGTCAGCGTCTTGTCGATGACCTCCTGCGGGCTGCCGACCGACAGCGGCGTCTGCCGCATGAAGTCCTCCATCGCCGGGCCGTGGCCGTAGACGGGCGCCTCGTTGAAGTACGGGCGGAACTCCTTGATCGCGTCCTGGGACCGGCGCGCGATGTAGGCCTGCCCGCCGAGGCCGACGATCGCCTGCTGCTCGGTGCCGTGGCCGTAGTGCGCGTACCGCTGCCGGTAGAACTTGATCAGCCGCATGTAGTGCTCCTTCGGCCAGAAGATGTGGTTGGCGAAGAAGCCGTCGCCGTAGTAGGCGGCCTGTTCGGCGATCTCGGGCGTGCGGATGGAGCCGTGCCACACGAACGGCGGCACGTCGTCCAGCGGCCGCGGGGTCGAGGTGAAGCCCTGCAGCGGGGTGCGGAACTTGCCCTCCCAGTCGATGACGTCCTCGCGCCACAGCCGGTGCAGCAGGTTGTAGTTCTCCAGCGCCAGCGGCAGGCTCTGGCGGATGTCCTGCCCGAACCACGGGTACACCGGGGCGGTGTTGCCGCGGCCGAGCATCAGGTCCATCCGGCCCTTGGACAGGTGCTGCAGCATCGCGTACTCCTCGGCGATGCGCACCGGGTCGTTCGTGGTGATCAGCGTGGTGGACGTGGTCAGGATCAGGCGCTCGGTGGCGGCCGCGATGAACGCGAGCAGCGTCGTCGGCGCGGAGGAGAAGAACGGCGGGTTGTGGTGCTCGCCGATGGCGAACACGTCGAGGCCCACCTCCTCGGTCTTCTTCGCGATCTGCACGACCGCGTCGATGCGCTCCGCCTCGCTGGGCGTGTGGCCCGACACCGGATCGCGCGTGATGTCGCTGACCGAGAAAACTCCGAACTGCACGAGAACCCCTCATTCCACTCACACCGGGCGCGGTGGCGACCGGAGAGTCCATGCGTTTGCATAAACATAAACCGCCGCACCCCCCTCGGTATTCCACCGTGACGCACCCGACACCACCGACCACCCGCCGCGCGCCGTCCCGCAAGCAAGATCGCCGTTCGGTGTCTTGATCTGCGGCTGGACCCCAGATCGAGACACCAAACGGCGATCTTTGCGCCCGCCCGCGGGCGGCTACTCGGCGCGTAGGGCGGTCGCCACCCGGGTGCGGGCCGCCCACCCAGCGGGCAGCAGCGCGCCGAGCACCGCGAGGACGATCCCCGCGCCGCCGAGCAGCACCAGTACGGCGGGCTGGTAGACCTCCATGGCGGACTGCGGCAGCGCGGTGCTCGCGGCCTCGCCCATGATCGGGATTACGGCGTGGTGCAGGGCGATGCCCAGCGGCACGGCGATCACCCCGGCGAGCAGGCCCAGTCCCACCATCGATGTGATGATCATGGTGCGGGTCTGGCGGGGTGTCATGCCCAGCGCCTTGAGCACGCCGATCTCGTGGATGCGCTCGCGGGTGGTGAGCACGACGGTGTTGAGCACGCCGAGCGCGGCGACGACGCTGAGCAGCAGCGTCAGCGTGGCGATCAGCGACTGGATGATCAGCATCGTCTCGCCGTCCTCGCCGACGGTGCGGTCCTCGACGTACACCCCGGAACTCTCCTCCGGGAACGTGGCCTGCAGCGCCTTCGTGTACGCGCCGGGGTCGGTGCCGGGCGTGAGCGCGACCTCGACGCGGGCCATCATCGGCTCGGTGACCAGCGACGTGTCGCCGATGACCGTGTACCGGTCGCTGCCGTCGATGACCTCCGCGACGATGGTGACGACGTGCCCGCCCGGCAGGGTGAGCCGGTCGCCGACCTGATATCCGGTCTGGCGCAGGAAGTACGACGAGACCATGACCTCGCCCGTGCCCGAGTACCAGCGGCCGGTGACGATGCGGTAGCCGTTCCAGCTCGCGTCGCCGGTGTAGCCGTGCAGGTTGACCTCCTGGCCGATGCCCGCGACCCGGATCTCGGCCTCGCGGAGCAGGGTCGAGTGGGCGGTTCCCGGCAGCGCGGCGGCCGCCGCGGCGACCTCGGCGGGGTCGGGCGGTTCGATCGTGCCGCCGCCGGGCCGGGCCCGCATCGGGCCGAACGCTCCCGGGATCATGACCTGGGCTTCCACGTGCACGGCGTCGATCCGGGTGAACGCCGTGTTGACCTCGGTCATCGACGCGGACAGCCCGCTGGAGAAGACCAGCGTGACCGCGCCGAGCAGCAGCGCGACCAGTGTCGCGACGGCCCGCGACGGCCGCGCCAGCGGCATGCCGAGGCCGAGCGCGACCGAGCGCGGCAGCGCGGAGGCGGTCAGCGCCCGGCGAGCCCGGAAGCCCCGGCCGGTACGCGGCGCGCGCCCGACGCTGATCGCCTGGTTGGCGGCCAGCCGCCCGGCCCGGGTCGCCGGACCGAGCGCGGCGAGCGCGACCAGCACCGGCGCGGCCAGCAGCACCAGCCCGATCACCCACAGCGGGACGCCCGCACCGTCGCCCGGTATGCCGTACGCGTCGTCGGTCTCGGCGAGCAGCGGCACCGCCAGCACCGCACCCAGCCCGACCCCGAGCGCCGCGCCCACCAGGGACGGGACCAGCACCTGGGCGAGGTACACGGCGACGACCTGGCCGGGAGTGAAGCCGATGGTCTTGAGGATGCCGATGGTGCGGAACCCGGAGACGACCGCGCCGTTGACGACGTTGACCGTGATCAGCACGGACAGCACGATGCCGAGCACCGCGAACGCGACGACGAACGGTGCGATGGCCGAGATGGACCGGTTGAGCGCCTGCCGCACGGTCAGGTACGTCGTCGCGCCGGTGACCGCCCCGCTGGGCAGGGTCGCGGTGGCGTCGGCCAGGGCGGCGCGCAGCGCCGTGTCGTCGGCGCCGGGGGTGGTGAAGCGGTAGAGCATCTGCCGGGCGACGTCGTCGCCGGTGAGGACGTCGCCCTGGGTGGGCCACACCCAGGCCTCGGCGGTGCCGGTGACCGACGCGGCGATGCCCGCCACGCGCAGTTTCACCCCGCCGACCGTCACCTCGCCGCCCGGCGCGATGCGCGGTCCGGAGGTGCGCCGGGTCAGCACGATCTGCCCGGGGCCGGTCAGCCACGTGCCGGTGCTGACGGTGATCCGGTCGACGGGACCGTTCTGCTCGCTGCGGCCGACGACCACGACCTTCATGCCCTGCGGCCCCATCACGCCGCTCAGCAGCGCGGTGACCAGGTCGTACGGTCCCGCGGCAGCGGCGACCCCGGCGGCCCTGCCGGTGGCGGCGACCTGGTCGGCGGGCACGTCGGCGCTGACCGTGGCGGTCACGTGGGAGCCCGACGCGTCGGCGAACGCGGTGTCGAACGGCCCGTGCGAGGCGACGAGCAGTCCGACGCCGAGCACGGCCGTGGCCGCCGACAGCAGCACGACGACGCCGACGATCACGGTCTGCAGCCTGCGCCGCGCGACCGCCGACCGGGCCGCGGCGACCACGGCCCGGCCGCCCCGGCCGCGGCGCGGCACGTCGAACCGCACGGGGCCTGGTTCGTCCGGTCCGGTCGCCACGCCTGGCCGGGCGGGGCGGGTGCCGGTCAGCTCGGCGCTCATGCGGGCACCGCCTCGGCGGCGTGGCCGTCGCGCATCGTGATCAGCCGTCGGCCCGCGGCCGTGGCGAGCTGCGGGTCGTGGGTGACCAGCAGCAGGGTCAGGCCGTCGGCGGACAGCTCGTGCAGCAGGTCGCGTACGCCCGCGGCGGCCTCCTGGTCGACGGCGCCGGTGGGTTCGTCGGCCAGCAGCAGCTGCGGCCGGTTCATCAGCGCGCGGGCGATGGCGACCCGCTGGCGCTGCCCGCCGGACAGCCGCGCCGGGTACTCGTCGGCCTTGCCCGCGATGCCGAGCCGGTCGAGCAGCTCGTCGGCCCGCGAACGGGCCTGGGCGGGGCGGGTTCCGGCCAGCCGGGCCGGCAGCAGCACGTTGTCCCGCACGGTCATCTCGTCGAGCAGGTGGAAGAACTGGAAGATGATGCCGATGTGCGCGCTGCGGAAGCGGGCCAGCGCGCTCTCCGACAGCTTGTCCACGCGCACCCCGGCGACCTCGACGCTGCCGCCGGTCGGCCGGTCCAGGCCCGCGATGACGTTGAGCAGGGTCGACTTGCCGCTGCCGGACGGGCCCATGACCGCCACGGCCTCCCCGGCGTGCACGGTCAGGTCGACGCCCGCCAGGGCGGGCGGCCCGGCCGCCTCGTACGCTTTCGCCACGTCACGCAGGCGGATCAGTTCGGTCATGGTCAATGGCCCCTTCCGGGTCGGACATCGGACCCGGTGACCGTAGGCAGCGGCGGCGCCCTGACGCGTCCGGCGCACGAGCGAACCTGGCGGGGCGGCGTCCGCCACGATGATGAGGCGGGTAGTCATCACGGCGGACGCAGCCCGCGGCTGACCTGGGCACAATGGGCGGCGTGCCGATAGACCTGCGCCGCCTGCCCGACCGCCTCGGGGTGCCCCGGACCGACTTCGCCCTCGCGGCGATCCTCGTGGTGGCCGGGGTCGTCTGGGCGGCGACGAGCGGGGGACTGCGGGGTGACGCGGCCGCCCCGGTGCAGTTGGACCTGCCCGGCATGGGCCTGCGGCCCCAGTACCCGGCGCTCCCCGAGGTCCCGGACGTGCCCGGGGTGGGCCGCGTGCCGATGCCGCCGCCGGGCTTCCGCCCGCACGAGGAGGACGGCGGCGGGACGTCGGTCGGCATGCTGGCCGTCAACGTGATCGCCGCGGGGATGGTGGCGGTGCGCCGCAAGTGGCCGATGACCGCGCTCGCCGTCGCGGCCGGAGCCGTGTTCGTGATCCAGGACGGCCTGCTCTGGCCGGGTTTCCTGGCGATCCTGATCTGCGCGTACTCGGCGGTCGCGTACGGCCGGTCCGTGCGGTGGGCGGCGGCGCTGCTGGTCGTCTCGGCGATCATCTCCGCGACCCTGTTCGCCCAGTCGATCCCGCAGATGCCCGGCTGGGCCAGCCCGTTCGCGGTGCTGGTGCCCGCGGGCCTGGTCGCGTTCGCGCTGCGCAACGCCCGCGGCCGGGCCGACGCGGCCGCCCGCCGCGCCGCCGCGCTGGAGCTGGAACAGGCGGCGACGGCCCGCGCCGCGATCGTCGAGGAGCGGGCGCGCATCGCCCGCGAGCTGCACGACGTGGTCAGCCACCATGTCAGCGTGATGGTGGTGCAGGCCGGCGCGGCCGGGAAGGTCATCGACCGGCGGCCCGACCTGGCGGCGGGCGCGCTGTCGGCGATCGAGGACAGCGGCCGGGCCGCGATGGCCGAGCTGCGCCACCTGCTGGGCCTGATGGCGCCGGTCGACGACCGCCTGCACCCGCAGCCCGGCCTGCGCGAACTCGACACCCTCGTCGACGCGGTACGCGCCGCGGGCCAGCCGGTGACGCTGCGCCGCGACGGCGCGGACGTGCCCGAGGGCGTCGACCTGACCGCGTACCGGGTGGTGCAGGAGGGGCTGACCAACGCGCTGCGGCACGCGCCCGGTGCGCGCACCGCGGTGGACATCCGACGCGACGGCGGTGACCTGCTCGTCGAGGTCAGCAACGAGGTCCCGACCGCCGAGCCCGGCGGCCCCGGAGCCGGGCGCGGCCTGCTCGGGCTGCGCGAGCGGCTGCGCCTGCACGACGGCACCCTGCAGGCCGGCGCCGCGCCGGGTGGCGGGTTCCGGCTGACCGCCCGCATCCCGGCGGCGTCATGAGCGAGGCGCAGATCAGGGTCGTCGTCGCCGACGACCAGGCGCTGGTCCGCAGCGGGTTCACCATGATCCTCGCCGCCGCGGGCCTCGACGTGGTGGGGGAGGCCGCCGACGGCGAGGCCGCGCTGGCGGCGGTGCGGCGGCTGCGCCCGGACGTGGTGCTGATGGACATCCGCATGCCGGGCATGGACGGCCTGGAGGCGACCCGCCGCCTGCTGGCGACCGGCGCGACGACCACCGCCGGCGAGCCCACCCGGGTGATCATCCTGACGACGTTCGACCTCGACGAGTACGTCTACGCGGCGCTGCGCGCCGGGGCGAGCGGATTCCTGCTCAAGGACGTGACGCCGGATCACCTGGTGCACGCGGTGCGGCTGGTCCGCGACGGGGATGCGCTGCTCGCGCCGTCGATCACCCGCCGGCTGGTCGACCGGTTCACCTCGACCTCCGGCGTACGCGAGGACCACGGTGCGCTGCCGACGCTGACCGCCCGCGAGCGCGAGGTGCTGGTGCTGCTGGCCCGCGGACTGTCCAATGCCGAGCTCGCCGCGCAGCTGCAGCTCGGCGAGGCGACGGTGAAGACGCACGTGGCCCGGATCCTGGCCAAGCTCCAGCTGCGCGACCGGGTCCAGGCGGTCATCTTCGCGTACGAGAGCGGCCTGGTCAGCCCCGGTTCGTGACAGCCGCCGCCACGACCCGCCCACCTCGGCATGCTCGTGCGCCATGCGGTGACCGTGGTGGCCCGGCGAGTTCGGGCTGCGTAGCGTGTCGGACCTGAGCGCGCAGTGGCTGCCCGCGTGAGTGACTTCCCGTTGGGCGTCGGCGCGGCGGCGCAGGATGTGACGGCGTCCTTCACCGCGGCCGGGTTCGAGGCGGCGACGGTCAGCGCCGTCGGCATGCGGGCCGGCGGCGCCGCGCCCGCAGGACGCCATCTGCAGGTGCGGTTGCTGCTGGACCGGCCGTTCGGGTTCGTGGCCAGGCATCGCCCGTCGGGCCTGGTGCTCGTCGCCGGCTGGGGCGCCCAGGCGGGCCCGCAGCCTGACGCCGCGCCCCGAACTCGGCCCTGACCTGCGGTGACGCCGCCCGGGCGCGCGGCGGCACCGCGATAATGGAACGGTGCGACCGGCGGCGGCCTGGAAGATCGGCATCGGCTCGGTGCTGATGGCGCTCTCCGGCCTGCAGGTGGTGGCCCCGGCGTGGCTGTTCGCACCGCCGCAGGAGCGCTTGTTCGGACTCCCGCCCGGACCCGTGGTCGTGCTCGGTCTCAGCTCGGCGCTGTTCGCGTTCGGGGCCATCGTCGCCGGCGAAGGGATCTGCCAGGCCTTCGGCAGCACGTCCCTGTGGGATGTCGTCGTGCGGGACCCGCTGATGCTGCTGCGGCTGCTCGCCTGCGGCGTCGTCGCCGGGCTCGTGTTGGAGATCGCCGCGCAGTGGCTGGGCCGGCTCTGGTACTACCCGTGGTGGACGACCTGGTTCTACGCGCTGGTGCTCGTGCCGGGCTTCGCGCTGTACTGGCTGTTCATCGTGGAGAGCTACCTGGCGGCCAAGGCCGTGCTCGACGCGGTCGCGCGCCGCCGGACCGTGCGCGGGCCCGTGCGGCTCTGGCCGGTCGGTGCGGCCGCCCTCGTCGTCTTCGCCGTGCTGTCCATCCGGTGGTACGCCCAGCGTGGCTTCACGTTCGACGTCACGGGCCCGACGCCGGCCGCCCCTCCGTTCGGCTACGCCGTCCTGGCCTTCACCGGGGTGGCCCTGCTCAGCAACGCGCTGGTGACGGCCGCGGCACGCCTGTACTGGGTGCCCTTCGCCGCCATCGTGCTCGCGGCGGCCGTCGTGTCGGTGGCGTTCGAGCTGCCCAACGCCATGCACTGGCACTGGGCGTACGACCATTTCCCCGGTCCGGTGCTCCCGGGCGGCCTGCCGCTGACGATGTTCCTGGCGTGGCCGATGCAGTACGTGGTGTTCCTGGCGGTGCCGAGCGCGATGCTGCCCGGCCTGGCCGCATTGTTCTGGCAGCCGGCTCCGGCCGGCCTCCGCTCAGGGGGTGAGGTCGGCGACGTCGAGTCCGAGCGTCCGCAGCAGGCCGGCGTTGGACGCGACATCGATGATCTCGGGTAGCTGCCGGTCGACGAAGTCAGCCCGCCCGTCCTGACCCTTCTCCCGCAGCGCGGCCAGGATCCCCGCCTTGTCGACTGTCGCGACCCCTGCTTTGGCGATCGGGGCGGAATTGTCGGGCACGGTGGCTCCTTCACAAGCTCGACGAGCGGTTCGACCAGCACGGTCTGCAAGTGAGTGCCAGAAACGCCATGGGCGTGAAACGGATCAGGTGATCTGCCTGAACAGTACCGCTACGCCTCCTGACCGGGAATCGATCGGCAGGCCGTCGCCCGCCGCGCGGCCGGGGCACTGAAAATTCCGATAAAATACCTTTCGAGCATCTGAACCGCTATGCAGCCATTCGAGGAGTCGCGTCGTGGGTGGCATCGCTGACCTGGGGGGCACCTCGGGATGGGGTCGGGTTCACCCGCCGAGGGCCGATGAACCGGTCTTCGCCGAGCCCTGGCAGGGCCGGGCCACCGCGCTGACCATCCTGGCCATCCGCCTGTCCGGGCGGAACATCGACGCGTTCCGGTACGCGCTGGATCGCCTGGACCGAGCCGCCTACCTCGACCAGGGCTACTTCGGCCGCTGGCTCAACGCCGCCGAAATGATGCTCGTCGAAGGCGCCGTGCTCGCCCCCGGCGAGCTCGACGCCCGGGCCCGCGCCCTGAGCGACGGACACGTCGAGAATCCCGGCGAACCCGCCCGACCCGACCCGTCGGCGCCCGCGTGGCCGGCCGCACCCGGCTCGCTGCGCACCATCGACGCCGCACCCGCCTTCGCGGTCGGCCAGCGGGTCCGCGCCGGGAACGGCTCACCCGCCGGGCCCACCCGCCTTCCCGGCTACGTCCGGGGACATGTCGGCATCGTCGAGGCTGTCCAGCCCGCCGCCGTGTTCCCCGACACCAACGCCCTGTTCCAAGGTGAGAACCCCCAGTACGTCTACTCCGTACGTTTCGCGTCGCACGAGCTGTGGGGCGAGCACGCCGACTCCTTCGCCGTCACCGTGGAACTTTTCGAGAACTACCTGGAGGCCTGCTCATGACGACCGGCGGCGGTGCAGACCGCGTCCCTTCCGCAGCCCTGCGCACCGCGGCACTCGAACAGCTCCTCGTCGAACGGGGCCTGGTCGACCCCAGGATGGTGGACGCCTTCATCGCCAACTACGAGACCAACGTCGGCCCGCTCAACGGCGCCAAGGTCGTCGCCAAGGCCTGGACCGACCCCGACTACCGCAGGCGGCTGCTGGCGGAGGGCACCGCCGCCATCAAGGAACTCGGCTTCGGCGGCGCCCAGGGCGAGCACATCGTCGTCGTCGAGAACACCCCCACCGCCCACAACGTCGTGGTCTGCACCCTGTGCTCGTGCTACCCGTGGCCGGTGCTGGGCCTGCCGCCGAGCTGGTACAAGGACCCCGCCTACCGCGCCCGCATGGTCCGGGAACCCCGCACCGTCCTCGCCGAGATGGGCCTCGACCTCGGCGACGACGTCCAGATCACCGTCCGTGATTCCACGAGCGAGGTCCGCTGGCTCGTCCTGCCCGAGCGGCCCGCCGGCACCGAGCACCTGAGCGAGGCGGAACTCGTCCCGCTCATCACCCGCGACGCCATGGTCGGCGTGGCGAAGGTGGCCGCGCCATGACGGCCCCGCTCGACTTCGACGGGGTCGTCGCCCCGCCCCGCGCCAACGGGGAACTGCTGTTCGCCGAACCCTGGCAGAGCCGCGCCTTCGGCATGGCCGTCACCCTGTACGAGACAGGCGCCTTCACCTGGCCCCGGTTCCAGGCAGCACTCATCGCCCGCATCGGCGCCTGGGAGAACGCCGCCGACCAGGACGGGCCCTGGAGCTACTACGACCACTGGCTCGGCGCGCTCGAAGACGTGCTGGACGAGCAGGGCACCGTCTCCCACGACGAGGTCGCCATCCGTGCCCACGCCCTGACCCGGCTCCCGACCGGCCACGACCACCATCACTGATCCCGCGTTGCGGGCCGGTGAGTTCGGCCGGGCGCCCGCTGCCAGAATGGATCATCAATGACCGCCTCGCGCAAGGAGTAGCCGGTATGCGAATAGCCGTAGTCGGTGCCACCGGGCGGATCGGCTCCCTGACCGTCGCCGCCCTGCAGCGGGCCGGGCATGACGTCGTGCCCGTCAGCCGCACGCACGGTGTGGACGTCGTCGCCGGCACCGGCCTCGACGACGTGCTGGCCGGAGTGGCCGCGGTCGTCGACACCACCAGCGTCAACGCCGCGACCGAGGCCGAGGCCGTCGGCTTCTTCACCACCGCCACCGCCAACCTGCTCGCCGCCGAACAGCGGGCCGGGGTCGGCCACCATGTCGTGCTGTCCATCGCCCGGGTGCGCGACGTGCCCGGCAACGCCCATCACGCGGGCAAGCGCGCACAGGAGGCCGCCGTCGAGGCCGGGCCGATCCCGTACACCATCGTGCCCGCGACACAGTTCCACGACTTCCCCGTGACGGTCGCCGGGTGGGTCGAAAAGGAGGGTGTCGCGCAGCTGCCGCCGCTGCTGATGCAGCCGATAGCCCCTGCCGACGTCGCTGACATCCTCGCCCGGGTCGCCGTCGGCCCCCCGCAGGGCCGCCACCGCGACATCGCCGGGCCCGAGCCGCAGGATCTGATCGACATGGCCCGGCGCACGCTCGCCGTGCAGGGCCGCGACATCCGCCTGGTGCCGACCTGGCGCGGCGGCATCTTCGACCTGTCCATGTCGGGCGATGCGCTGCTCCCCGCGGCCGACGCGGAGATCGCCCCGACGACGTTCGACGACTGGCTGGCGGCTCAGCGCTAGCTAATCGGCGGGGTAGCCCAGCCGCTCCGCCAGGTCGCGGTATCGCGCCCGGAAGGCCTTGCGGTGCCGCTCGGTGAAGTGGTTGCGCCAGTCGCCGGGCACGCCGTTGCGGTAGTGGTTCATCTCGTCCACCTCACCGGGCCTGCGGTCGGAGTCGGACAGCCGGGTGAACGTGTAGTGGTCCACCGCGAGCTGCGGGTACGACCGCGGTAAGCGGTCCAGGGTGAACGCGGGCAGCGCGCGGCGCAGCCTGGCACCGGGCTCGGCCCGCAGCGCGGCCAGGCGCCACCGCACCGCGGCGGTGCGGACCCACTCGCCGACCGCCCGGCGCGGGATCAGCAGCCCGTAGTGCTCGAAGATCTGCGTCCACACGGCGACCTGGTCGCTGATCTGGTCCTCCATCCGCAGCTCCAGCACCTCCGGCTGGTGGTAGTCCCAGGTGCTCATGTGGTCGAGGAAGTAGCCGCTGAACTCGATCTCCTCCAGCAGGCCGTCCGGGACGTCCAGTTCCCGCAGGCGTCTGCGGTGGTCGATGAGCTCGTGCCAGGTCACCCCCAGCGCGTGTACGCCGTGGGTGTTGCGGTGGCTGAAGTATCCCGAGACCACGATGTCGCGCGGGTCGCGGATGACGTTGACGGTGCGCCGCGGCGGCAGGGTCTCGTAGTCCCGCTGCTCGATGTTGGTCAGCGACAGCAGGTCGACCCGCTCCTGGCGGACGAGTTCGGCCAGCGAGCCGTGGGACGCCCACTGCTCCGGCGCGATGACGGTGACCATGTTCAGGCCGAGCAGGGCGGCGGCCTCCCGCAGGATGGCACGCGACCAGCTGGACGCCGCCTTGTGGCGGCCGGAGTAGACGAGCAGCACGCGACCTCCAGGCCCGCTTCCTCGGCCTCGCCGTATCGAGGTTGTTCGAAGTCAATAATCTTGCAACATTCCTAACTGATAGACAAGCACCTCCCCTTCGGGGCTTCGCGCCTGCTCCGGCCACGACGACCAGGCCCGCTCAAGCGTGGTGGGGCGGGGGTCGTCGACCCCCGCCCCACGATCACGTCCGGTTAGGAGTACACCTCGACTTCATAGATCCGGGCGGCGCTGTCGGTGGTCGACGTCGGCGCGGAGATGTTCAGCCGCACGTAGCGGCCGGTGGCCGCGCTGAGGGGATGGGTGGTCGTGCTCGCGGTGTTGCCGGTCACGGTCGCCACGGTGGTCCAGGTGGTGCCGTTCGCGGACACCTGCAGGGTGAAGTCGCGCGTGTTCCACGCGGTGTTCTCCCCGCCGGCTCCGGCGTGGCGGACGGTGATCGAGCTGACCGGGTAACTCGCGCCCAGGTCGACCTGCCACCACTTGGTGGCGCCGAGCGAGCACCACTTGTCGGTCGTGCCGGCGGTCCAGGTGCCGTTGACGGCCTTGGCCGCGGCCTCGTTGGCGTTGCAGGACGAGTCGGCGGTGGCGGTCTTGCCGAGCGCGACGTTGACCGGGCCGGTGCTGCCGCCGTACGCCTCGAACTCGTAGATCCGGGCCGCGGTGTTGCCGTCGTTGGCCGGGGTGGTGATGTTGAGCCGCAGGTGGCGTGCGCTCACGGCGGCGATCGGATGGTAGGTGCGGCTGGTCCGGTTGCCGGAGACGGTCACCCTGGTGGTCCAGGTGGTGCCGTCGGTGCTGGTCTGGATGTTGTACGCGCCGGTGTTCCAGCCGCTCTGCTCGCCGCCGAGCGCGGCGTGTTTGACCACGAACGAGGTGACGTTCTGCGTCGAGCCCAGGTCGACCTGCAGGAACTTGGTCGCGGCGCTGGTGCAGAACTTGCTGTTGTTCATCAGCGACCCGTCGACGGCCTTGTCCGGGCCTTCGGCCGCCCCGCACGCGGCGGACCCGGTCGCGGCCTTGCCCGCGGTGAGGTTCGCGCCCAGCTCGGGGGCTGCGGCGGGCGGGGACCAGCCGTCGTTGAACGACGGCGGCACGTCCGCCGCGCCGGTGCCCCAGGTGCCCGGGCTGGACCCCATCGTGAACGACAGCGTCGCGCCCGCGGCCAGGTCCGGGTAGCGCAGGTAGTTGCGGGTGGTCGCGGTGCCGTTGCGGGCGAACGACTGCACGTACTGGCTGGTCGGACCCGCGCCGGTGGCGTTGATCTGGATGTTGCCCGCGGCGCGCTGGATGAGGATCGACGGGAACAGCGGCCCGTGCAGGGCCAGCACGTCCGCGCCCGGCGTGGGCGGGTACATGCCCAGCGCCGCCCAGACGTACCAGGCCGACGTCGCGCCGAGGTCGTCGTTGCCGGGCAGGCCGCCCGCGCCGGTGGTGAACGACTCGTTCATCACCCGCCGCACCGCGGCGCTGGCCCCGGCCGGCTTGCGCGCGTAGTGGTAGGCCCACGGCACGCCGTGCTCGGGCTCGTTGCCGATGTAGAAGTACGGCTGGGTGAGGCCGCCGTTGAGCTGAGTGAAGTGGTGGTCGAGGCGCTGCGCGGCGGTCTGCGGTCCGCCCATCAGCGCGATGAGGCTCGCGAAGTTGTAGGTGACCATCCAGGTGTACTGCGAGGCGTTGCCCTCGGTGTAGCCGGAGCTGCTCGCCGGCGTCAGCGGCCAGGTCCAGCTGCCGTCGGCGTTGCGCCGGTGGATGTACTGCGACTCGGGGCTGTACACGTTGGCCCACCACTGGGCGCGGCCGATGTAGGTGCTGTACTTCGCGGTGTCCCCGAGCGCCTGCGCGAACTGGGCGACGGCGAAGTCGGAGGCGGAGTACTCCAGCGAGTCGGACGGGTCCTCGTCGATGAAATGCTGGCTGACGTACTCGCCCTGGCGACCGCGGATGGCGCTGCCCTGCGCGGTGCCGCCGTTGGAGCCGGCGTGCATGAGGGCGAGCGCGGCCGCGGTGTCGAACGAGCGGGCGCCGAAGGCGTACATGCTGGCGACGACGATCGGGCCGGGATCGCCGCTCATGATGAAGTCCTCCTGGTTCTGCTGCGACCATTTGGGCAGCAGCCCGCCCTGCTGGCCGTCGAGGACCATTGACTTGGCGATGTCACCCGCCTCGGCGGGCGCGATGAGCGCGACCAGGGCGGCCCAGGAGCGGTAGATGTCCCAGCCGGAGTAGTTCTGGTAGACCGGGTGGGCGGCGGTGTGCACGGCGTTGTCGAAGCCGCGGTACTGGCCGTTGACGTCGCTGGCGATGTTGGGGTTCTGCAGCACGTGGTAGAGGGCGGTGTAGAACTTCTGCAGGTCGGTGGCGCTGCCGCCGGTGGCCTGCACCCGGTTCAGGATGGTGTTCCAGGCGGTGTCGGCGGCGTTGCGCACGCCGGTGAAGTCCCAGCCCGGGTTCTCTGCGCTCAGGTTGGCCTGGGCGTTGGCGATGCTCACGAACGAGATCGCGGTCTTGACCTGCACGACGCTGTTGGCGCTGGTGTCAAAGGTGAGGTAGCCGCCGGTGTTGACGCCGCTGGCGCTGGTGGACCCGGCGCTGATCGTCGCGCCGTTCCAGGTGCCGACGCCGGTCGGGCTGCGGTCGAACACCATCGCGAAGTAGATCTGGTACGTCTTCGACGAACCGCAGAAGCCGCCGGCGGTGACCTGGCCGGTGACGTTCGCGCCGCTGATGGAGATCGCGCCGGTGCGGTTGCCGGTGGCGCTGCGGCTGGTGTTGACCAGGACCCGGGCGCTGGTGGTGGCGGGGTAGGCCAGTCTCATCATGGCGGTGCGGGTGGTCGCGGTCAGCTCCGCGGCGGTGTTGCCGTAGGTCGAGAGCACCGCCTTGTAGTAGCCGGCCTGGGCGATCTCGCTGCCCTTGACCTGGGTCGCCTGGTAGTTGGTCCACGCGGTGCCCGGGGAGGAGCCCAGGGCGCCGGTGATCGGCAGGATGCCGATGTCCTCGTTGTTGGCGCAGCCGGCCCCGTTGAAGTGGGTGAGGCTGAACTCCTGGATCTGGGTGTCGGCGTAGCGGTAGCCGGACGGGGATGCCGTGGGGGTGTCGGGGCTGAACTGGACCATGCCGAACGGCAGCACCGGGCCGGGCACGGTGCTGCCGCCGGCGCCGCCGGGCACCGGGTTGGGGGAGTTGCTGTCGTCGGTGCCGATGAACGGGTTGACGTGCGGGGTGAGGTTGAGGTCGGCGGCGTGCGCCGGGGCGCTGAGCGCGGCGGCTGCGGTGACGCTGACGAGGGAGGCGGTCGCGAGCAGCGCGAGCCGGGCGCGCCAGCGGGATGGCGAGGTTCGAGGCATGTCCGTTCTCCTCAGGGGACGGAGACAACGTTGTCAACGTGCACCTGACAGACAAGCCTCTTTACTTAAATATGTCAATGCCCGGACGGCGGCCATCGACGGGCGGATCCACTGCGTCCCGCTCGGGCCGCGGTGGATCCGGCGGTCTCGCCGTCTTCGCTCAGCACATGCCGTGGGGCGGCTTCGCGGCCTGCGGCACTGCCTGCTCGCAGATCAGGATGCCAGCGCTTTGGCCTTGAGCACGTCGAATTCGGCCTGGGTGATCGTTCCGGTGTCGAGCAGGGACTTGGCCTGCGCGATCTGGTCGGTGGGCGACATGCCCGTGCCGACGGCGGACCGGATCTGTGCGTCCATCTGCTGCTTCATGGCTTGCTGCTGCTTGAGGCCGCGCTCGGCCATCCCGCGGCCACGCGCGATGAGGTAGATGAAGACGCCCAGGTAGGGCAGGACGATGACCAAGATGATCCACAGGGTCTTCGCCCAACCCGAGGTCTCGTGATCGCGGAAGAGATCCGAGAAGACCATGAACAGCAGCCAGAACCAGATCACGAACAGGAAGAACTCGAACATCCAGAGCAGGAAGTCGCCATTGCCGAACGAGGACTGAGCCAAGGTCATCATGTGTTTCCTCGGGCTGTCGAAGGTCACCGACCCGGGAGCTGTCATCACCGGATTCCTTCCACGCTATGGCAAATCGGGCCAGGATGAAGCTAAACGTCTCGAAAAGTGCTGTTTCTGGCCCGGTTCCCCGAACCGACCCGTCCGGATCGGCGTGATCCGGGACACAACCCGGACAATCGGCCGCCGGCCGCGGTCATACCTGCATGGGGCTTTTCCTGCGTACCGGGGTTTCGGCGGCTGAGGGCTATCGACGTCAGTCGCTGAAGGCGGCCGACGGGGCGGTGCGCCGTCGGCACCGTCCGGACTTCTTTTCAACATCAACAGTTGACGGGGTCGTAACACGCGACCTATCGTTCGTCGAACCGGTTAGTCGAAGCGTTTCGACGACGGGCCGAGGTAGTCTCACCGCTGGTCAAGGAGGTGCGCGCATGGCCACCATGCATGACGTCGCGCGCCTTGCGCGGGTCTCGGTCAGCACCGTGTCATACGTGCTCACCGGCACTCGCCCGATCTCCGAGGCCACCCGCACCAGGGTGCTCGCGGCCATGGCCGAGCTCGACTACCAGCCGAACGCGATGGCCCGCGGCCTGGCCACCCGGCGCAGCCGGATCGTCGGCCTGCTGATGCCGATGGACGAGCGCGGGCTGGGCGCGACCGAGACCGCGTTCGTGACCGGGGCGGCGGCCGCCGCCAGCGCGGCGGGCTACCACCTGGTGCTCTCGCCGGTCGGCACCACGGACCTCGACGTTCTGCGCCGGCTCGCGACCCAGGGCATGTTCGACGGGGTCGTGCTGATGGAGGTGCAGGTCGAGGACGGCCGCGTCGCCGCGCTCCAGGAAGCCGGCCTGCCGCTGGTGCTGATCGGCCGCACCGGCGACACCGCGGGGCTGTCATATGTCGACATCGACTTCGAGCAGACCGTGCACGAGGCCGTCGACCACCTGGTCGGGCTCGGCCACCGCCGGATCGTCTACGTGAACCACTCGGCCGAGGCCATCGCGGCCGGCTACGGCCCGGCCGTGCGCACCCGGACCGCCTTCTGCGCGGCGATGGCGGGGCACGGGCTGGAGCCCGTGATGATCGCGTCCGAGGACAGCGCCGCCGGCGGCAGGGCCGCGTTGAGTGCCGCCGTCGCGCAGGTGCCCGACCTGACCGCCGTGCTCGCCATGAACGAGAGCGCGATCTTCGGCATCCTCGGCGAGCTGGCCAACCGGCGTCGTGCGGTGCCCGAGGACGTCTCGGTGGTCTCGATGGTGACCTCGCCGCAGGTGGCCGAGCTGGCTCATCCGGCGCTGACCGCGATGACCTCGCCGGGCGCGGCGCTGGGCCGGATCGCGATGGAGGCGCTGCTGCGCCAGTTGGAGGGCGTGGCCACCGAGTACCACCAGCAGCTACTGCCGTGCGTGCTGGAGGTCCGCGGGTCGACCGGCCCGGCTGCGCGCACCGTCGGTGATGGAGAACTGACCGGTTCGGGTCCGCCGGACAGGTGACAGGCAACAGTCCGTCCTCGCGCTGCAACGCGAGGACAGGCAAACGGCCCGCCGCCGCGCTGCAACGCGACGACGGGCCTAGGTAAGTACCGGCTAGATACTCACCAGGAGGATAGCAATGACGCGATTCCGCAAGCTGGGCGTGGCTGTCGTGACGGCGGCGCTGGCCGCCGGCACGCTGGCCGCGTGCGGTGGCGACGGCGACAGCGGTGACGGCGGTGACGCCAAGACCCTGAAGCTCTGGCACTACGAGAGCGCGAACAGCGCGATGGGGATCGCCTGGGACAGGGCGATCCAGATCTTCAAGGACGAGCACCCGGGCGTCGAGGTCCAGTTCGAGCGCAAGGCGTTCGAGCAGATCCAGCAGAACGCCGGCATGATCATCAACTCGTCCGAGGGTCCGGACATCATGGAGTACAACAAGGGCAACGCCACGGCGGGCCTGCTGTCCTCCCAGGGCCTGCTGACCGACCTGACCGCGGAGACCGAGAAGCGCGGCTGGGACAAGAAGCTCAGCCCGAGCCTGCAGACCACCGCCCGGTACAGCGACAAGGGCGTGATGGGCGAGGGCAACTGGTACGGCGTGCCCAACTACGGCGAGTACGTCATGGTCTATTACAACAAGGACCTGTTCGCCCAGAACAACATCGCGGTGCCGACGACGTACGACGAGTTCACCAAGGCGATGGACGCGTTCGTCGCCAAGGGCGTCACGCCGCTGGCCGAGGCCGGCGCCGAGTACCCGGCCGGGCAGCTGTTCTACCAGCTGGCGCTCGCCAAGGCGGACCGCAAGTTCGTCGACGACTACCAGCTCTACAAGAACCCGGTCGACTTCAAGGCCGAGCCGCTGAAGTCCGGCGCGCAGACGTTCGCCGACTGGGTGGCCAAGGGCTACGTGGCCAAGACCTCGGCCAGCCTCAAGGCCGAGGACATGGGCACCGCGTTCATCTCCGGCAAGGCCCCGATGATCGTCTCCGGCAGCTGGTGGTACGGCCGCTTCAAGAACGAGATCAAGTTCAACTGGGACTCGTTCCTGTTCCCCGGCAACAAGTTCCACGCCGGCTCGTCGGGCAACCTGTGGGTCGTGCCCGCCGGCAGCAAGGCCAAGGGCCTGGCGTACGACTTCATCGACATCACCCTGCGTCCCGAGATCCAGGCGCTGATCGGCAACAACGGCGGTGTGCCGGTGGCCGCTGACGCGTCGCAGATCACCGACCCGAAGAACCAGAAGCTGATCGAGAACTTCAACACGATCAGCCAGCAGGACGGCCTGGCCTTCTACCCCGACTGGCCGGTGCCGGGCTACTACGACGTGCTGGTCTCCGGGTTCCAGAGCCTGATCAACGGCTCGAAGACGCCCGACCAGGTGCTCGACGCGATCGCCAAGCCGTACGGCGAGGGCGTCAAGGAGATCACCGGTAAGTGAGACGGCGTGGGTCGGGCGCGCCTCCGCGCGCCCGACCCCCCGGGAAGGATCTCCCATGGCACTCACCCAGACCTCGGCCGGCCCGCAACGGCCCGCCACCCGCTCCGAGCCCGTCCGGACGCCGCGCAAGCGCCGTGACGGCAGCGCCGCATACTGGCTCTACCTGCTGCCCGGCGCGATCCTGTTCGTGCTCGTCATCGGCGTGCCGCTGGGCGGCACCCTCTACCTGTCGCTGACCAAGTGGTCCGGCGTCGGCGATCCCACCTTCATCGGCTTCGACAACTACACGCGCCTGTTCCAGGACGAGGTGTTCTGGACGTCGTTCAAGAACACCATCGCCATGATCGTCGCGATGGTCGTCGTGCCGACGCTGCTCGGGCTGCTGCTGGCCGCGGTGCTGTTCGACGTCATCGGCCGCCGGTTCAAACCCCGGACCGCAGCCGCCCTGCGCGCCGCCTTCTACCTGCCGCAGGTGCTGCCCGTGGTGGTCGCCGGCATCGTCTGGGGCTGGATCCTGCGTCCCGACGGCGCGTTCAACAGCCTGCTCGACGTGATCGGACTCGGCGCGCTGCGCCACGACTGGCTCGGCGATCCGGACACCGCCCTGCCCACCGTCATGGCGGTGATGATCTGGGTGCAGATCGGCTACCCGGTGGTCGTGTTCATGGCCGCGCTGCAGCGGGTCGACCCCGAGCTGTACGAGGCCGCCGAGGTCGACGGCGCCAACTGGTTCCACCGGTTCCGCTCCATCACCCTGCCGCAGATCCGCCCGGAGACCTTCGTGGTCGCGCTGACCTGCACGATCGCCGCGCTGAAGGTGTTCGGACCGGTGTTCGCGCTGACCCGCGGCGGGCCGGAGAACGCGACCAACGTTCCCTCGTACTTCGCCTACTACACGTTCTTCAAGAAGCTCCAGGTCGGCTACGGCTCAGCCATCTCCACCGTGCTCACCCTGATCATCATCGTGGTGGCCGGGCTGTTCATCTGGCTGCAGTACCGCGGCGAGCGCCAGGACCGGGAGGTCTGACATGGCCGTCACTCTCGTAACGGACCGGGTTCCCCGCCGCAAGGTCCGCGACCGGCACCACCGCGGCGCGAGCCGCTGGGTCGTGCTCGCGCTGGTCACCCTCGGCGCGGTGATCATGCTGGTGCCCTTCGTGTTCATGCTGCTCAACGCGTTCAAGTCGCCCGGTGACTACTCGTCGTCCGGTCCGCTGAGCTGGCCGACGGAGTTCTACACCAAGGGCCTGAAGACGTACTGGACCGAGGTCAACTTCCCGCTGAAGTTCTGGAACTCCCTGCTCATCTCCGGCTCCGTCGCGGTGCTGGCGGTGGCGGTGTCGCTGTTCAACGCGTACGCGCTGGGCATCGGCCGGGTCAAGGGGCGGCTCTGGATCGTCGGCCTGTTCCTGCTGGCCAACATGATGCCGCAGGAGGCGCTGATCTACCCGCTGTACTACGCGGCCAAGGAGATCGGCCTCTACAACACCCAGCTCTCGGTGATCATCATCTTCACCGTCATCCAGAGCGCGTTCGGCACCTACCTGCTCGCCTCGGTGCTCGGCACCTTCCCCCGCTCCGTGCTCGAAGCGGCGGCGCTGGACGGCGCGGGCAAGTGGACCGTGCTGCGGCGGGTGGTCTTCCCCAACGTGCGGCCGACCCTCGCCGTGCTGCTGATCTTCTTCTTCATCTGGACCTGGAACGAGTTCCTGATCCCGCTGGTCATGCTCATCGACAACAGCACGCAGACCATCCCGGTCGCGCTGGCCTCGTTGCAGGGCGACCGGCTGATGGACGCCCCGACCACCAACGCGGGCGCGCTGATCAGCCTGGTGCCGGCAGTCCTCTTCTTCATCATCTTCCAGCGCACCCTTTCGCGCGGCATCACAGCAGGAGCCGAGAAGTGAAGTTCACCGACGGATACTGGCAACTGCGACCAGGGGTCAGCGTGCTGCGCCCCGGCACGGTCGAGTCGGTCGAGCTCGACGAGCGCGGTTTCACCGTCTTCGCGCCCACCGGCCAGATCACCAAGCGCGGCGACACCCTCAACCGGCCGATGGTCACGGTGCGGTTCTTCTCGCCCGCCGAGGGCGTCATCGGCGTCACCGTCGCGCACCACCTCGGCGGCCTGGACAAGACGCCCCGGTTCGCCCTGGCCGACGGCGACGACCACCCGGTCGCGGTCGACGTCAGCGGGCTGTCCGCCACGCTCACCACGGGTGAGCTGACCGCCCGGGTCGCGCTGGTCGACGGCTGGCGGGTCGACTTCTCGCACGGCGACCGGGTGCTGACCTCGTCGACCGAGCGCAGCATCGGCCTGGTCACCGACACCGAGGGCCGCGCGTACGTGCACGACCGGCTGGCGCTGGGGGTCGGCGAGACCGTCTACGGGCTGGGGGAGCGGTTCGGCGCGTTCGTCAAGAACGGCCAGACCGTCGACATCTGGAACGCCGACGGCGGCACCGCCAGCGAGCAGGCGTACAAGAACGTCCCGTTCTACCTCAGCAGCGGCGGTTACGGCGTCTTCGTCGACCACCCGGAGCACGTCTCGTTCGAGATCGGCTCCGAGGTGGTGTCGCAGGCGCAGTTCAGCGTCGAGGGCCAGACCCTCACCTACTACCTGGTCGACGGGCCCACCCCGAAGGACGTGCTGCGCCGGTACACCGCGCTGACCGGCCGGCCCGCCAAGGTGCCCGCCTGGTCGTACGGCCTGTGGCTGTCGACGTCGTTCACCACGTCGTACGACGAGAAGACCGTCAACGAGTTCATCGACGGCATGGCCGAGCGGGACCTGCCCCTGTCGGTGTTCCACTTCGACTGCTTCTGGATGCGGCAGTTCCACTGGGTCGACTTCATCTGGGACCCGGCGACCTTCCCCGACCCGGAGGGCATGCTGCGCCGCCTGCACGAGCGCGGCCTCAAGGTGTGCGTCTGGATCAACCCGTACATCGCGCAGCGCTCGTACCTGTTCGAGGAGGGCCGCCGCCACGGCTACCTGGTCCGCCGGCCGGACGGCTCGGTCTGGCAGTGGGACAAGTGGCAGGCCGGGATGGCGCTGGTCGACTTCACCAACCCCGACGCCGTCGCCTGGTACACCGGCAAGCTCAAGGCGCTGCTGGACATGGGTGTGGACAGCTTCAAGACGGACTTCGGCGAGCGCATCCCGACCGACGTGGTCTGGCACGACGGCTCGGACCCGCAGCGGATGCACAACTACTACGCCCACCTGTACAACAAGGCGGTCTTCGGGCTGCTCGAAGCCGAGCGCGGCGAGGGCGAGGCGGTCGTGTTCGCCCGCTCCGCGACCGCGGGCGGCCAGCAGCTGCCGGTGCACTGGGGCGGCGACTGCGAGTCGACGTTCACGGCCATGGCCGAGTCGCTGCGCGGCGGGCTGTCGCTGGCGGCGTCCGGCTTCGGTTACTGGAGCCACGACATCGGCGGCTTCGAGGGCACCCCGGACGCGGCGGTGTTCAAGCGGTGGGTCGCGTTCGGGCTGCTGTCGTCGCACTCCCGGTTGCACGGCTCCGGGTCGTACCGGGTCCCGTGGGCGTTCGACAGCGAGGCCGTCGACGTGCTGCGCCACTTCACCAAGCTCAAGCTGAGCCTGATGCCGTACCTGGCGTCGGTAGCCGAGCAGGCGCACCGTGAGGGCCTGCCGATGATGCGCCCGATGGTGCTGGAGTTCCCGGACGACCCGACCGCGGCGTACCTGGACCGGCAGTACATGCTCGGCCCGGACGTGCTGGTGGCGCCGGTGATGAGCGCCGACGGCGAGGTGACGTTCTACGTGCCGGCGGGCACCTGGACGCACCTGGTGACCGGCGCGCAGCTGACCGGCCCGGCGTGGGTGACCGAGAAGCACGAGTTCGACAGCGTGCCGGTGCTCGCGCGGCCCGGTGCGGTGATCGCGTTCGGCGAGCGCGACGACCGGCCGGACTACGAGTGGGCCGACGGCGTACGACTGCGCTTGTACGCGCCGGCGGAGGGACAGCGGACCCGCGTGCGGGTACCGTCGCCGGGTGACGGGCCCGGCGCCGAGTTCGAGGTGCGCTTCGACGGCGGGCAGGTCACCGCGGAGCTGGTCGCGGGAACGTCGTCGGGTTACCGGTGTGAGGTGGGGCAGTGACGGAGCACGTCTTTCCGGACGACTTCGTCTGGGGGTCGGCCACGGCCGCGTACCAGATCGAGGGCGCGGCCAGGGAGGACGGCCGCGGACCGTCCATCTGGGACACCTACAGCCACACCCTGGGGCGCACGCTCAACGGTGACACCGGTGACGTGGCCGCCGACCACTACCACCGCTGGCAGGAGGACCTCGGGCACATCGCGGACCTGGGCCTGGACGCGTACCGGTTCTCGATCTCCTGGCCGCGGGTGCAGCCGGGCGGGTCCGGGCAGTTCAACCGGGCCGGGCTCGACTTCTACTCCCGGCTCGTGGACGGGTTGCTGGAGCGCGGCGTGCGGCCGGTGGCCACCATGTACCACTGGGATCTGCCGCAGGAGCTGGAGGACGCCGGCGGCTGGGCGGTGCGGGACACCGCGCTGCGCTTCCAGGAGTACGCGGCGGGCATCGTCGAGGCGCTGGGCGACCGGGTGCACACCTGGACCACGTTCAACGAGCCGTGGTGCTCGGCGTACCTGGGCTATGCCTCCGGCGTGCACGCGCCGGGGCGCACCGAGCCGGCGGCGGCGCTGGCCGCGGTGCACCACCTGAACCTGGCGCACGGCCTGGCCGGGCGGGTGGTGCGGGAGCTGGCTCCGGCGGCGCAGCTGTCGGTGACGCTGAACCTGCATGTCATCCGCCCGGCGTCGGACTCCGCGGCGGACCTCGACGCGGTGCGGCGGATCGACGCGCTGGCGAACCGGGCGTTCCTCGGCCCGATGCTGCAGGGGGCCTACCCGGCCGACCTGCTGGCCGACACCGCCGCGGTCACCGACTGGTCGTTCGTCCGCGACGGCGACGAGTCGACCATCGCGGTGCCGCTGGACGTGCTCGGCGTCAACTACTACTCGAGCACGCTGGTCCGCGCCTGGGACGGACTCTCGCCCCGGTCGGACGCCGACGGACACGGCAAGTCCGCGGCCTCGGCCTGGGTCGCCGCCGACGGCGTGGAGTTCCTGCCGCAGCCCGGCCCCTACACGGCGATGGGCTGGAACATCGACCCGGACGCCTTCACCGAGCTGCTGCTGCGTCTGCACCGCGAGTATCCGGGCCAGCCGTTGATGATCACCGAGAACGGGGCCGCGTTCGACGACGTCGTCTCGGCCGACGGCACGATCGCCGACGACCGGCGCATCGACTACCTGCACCGGCACATCGGCGCGGTGGCGCAGGCGCGGGCGGGCGGCGCGGACGTGCGCGGCTACTTCCTCTGGTCGCTGCTGGACAACTTCGAGTGGGGCTACGGCTACGACCGCAGGTTCGGCATCATCCGGGTCGACTACGACACGCAGGTCCGCACCTGGAAGCAGAGCGCGCACTGGTACCGGCGGCTGATCGCCACGGGCCGCCTCGGCTGAGCGCGACTCGCCGCAGAGGCGATGTGACTCTGCCGATCAAAACGCGGGCCAGCCATTGACAAACATCAGTCGCAGATGGCGCAATGGCCCGTGTCCAGGGTGAGTGTTCTGCCCGGTTCGGCGCGCGAACGCGACGCGCCGCACCGGGCTCATCGGGCTGCGTCCACGACTTTTGCCACGATCGACAAAAGTTGTGACTGAACCTCGGTTACATCTGTACATCCAGAAAAAAGAATTCTAAGGTTTCTATGCCAGGCATCGGCGTGCCAGGTCGCTTCAGGACAGACAACACATCCGTCCCAGGTCGCGGCACGCCGTTGTGAGCGGTGGTTGCCACGTCGACGGACGGTGCGCAGCAGTCCCGCTCACACTGGAGGAAAAGTGTTAGCTCCGTCCCGACGGGCGCGCCTGATTTTGGCGGGCGCCCTCACCACAGCGGTCGTCGCCGCAGCTGGGTGGTTGCCCGCCACCGCAGCCGCCGCCGCCCCGCCCCCGCAGACCCCCGGCATCACGCTGCGGACCTTCGACCTGCAGCTCGCGCTGAGCAACCTGTGCAACCTCAAGCCGGCGCAGACCCCCAACGTCGACAAGCTCATGTCGACGATCGACTGGACCACGGCCGCCCAGTTCGGGCAGGAGGACAACTTCTACACCCAGGCCCTGGGCTACGTGAACATCCCGACGGCCGGCAGCTACACCTTCCGGCTGATCAGCGATGACGGCTCCCGGCTGTTCATCGATGACAACGTCGTCATCAACCACGACGGCCTGCACGGTGCGACGGCCAAGGACGGCGCGGTCACGCTGACCACCGGCTACCACGCGCTGCGCATCGACTTCTTCGAGGCCGGCGGCGGCCAGCAGCTGACCCTGCAGTGGCAGACGCCCGGCTCGACGTCGTTCGTGACCGTGCCGAACTCGGTGCTCAGCACCGACGCCGGTGTCGTGCGGGTCACCGCGCCCGGCAAGAAGGAGTGCGAGGGCACCGGGGACTCGCCGGGCGACGGCCTGCCGCTGACCGCCGTGCACCCGGACTTCAATCTCACCAACCTGCGCCCGAACGGCTTCGAGCCGCGGGTCACCGGCATGGACTGGCTGCCCGACGGCCGCCTGGTCATCTGCACCTGGGGCGGCACCAACGACTCGGGCACCTCGCAGGCCGGTGAGGTCTGGATCCTCGGCAACACCGGCGGCAACACCACGCCGGGCGCTGTCACGACCAAGCGCATCGGCAGCGCCCTCAAGGAGCCGATGGGCCTGAAGATCGTCGACGGCGTGGTCTACGTGTCGGAGAAGATGCGGCTGACCAGGCTGGTCGACACCAACGGCGACGAGGTCGCCGACCAGTACCAGCAGGTCGCGACCTGGCCGTACGGCGGCACGTTCCACGAATTCGCGTTCGGCCTGCTCTACGACGCCGGGTTCTTCTACGTCAACCTGTCGGTGGGCATCGACTACGGCGGCGCGACCACCAACCCGCAGCCGGTCGGCAACCGCGGCACCACCATCAAAATCAACAAGGACACCGGCGCGTGGACGTACGTCGCCGGCGGCCTGCGGACCCCGCACGGCATCGGCTGGGGCCCGGAGAACGGCCTGTTCGTCACCGACAACCAGGGCGGCTGGCAGCCGGCCTCCAAGCTGGTGCACATCAAGCAGGGCCGCTTCTTCAACCACTACCTGAACCCGGCCGGCCCGTTCGACAGCGCCCCGGTCACCCCGCCGGTGATCTGGCTGCCGCAGAACGAGATCGGCAACTCGCCGAGCACCCCGAAGTACATGACCAGCGGCCAGTACGCCGGCCAGTTCGTCATCGGTGACGTCACCTACGGCGGCCTGCAGCGTGCCGCGGTGGAGAAGGTCAACGGCGAGTACCAGGGCGCCCTGTTCCGGATGACGCAGGGCCTGGAGGCCGGCATCTCCGAGGTCAACGTCGGCCCGGACGGCGCGATCTACGTCGGCGGCATCGGCGGCGGCGGCAACTGGGGCCAGAGCGGCAAGCTGAACTTCGGCCTGCAGAAGCTCACCCCCAACGGCGGCAGCGCCTTCGACATGCTGAACATGAAGGCCCTGTCCAACGGGTTCGAGATCGAGTACACCCAGCCGCTGTCGGCGGCGACGGCCACCAGCCTGGCCACCAAGTACCGGGTCAAGCAGTGGCGCTACGTCCCGACGGCCGCGTACGGCGGCCCGAAGATCGACGAGGAGACGCTGGCGGTGTCGTCGGCGACCCTGTCCGCCGACGGCAAGAAGGTCACCCTGGTGATCAACGGGCTCAAGGCCGGCCGGGTGGTGCACATCCGCTCGCCCAAGCCGTTCGGGTCCAGCAACGGCCAGTCGCTGTGGAACACCGAGGTCTGGTACACCCTCAACAACATCCCCGGCCAGGCCCCGTCCAGCAACCTGGCGCTGAACAAGCCGGCCACCGCCGACAGCTCCTGTGCCACCTCCGAGGGCCCGGCGCAGGCCGTCAACGGCACCGTCAACGGCGGCAACGCCGACAAGTGGTGCTCGCTCGGCGCGACCAAGTGGATGCAGGTCGACCTCGGCTCCACGCAGACCGTCAACCGGTTCGTCGTCCAGCACGCGGGCGCCGGTGGGGAGGACGCGGGCTGGAACACCCGTGACTTCAACATCCAGACGTCCACCAACGGCACGAGCTGGACAACGGCGGCGACCGTCACCGCCAACACGGCAAACACCACCACCCACAACATCACCGCGGTACAGGCCAGATACCTCAGGCTGAACGTCACCGCAGGCGGCACCACCGGCAACGGCGCGGCCCGCATCTACGAGTTCGAGGCATACGGCACGACCGCGCCGCCGACCGGCAACCTCGCGCTCAACAAGACGGCGACCGCCGACAGCTCCTGCGGCACGACCGAAGGCCCCGCCAAGGCGGTCAACGGCAGCGTGTCGGGCGGCAACGCCGACAAGTGGTGCTCGCTCGGCGCGACCAAGTGGCTGCAGGTCGACCTCGGCTCGGCGCAGACCGTGGCCCAGTTCGTCGTCCGGCACGCCGGGGCAGGCGGTGAGAACACCGCCTGGAACACCCGCGATTTCAACATCCAGACGTCCACCAACGGGACGAGCTGGACCACGGCCGCGACCGTCACCGCCAACACGGCCAGCGTCACCACGCACAACATCACCGCCACGTCGGCCCGCTATATCAGGCTGAACGTCACGACTCCGGCCAGCGACGGCAACGGCGCCGCGCGCATCTACGAGTTCGAGGCGTACGGCAGCACGACCCAGCCGACCCGGATCGTGCTGTTCGACGGCACCAACATGGACAACTTCCAGCACGCCAACGGGGCCCCGGTCACCTGGCCGCTGGGCAACGGCGGCGTCGAGGTCCTCGGCGGCGACATCAAGTCCAAGCAGGCGTTCGGTGACTTCAAGCTGCACGCCGAGTTCTGGCTGCCGCTGCTGCCGGGCGACGTCACCGGGCAGGCCCGCGCCAACAGCGGCATCTACCTGCAGGACCGGTACGAGTTGCAGGTGCTGGACTCGTTCGGCGACACCACGCTCGCCAACAACGAGTGCGGCGCGATCTACGAGAAGATCGCCCCGTCGGTCAACGCGGCCACCGCGCCGCAGACCTGGCAGACCTACGACGTGACGTTCCGCGCGGCCCGCTACAACGGGACCACCAAGACCGAGAACGCCCGCGTCACGGTCGTCTGGAACGGCGTCACCGTCATCAACAACGCCGAGATCAACGGCCCCACCGGCAACGGCGCGGCCGAGACCTCGGCACCCGGCCCGCTGCGGTTCCAGGACCACGGCGACCCGGGAGCGAACCTGTTCTACCGCAACATCTGGGTGGAGCCGGTGGTCTGACCATGTGAGAGAGGGAGCCGGTCCGGATCGCTCATCGGGCCGGCTCCCTTTCTCTGTGCGTCGACGCTGGGCGTGCTCGGCGGCACGTCCCAGGTCAGGGGATCGTCAGTCCGTACACGGCGAGGATCTCGCCGATGGGCTGGTAGTAGGTCGAGCCGCCGGTGGTGCAGTTGCCGGTGCCGCCGGACAGGATGCCCAGGACGATGCCGCCGGAGGTGTAGAGCGGCCCACCGCTGTCGCCGTTCTCGGCGCAGATGTTGGTCCTGATCAGGCCGGTGACGGTGCCGTCGGGGTAGTTGACGGTGGCGTTCAGCGCGGTCACGACGCCGCAGCGTACGCCGGTGGTGGCCCCGCTGCGGCAGACCGCCTGGCCGACGTACGCGGTGCCGGTCCCGAGCAACTGCAGCAGCCCGGGGTAGGTGTTGACGGCACTGGGATGGCTGAGCCGGCTCGTGTAGCGGATCAGGCCGTAGTCGTTGCCGGGAAAGCTGCTCGCGGTCCGCACCCCGATCGCGATGGTGTGGGTGCTGTTGGTCCACCAGTTGGCGGAGCCGTTCGTGCAGTGGCCCGCGGTGATCAGGTAGTAGGTGCTGCCGCTGCGCGCGTTCGCACCCAGCGAGCAGCGTGCCGTGCTGCCGTAGATCGCGTCGCCGCCGGCCAGCAGCGTACGCAGCCGTCCCGGCTCGCGGCGCAGGTCGACACCGGCCCCGCGCAGGCTCTCGCGCAGCCGCGTGGCCTCCTGGCCGGTCACCGTCTCGTCGACCGTCACGGTGACGCGCCCGGTGGCCGGGTCGACGGTCCAGGCGGTGCCGGGGGTCTGCGCGGCAGCCGGCAGGCGCCCGGTCTCGGGCGCGGCCACGGCCGGGGTGGCGGCCGCGGCCGTCGCCAGCAGGATCGTGACGACGGCGACGGCAAGGTGGAATGGGCGTCTCAAGGCGTCCTCCTGCGGGAAGCGGTGGGCTGTCAGACGCCGTCCTGGCGCCAGCCGGCGGTGACCAGGGCGCCGCTCGCGAACAGGTTGTTGACCTTCGTGATCTCCTGCGAGTTGGGGAAGGCGCTGGTGCAGGAGGTGCCGGCGCTGCTGCCGGACATCAGCTCGGAGCAGATGCCGGTGCGCCGGTCGGGCAGGCCGAGGATGTGGCCGAGTTCGTGCGCCGCGATCCGGGTGGGGTTGTGGCCCTCGGCGGTCGCCTGGCGGCCCATGTACACGGTGCCGTTGCCCAGGGAGTTGACGTAGGCGCGCGGCCAGCCGTTGTCGGCGTAGACGCGGATGTTGAGCGGGCGACCGGAGGTCCACCGTTCCAGGCGCACGCCGGTGACGCGGGCGTTCCAGTTGGCCGCGCCCTGATGCACGACGTTGACGAATTCGGCGGCCTGGCTCGCGTCGTAGTAGAGCACCTTGACGGCGGCGGGTGCGGGGGCCGCGGTGGCGGCGCTGCCGACGAGCTGGCTGGACAGGGTCATCGCGATGGCGGCAAGGGTGGCCGCCGCGATCCGCGCGAGGTGAGATCTCATGCACACACCTTCACGCACACGATCAAACATTTCAATATATGTATGACATTTGGCATGCGACCGCCCCGAGGGACGTCACCGGTGCGCGGCTCAGTGCCTCGGCACCGGGACCGAAACAGGTCGATCCGACAGCGCCCCGGCCGTGGTCAGGCGGGCTCCGGCAAGCGGGACTCCGGTCAGGCGCCGCAGTGCTTCGGCGGGACCGGCGCTGCGCTGCGGCCCGGCACGTGCGGAGCGCCGAACCGACCAGCGCCTAGACTGGGCGGGTGCCGATAACCCTGTCGCTGCTGGAAACGGTGCGCTGGGACGGCGAGCCGGTGCTGGGCGAGCGGCCGCAGGCGCTCCTCGCGGCCCTCGCGGCCGCCGGACGGACGGTCGGTTCGGCACGCCTGGTCGACCTCATCTGGGACGACGACGTCCCCGCCAACCCGCTCAAGGCGTTGCAGGTGCTGGTCTCCCGGACCAGGGCGGCGCACGGGCCGGACTCGGTGGTTCGCGACGGCGACGGCTACCGCCTGGGCGTCGACCGGGCGCGAGTGGACACGCAGGTGCTGGCGGACCGGCTGGCCGCGGCTCGGTCCGTGTTCGAGGCCGACCCGGCTCGCGCAGCCGAGCTGGCCGCCGAGGCCGTCGCGCTCGGCACGGTCGCCGCCGGCGGCGGTCACGGTCCGCTCGGGTCGCTGCGCCGCCAGGCCGAACGCGATCTTGAGCAGGCGGGGCTGCTGCTGGCCAGGGCCAAGGCCAGGCTCGGCGCGTACGCCGAGGCGCTGCCCGTCCTCGCCAAGGCATGGGCGGCGAACCCCGCGGACGAGGCGCTGATGTCGGATCTGCTGCGCAGCGAGGCAGCGGTCCGCGGCACCGGCGCCGCCTTGAGCCGATACGAGGCCTACCGGGCGGACCTGCGTGATCGCATCGGCGCCGACCCCGGCCCGGACCTGCAGCGCGTCCACCGCGAGCTGCTCGTCCAGGACAGCCCGGTCCGGGCGGGCGTGCGCTACGAGGCGACCACGCTGCTCGGCCGCGCCGCCGACATCCGCCGCCTGCACGCGCTGCTCGCCGCCTCCCGGGTGGTGTCCATCGTCGGGCCGGGCGGACTGGGCAAGACCCGGCTGGCCCATGTGCTCGGCCGCGAACACCCGGCTCCGCTGGTGCACTTCGTCGAGCTCGTCGGTGTCACCGCACCCGACGACCTCGTCGGCGAGATCGGGTCGGTGCTAGGCGTGCGGGACTCGGTCAGCGGCCGGCGCACCCTCACCCCCGAGCAGCGGGCCGACGTGCGTGCCCGGATCGCGCGTTACCTGGACCAGGCGCCGAGCCTGCTGATCCTGGACAACTGCGAGCACATCGTCGCCGCTGTCGCCGACCTCGTCGCCTATCTCACCGCGACCACCCGTGAGCTGCGGGTGCTCACCACCACGAGAGCGCCGCTGGCGATCGCCGCCGAACAGGTCTACCTGCTGGCCGAGCTGGACACCGAGAACGCGGCCGAGCTGTTCCGGCAGCGGGCCAGGGCAGCCCGCCCGGACGTGCACCTGGCCGGCACGGACGAGGTGGTGGCCGAGATCGTCGAGCGCCTCGACGGGCTCCCGCTCGCCATCGAGCTGGCCGCGGCGAAGGTGCGCGTGATGGCGGTCGCGGACATCGCCCGCCGCCTGGAGAACCGGTTCGCGTTGCTGCGCGGCGGCGACCGCAGCGCACCCGACCGGCATCAGACGCTGCTGGCCGTCATCGACTGGTCCTGGAACCTGCTCGCCGAACCGGAGCGCCGGGCGCTGCGCTGGCTGTCGGTGTTCCACGACGGGTTCACCCTCGCCGCGGCGGAGGCCATGCTCGGCGACGATGCGCTCGCCGCGGTGCAGGATCTGGCGGACCAGTCGCTGCTGACCGTCGTGGAGACCGGCCCCGGCGGCGTGCGCTACCGGATGCTGGAGACCGTGCGTGAGTTCGGCCGGATGCAGCTGGTCGACGCGGGCGAGGACGCGGCGGCCGAGCAGGCCCAGCGCGCCTGGGCGGTCGCCTTCTCCGTACGGCACGCCCGCGCCCTGTTCAGCCCGAGGCAGTTCGACACCGTCGACGCCATCCGCCCTGAAGAGACCAACCTCTCCGACGTGCTCCGCCGGACCTTGGCCGCGCCGGACCCGGCGGCGACGATGCAGATCCTCGCCGCCCTCGCCGGATACTGGATAATCCTGGGCGAACACCCCCGGCTGCTGGTCCTCATCGAGGCGGCCGCGAACGCGGTGGACGGCTGGACACCCCCGCCGGACCTCGCCGACGCCACCCGGGTGGCGATCGGGATGACCCTCAACGGCTCCCTGGTCGCCAACTCCCCACACTCCGACCTGTTGCGGGCCGCGCTGCGCAAGCTCGGGCCAGGCGAGCACGATCCGTGGATCTCCGCGATGGTCACCATGCTGACCGACATCGACCCGCGCTCGGCCGACGGCTTTCTCCAGCAGCTACGCGCCCATGCCGCTTCCCCGGACCGCGAGATCGCCGCGCTGGCGTTGCCGTGGCTGAGCCAGGCCCTGGAGAACATGGGCGATCCCGATGCGGCCATGGACGCCGCCGAGCGCGGGCTGCTGCTCGCCGACGACACGGTCGGCCCGTGGTCACAGGCGATCATGCACACCATGGCCGCGCAGCTCGCGATGCAGCTCGGCCGGATGGGCGAAGCGGCAGTCCACGCGCATGCCGCGCTGCCGGTGCTGGACCGGCTCGGTGCCCGTGACGACGCCATCCAGCTGCGTTCGCTGCTCGCCCTCGTGATGATCTCCCAAGGTGACGTCGACGCCGCTGCCGACCAGCTCTCCGACCTGGGCGACACGACGGAGCCCGAGGGCGAAGTCCTGGCCGGCCGGCTCGCCCTCGATCTGGGCCGGGCCGAGCTGGCCCTGGCCCGTGGAGACGTCGAGGTTGGGCTGGCCGGCTACCGCGCGGCGGCCCTACGGGTACGCGAGCTGCAGATTCCGGCCATCGCGCCGACGGGTCTGGAGCCGTGGGTGCTGGTGGCCGAGGCGACCGGCCTGGCCGCACACGCCTACTACGCACCGGCCGGCGACCCGATCGGCGCGGCGCTTTTCGCGCGGGCCGGTGACCAGGCGCTGCAGGTGCTCGACCCCGAGCATCCCTACCTGGACTATCCGGTCTGCGGGCTGGTGCTGTTCGCGCTCGGCGCCTGGGGGCTGTTGCGCGGTGCGCTGCCCGTCGAGGACGCGGTGCGGCTGATCGCGCTGGCGGACCGTTTCGCGTACAACCGGAGCATGCCCACGCTGGCCTGGGAGCGGATCGCCGGCCACGCCGAGCAGCGCGCACCGGGGCTGCTGGCCGCGACGGCCGCCGAGTACGGCGACCGGCGCGGCCCCGACCTGCTCGACGAGGCACGGAGCCTGGTCGAGCGGATCGGGGCCGGCTGACCGTCAGAGGTGCCGCTTGTAGCTGCGCACCGACAGCGGCGCGAAGACGGCGATGACGGCCGCACAGGCCACCAGCGCCCAGCCGACGTGCCCGGTGAGCTGGCCGTCGTTGGCCAGGTCGCGGGTGGCGGTGACCACGTAGGACACCGGGTTGACCTTCACGAACGCGGCGAGCCAGCCGGGCAGGGTCTCGACCGGGACCAGCGCGTTCGACATGAACGTCAGCGGAAACATGATCATCATGGAGATGCCCTGGACGCTCTGCGCGCTGCGGGCCAGCGTGCCGACCCAGGTGAACACCCAGGCCAACGACCATCCGGCGATCATCGTGAGCACGATCGCCATCGCCACCCCGGCCACCCCGCCGCCGGGGCGGTAGCCCATCGCGATACCGGTCACGAATGTCAGCGTCGAGGCGATGGCGTACCGCAGCAGGTCGGCGATCATCGGCCCGGCCAGGGGCGCGATCCGGGCCATCGGCAGCGACTTGAACCGGTCGAACACCCCCTTCTCCATGTCCTCGCGCAGCTGCACGCCGGTGGCCATGCACGCCGTCAGCGCGGTCTGCGCCAGGATGCCGGGGATCACCAGCGGCAGGTACGCCTCGACGCTGCCGGACAGGCCGCCGCCGAGCAGGTACGCGAACATCGCCGTGAACAGCAGCGGCTGGATGGTGACATCGAAGAACTGCTCCGGATTGCGGCGCATCTTCTTCGTCGCCCGCCACGCCATCGACATCGTCTGGCTGAGGGTCTCGCGCAGGCTGTTGTGCGAGGTCGTACGCGCGGCGACGTCGCCCGGCGTGAGCCGCCGCGGCGTCGTGGCCACCGGCGCCGGCTGGGTCATCTGCATGGTCATCGGGCCACCTCGAGCTGGAGGGAGTCCGCGGTCGCGGACGGGTCGGAGCCCTCGCCGGTGTCGTGCCCGGTGAGAGCCAGGAACACCTCGTCGAGGGTCGGCGCGTCGACGCTCACCGAGGTGATGCCGATGCCGGCCTCGCGCAGGCTGATGAGCACGTCGGCGGCCCGGTCCGCGGCGTCGAGGGCCACGTTCATCCGCCCTGACTCCGGGCTGAGCACCGGATCCTCACCCAGCAGCCGCCGTACGACCTCGGCCGCGACCGGCTGGTCGGCGGCGTCGGTCAGCCGCAGCCGCAGCGTGGAGTTGCCGACGGAGGCCTTCAGCTCGTCGGGTGTGCCCTCGGCGACCTTGCGGCCCCGGTCGATGACCGCGATCCGGTCGGCGAGCTGGTCGGCCTCGTCCAGGTACTGCGTGGTCAGCAGGACGGTGCAGCCGCCCGCGACCAGCTCGCGGATGGTGTCCCACATCTGCCCGCGGGTGCGCGGGTCCAGTCCGGTGGTCGGCTCGTCCAGGAAGATCAGCGGCGGTCGGGTGATCAAGCTGGCGGCCAGGTCGAGCCGCCGCCGCATGCCGCCGCTGAACTGGGAGATCGGCTTGTTCGCCGCCTCCTGCAGGCCGAACTGCTCCAGTAGCTGGGCGGCCGTGGCGCGGGCCGTCCGGCTGGACACTCCCTGTAGGCGGCCGAACAGCCACAGGTTCTCGTTCGCGGTCAGGTTCTCGTCCACGGAGGCGTACTGCCCGGTGACACCGAGCAGTTGCCGGGTGCGGTGCGGGTCGCGGCGCACGTCCACGCCGAAGATCTCCGCCCGGCCCCCGTCGATGGGCAGCAGCGTGGCCAGCATCTTGAGCATGGTGGTCTTGCCGGCGCCGTTGGGGCCGAGCACGCCGTAGATCTCACCTTGTTCGACGTGCAGGTCGACCCCGTCGACGGCGCGGAAGTCACCGAACGACTTCACCAGTCCCTCCGCGTGGACCGCGGGAATGTGCTTCATGTTCGCTCCCTCATGACCGGCGTCAACCGGTCAGGGAGCAGCCTGCACCGTGCCGGTTCCACCACGCCTACAGCGCGGTTTCACCGCATTGCGCGCGCTCACGCCCCGGCGCCGCGGGCCGGCAGGACCGCCGCCCCTACCTGCACGAATACGGGGGCTGCGTCATGGCGGCAACGTCGTTGATCAGGGCATGACCATCACAGCCAGCATCATCGCCCAGCGGCTTCCCGACCTCGCCGAGTACCAGCTGCACCGCACCGCCGACGAAGCCGCGCTGGAAGGTGTCGCGGTGCCGGGGCTGGCGGCCTGCTTCTACCGGCGGGAGCTGCCTGGCGGACGCCTGGCCAGCGTCGGCCACTACACGCTCGACGGCAGGGACCTGCTGATGGCCTGGGGCTACGTCGACGAGGAGCACTGCCGGTTCCACACCGTGAGCGGCGAGGGTGGCTGGGGCCCGGTCGACGACGGCTGTCCTCGCGTGGACGTCGTACGCGACGGGGAGCGGGTCGTCGGGCTGCGGCTGCAGACCGCCGCCGGGTCATGGACGGGTCATACGGCAGCGGCCCGCAGGTCGTGAAGACCAGCGGGCCGCCGGGCGCTGTCCGGGGGAAGAACCGCAGCGCGTAGTGGTGACCGGACCCGGTTACCTGGTGTCGGCGACGGCTTCGACGGCCGGCGCGGCGGCGGTGCGGCGGACCAGCCACAGCGATGTGCCGGTCAGCGCGAGCGCGGCGACGAACAGGACCGCGTGCAGGACCGGGTCGATGATCGGGACGAACGCGATGATCGCGACGGGCAGCTGTACGAGCGCGATCAGGGCGATCATCCGGCCGCGGTGCTGCGGACCCCAGGTGAACGCGGTCACGATCGGCGACAGCACGACGGCCAGCGTGAGCACGTCGAGGATGGTGTGCGCCCAGGGATTGGTGACCCGGTTGTGGGCGAACGCGTAGGCGGGGGAGGCGACGAGCAGGAGCCCCGCGGTGAGTGTGGCGGTGGTGAGCAGGCGTCGCATGGCGACCTCCAGCGCGACAGGTCAGGTCAGATCACCTTCTGTAACTCCAAGGTAGGCCCGCTGCTACCGACATTGGTAGAGAAGTGACATGAATGAATAATGCCTGGAAGGTGGTTATCTGCTATACGGCCAATCGCCGTATGCGGGAGAGTCACCTGGCGTGCTGACGGCAACCCGAAGGGCCGGGTGCGACGATTGCACCCGGCCGCCAGGGCAGGCCTACTCGATGAGGACCTTGACGGAGTCGGCGCTTCCGCCGTTGCGGTTGACGGCGACGAAGAATTCGCTCCCCACGTGGGTGATGTCTTCGATCTCCTCGGTCAGGTTGTTCCCCGGAACTCCGATGTCGCTCTCCACATCGCCTCCGGACCAGTTGTACTGGTACACCCAGTTCCACCCGGTGGCGGGCGTCGAGGTGTTGATCGACCTGGTGTTCCAGATGTAGTTCTCAGAGCAGTCGACGCCCTGGTCGGAACGATTGTCGTGACTCGTCAGGTTGCTCTTCGCCAGCGTCCATCCACTCGTGAGCGCACCGGCGCCGGGATGGGTCCACAGGCTGCCCAATCGTCGGGCGGCATACTTGCCGGCTCCGCCGGCCGCCGTCGCGCTGTAGCAGAGGCCGCTGATGTTGCCTATCGGCAGACGCACCTCCGCGGCTGTGCCCACAGATCCGTCGGCGTTCAGGCGCACGATCGTCACCTTGTCGCTCAGAAACGCGGATTGACTTCCCTGGGTGGCGATCAAGGCCGGACCTTGGCCCAGATAGTTCGCGTTGTAGGCGAGATCGTTGCCATGGCCGAGGGTGGGTATGGAGGTCGGCGTCCCCGCGCAGATCCAGCTGGCGCCGTCCCAGGTCGAGCCGTCACGCAACCATCGGGACAGGACCGGTTCCGCGCCGGCTGCCTTGGTGAAGACGATGTAGAGCTGGCCCCCCGGTCCCGCCACCATGCCTTGCAGGACCGTGCGACCTGCCTTGCAGGCACTACTGTCCGGGATGCTCAGCCGTTCCGCCCCGCTCCTGTTCGTGGCAGCGTGGGCAGACGTCGTCGAGGCGATGGCGATGCCGGCTGAGAGTGCGACCACAGACGCGATGTTCAGTAGATTTCTCACGCGGCGTCTCTCCTTTGTGGATCCGGCGAAAGTGCAGCATATCTAGTATCGTCAATTTACTCTGGTGCGTTTCTGTGCAATGGAGCCCAGGTGATCGAACGGGCGCACGGGGAAGGGCGGGGTTGTCGTGTCGATGTGGGACTGGATCGTGGTCCACGTGTGGTATCGCCCCGCCGGTGTCCTCCTGCTGCCCCTGCTCGACGCGGCAGGTCGGCATGAGCTGCGGGTGCGGCGGCGCTGCGGCGCGTGGCGGTACCTGCAGTTGATGCAACCCGCGTTGTTGATGCCAAGGGCGCGCCAGCGGTTGTTCCAGTGGGGCCTGCGGCGCTGTGCCCGGCGCGCCACGGTGGCGGACCTGGTGGAGTTTCTCGACTACGGCTGGCGGGGGCGCCTGGTCGCGGGCTGGTTGATCGCGTGCGGGAGCCGCAGCGAGCTACGCCCTCGCATCGCCCGGGACATGAGCGACCCGGGGTCGGGCGGATTCCTGCACCCGTACTGTGTCGCTTTGGCCTGCCTGGGCACGGAGCGGGATGCTCGGATTCTGAGCGACTACCTGCTCATGAGCCTCGCGCCGGAGGAGGACGAGGACGAGCGGCATTGTCAGGTCGCGGCGATGGGCGCGCTGCTGTATCTCGATGACAGTCTGGGCACCGGCTATGCCGAAGCGATCCTCGGCCCGGACGGGCTGTGGGCGCGGTGGCCGGGCGCGTCCGGTGTGTCTCTGGAGGAGGAGCGGCGCGACGCTGCCGGCCTGGTGGCATTCGCCCGCGGTGCGGACCCGGGCTTCCGCGCTCGCCTTGGCCGGTGAGCAGCCGAAGCGTAGCGGGGCAACTAAAGATTGACTGCATATACAGATTGTCTTTATATTGAACGCATGTCGATCCGCGAACCGACGTTCTTCATCCTGACCGCGCTGGCGAAGGAGCCACTGCACGGCTACGGCATCATCCGGACCGTCGACGAACTCTCCGACGGCCGGGTGAAGCTGCAGGCCGGCACGCTATACGCCGCCCTGGACCGGCTGACCGGTGAAGGGCACGTATCCCTCGATCGCGAGGAGGCCGTCGAGGGCCGCCTCCGCCGGTACTACCGGCTCACCGACGGCGGCAGAGCGCTGCTCACCGCCGAGGTGGAGTTGCTTCGCAAGAACGCTTCCCTGGCCGCAGCCCGGCTGCGCGCGATTCCGGCAGTGTAGGGGCTGACGATGACACAACTGGAAGTCGCATACCGCAGGCTGTTGCTGTGCTACCCCCGGAGCTTCCGCCGGGAACGCGGCCTGGAGGTCGTCACGACGCTGATGGACGCCGCCGAACCGGGGCGGACCAAGCCGACCAGAACGGAGGCCGTCAACCTGATCCTGAGTGGACTCGCGTGGCGGTTCAGGCTCCCCGACGGGCTCGCATACCGGCTTGCTGCCGTCGTGGTCGCGCTGTTCATCGGCCTCGCCGCATCGGCGGTCGCGAGTGAGGCGGTCTGGCGGGCATCACCGACCATGCCGACGGACGCCACGGTGGAAGCCATCGGCAGGTCCGTCACCGCCCTGGCGCCCGTCCAGGGGCCGTTCCCGTCGGCGTCCTACTCCGGGTGCGACAAGGCAGACACCAACGAGGCCTGCGAGTCCCTCGTCCCGGCGGGCGCCGACCCCGTGCTCACCCACACCTGGCTGGCGTATCAGGTGCCCGGCGCCGAGGTCAATGCATGGGTCGACCAGGCCAGAGACCGGTTCACGGCCGACGGCTGGCAGCTCGGGCAGACCGTATACAGCCGGTCCGATCAGGCCATCGCCGAGTACCCCGAGCAGACGATCTTCTGGGCGGCCAAGGGCGACCTGGTCGTCCGTATCATGGGCGACCCGACCGAGAAGTACGCGGGGATGCCGAACGTCATCATCGGCGTACACCAGCAGGCACCCCCCATGGTGACGGTCGCGGCCGTGGCGGGGCTGCTCCTCGGCGTCGCAGTCGGCTGGGTGTTCGCCGCATGGGCGCTACGCGCGTTCCAGCGGCACACCACCGCGGGCAGGCTCGCGATGCTGGTCGCCGGTGCGCCCGGGTTGTGCATAGCCGCGGCGGCGGGGGTGGCGGCGCTGGTCCTGGCGTACTACTACGCCACGGCGCTCGGCTGGTCGCACCAGGACTCCCGCTTCCCCTACCTGGTGCTCACGTATGACCGCGCGATAGCTGTCGCGGGCGGGATCAGCCTGCTGCTGTCCGCGGCGATCGCCGTGGTGGCGCCACGGGTGCGCGCGTCCGTCGCCGAGACGAGCGACGAGGTGGCGGCTTAGCCGGCCGGCCATTTCGGGGGGCCGCGGTAGGCCGGTACAGGGCCTACCGCGGCTTGGTCAGCCGAGGGCGGCGGTGATGGCGCAGCGCCGGCTCACGGCACCCGGAACGGCTCGCCGCAGCGGACGGTCTGCGGGCTGTCGGGCGGGTAGAGCCCGTCGGCCGCGGACGGATTGTCGTCGGTCACCTCGGCGAACCCGATGCAGAAGACCACCTCCTGCCCGGCCAGCGAGATCGGCGTGCGCTTGGCCGATGCCGGATGATCGGGTTCGGTCTGCAGCGGCACCCGGAAGGTGTCCGACCTGCTGGCACCCGGTTCGAGCACGGAGCCGCGGATCCGCACGGTCGGCACGCGTGCGCCGCCGCAGTCGCTGGTGTCCGGGGTCTGGCAGGGGTGGATGACGCGTTTGGCGAACTCGATCATGCCGTCGTCGCGGACGCTGACCTCCACGGGTCCCCGCGACCAGCCGGGCTGTTGCGGATCGGTCCATCCTCCGTCGTAGACGACCACCGGTGTGCCGGACCGGTTGGTCAGGGTGTACTCGACCGTGACGTCGCCGCCCGCGACGGCGGTCCGCACCGCCAGATCCAGGTCAGGCTCGCCCGAGCAGGCGGCCAGCGCTGCCGTGACGAGCAGCAGGCCGGCGACGCGGCGCAGTTTTGTCACCAGCCGTCTCCGCCGTGGGTGGTGTAGGTGTCGCGTTCGCGCATGCCCATCTCCCGGCGCAGCCCGTTCTCGGTGTACTGGATCGGGTGGTCGGGGTCGAGCTGGTCCGGCGTCGAGGAGTCGTCGTCGTGGTCGAAGGGCAGCCCCGTCGCCTGCCGTTCGCCCTTCCTGATGCCGTTGTCAGGCCCGCCGACGATCTCGTCGTCCTGGAAGGTGTCGTTCCAGTAGTCGTACACGTGCCCGAGCTCGTGGTAGAGCACCACCGACGGCCGGCCGCGCTCGGCATCGAAGGTGAAGGCCGGGTTGTACTGGATGACGGAGTCGGAGTTGGCGAGCTTGTGGCCCTTGCTGGCGTAGCCGTTCTCCTCGTCGAGCTCCTTGATCGTCAGCGTGTTCTCGCCGAACAGGAAGTTCGGGTCGCGCTTGTCCTGGAGGTTGTCCAGCATCTGCTGGCCGGTCGGCGAGGCGCGGTACATGTCGAGATCGGCGAGCACCCGTTCCTTGAACTCGTCGGAGCCTTCGATCTTGATGAACTGCGCCTTGTCGCTGATCTCGACCTTGACGTCGGAGGCCACGCCGTCGACGGTGTCCTCGTCCTGCCGGTAGGCGGTGTCCCGGCCGCCGCCCGCGGTGATCTGGTCCTTGCCGTGCCCGCCGTAGTAGACGTCGTCGCCGGTGCCCCCGGCCAGCTTGTCGTCGCCGTGGCCGCCGGACAGCACGTCGTTGCCGGTGCCGCCGTGCAGAGTGTCGTTGCCCTTCGCGCCTTCGAGGTAGTCGTCGTCCTCGCCGCCGGACAGCTGGTCGTCGCCGCCCAGGCCGTACAGGGTGTCCTGGCCGGCGCCGCCGGACAGCACGTCGTTTCCGTCCTGGCCGTCGATGTAGTCGATGCCGGCGCCGCCGGAGATGTAGTCGTCGGCGCGGCCGCCGTAGAGGTCGTCCGTGCCGCGCCCGCCGAAGATCTGCTCGGCGCCGTCGCCGCCGCGGATGGTGTCGTTGCCCGCTCCGCCGAGCAGTGTCACGCGGATGTTGGAGCCCTTCGGGACCTCGATGGTGTCGTTGCCCTCGCCGCCGCGGATGGTCACCGGGGTGCCCGGCGGGTAGTAGTAGTCCGCGCCGTTGACGCTGACGATGACGTCGCCGGTCTTCGGGTCGATCCGGACCTTGACGTCGTCGTCTCCGGTGCCGGTGTTCACGACCGCCCGGCCGTCCACCATGATCACCGATACGCCGTCGGTCGCCTCCGCGGGCAGCGTGAACGGGTCGGTGGTGCCGGTGGCGACCGCGCCCCAGTCGGCGGCGATCGTGTCCCAGCCCGACCGGTCGAAACCGCTGAGGCTCTGGGCGAGGGCCTGCTCCAGCTCCTTGCGCAGCGTTCGCGCCTCGGCGACGGCGCCGGTGATCAGCTTCTGCTCTTCCTCGCTGCGGGGATGGAACGTGCCGCCGACGTCGCGGAACTTCACCTTGTCGTACTCGGCGTCGAGCAGTCCCTGGTAGCGCTGGAGCAGATCGGCTATGCCCTCGAGCTGACCGGCCAGCTTGCCCGCGTTGTCCTGCAGCGCGTCGACGCTGGAGATCAGCTTGGTGCGGTGGTTCACATAGCTGTCACGGGCCGGGCCCGACCACTGCGAGCCCACGAGCTTCTTGGCGTCGGCGTCGAGGTCGTCGCCCAGCGACGTGGCCGACTTGCCGAACCGTCGCCAGGCTGAGGCGGCGCTGGTGATCCGTCCCGGGTTCGCGTGCAGCTGCCAGGTCGATGCGGCCGCCGTGATCGGCGGGAAGTGCTCCTGGTCTTCCGGTGGAATTCCCATCGGCGACCTCCCGTGGTCAGATCGGAATGTTGCGGTGCTTCTGGCGCAGCTTGCGCTCGGCTTCCTCGTCTGCCTGCTGGTAGGCGAAGGCCACCCGGAGCAGGCTCTCGTTGTCGACCTCCAGCACCGTTACCAGCCGCTCCGTCGCCGTGCCCGCGCTGCCCTCCACGCCGTGGTAGGCGTCGCTCTGGCTGCTCGCGTTCGCCACGTTGCCGAAGTCGGACGTGGACAGCACCGTGTCGGCCCGGACGGTGCGCAGCGCCGTCGCGAGATCCTGCGAGCCGTCCAGACAGGACTGCGCGACCCGCGCCAGCTCGACCGGATCGGCCCGTACCTCCCCGCTCATGCAGGCACCCTACAACGCCGCCGCACCGTGCTCCACTCGGCGCGTGCTGCCGTCGCGGGCGCCGTGCCGAGGAGTCGCGGTGGAGAAAAGGCGTGACAACCGGCATACCGTCCCTAGAGAATCCCGAGGTGACGTTCTCCGCCATCCTTGACCGTGTCCGCCCGCCGTCGCCGCTGGCCGGGCGTCTGTCCCTGCAGTCGCTGCTGTTCGCGCTCGGGCAGGGCACGTTCATGACCGGATCGGCGGTGTTCTTCACGCAGATCGTCGGGTTGTCGGCCGCCCAGGTCGGTCTCGGCCTGACGTTCGCCGGCATCGCCGCCTTCCTCGCCGCCGTGCCGATGGGCAAGCTGGTCGACCGCTACGGGCCGAAGAAGATGTGGGCGGTCAGCTGTGCCGGGCAGGCGGCGATGTTCTCGGTCTGGCCGTTCATCACCGACTTCACCGGCTACGTAGCCATGGCCGTGGGCATGGACGTGATCGCCGCGCTGGGCGCCGCCGCGTACGGGGCATACACGATCGACGTGCTGCCGCCGGACGAGCGGGTGCAGTCACGCGCCTACATGTACTCGGCGCTCAACCTCGGCTTCACCCTCGGCTCCGTGATGGGTGGTATCGCGCTCGCGTTCCACTCCAACGAGGTCCTGCACGCCCTGCCCTGGTTCACCGCCGCTACCTTCCTGGTCAACGGCGTCGCCGTCACGCGGCTGCCGCGGGCTTCGCACGACGAGCGCACCCCGGAGGAACGCAAGGTCCGCATCCCCGGCCCGGGCCCGCTGCGCAATCCCGGTTGGCTGCTCACGACCTTCTTCAGTGGGGTGTTCTGGACCAACCAGGTGCTGCTGAACGTCGTCATTCCACTGTGGCTGGTCGAGCAGACCGACGCCCCGCGAGTGGTGCTGGCCTTCCTGTTCGCCACCAACACCGTGATGTGCATATTCCTGCCGATGGTCACCTCCCGCAGCGTCAAGGACGTGCCGACGGCACTCAGGGCGATCCGGCTCTCCTCCATGTTCTTCGTGCTGTCCTGCCTGATCACGCTCGCGACGCACGACACCGTCGGCTGGCTGACGATCTTCCTGGTCTGGCTGGGCCACGTCGCGGTGACGGGGGCTGAGCTCTACCTCTCGGCGGCGAGCTGGTCCTTCGAAGCCGAGCTGATGGACCCGCGCCAGCGTGGCTCCTACCAGGGCGCGGCCGAGCTGAGCGGCACCCTCGGCAAGGTCTGGGCACCGGCGGTGTACACCTTCCTCGCGTTGAGCTGGGGCGCCGCCGGCTGGCTGGTGATCGCCGGCATCATCGTGGCCGCCACCATCGCCATCCACCCGTCGGTCCGGCTGGCCCGGCGATTCCTCGAACGGCACGTCCCCGCGGACGTGCTGGCCGACGCCCGCGCCTCCGGCGGCGAGGACGAAGGGGCGAGTGCGCCGTCGCCGCGCGAGGCCGACGTGTCGCAGCCGGAGTCGGCCGGCAGCCGTTAGGCATACCACTCGTCATCGCGTAAGGGTGCCGCTGAGCAGGGCAAAGGCTATCCTTGCCGAAATGCGCGCCCCCGGAGACTCCTCGTCCGCCCGGCATACGGCCCGCCCGGATGGTGGTCTTCGGCGGCGGGTCGGTGCTCGGGCGGCGGGCCTGCTGGCGGTCGCTGTGCTCCTGGGCTCCGCGATGTCCGGTTGTACGGGCACCCCGGCAGACCCGAAAGCCGACAAGCAGGCAGAAACCGTGACGGCATCGCTGACAGTGCGCACCGAGTCACCAAGCCCAGCGCGTACCGAGTCGCCGAGCCCCACGCCCACCCGCGTCGGCAACGCCACCCCCGCACCGTCCTGGCTGGGAACACGAGCGCTCCCGGTCGGGCCGCAGGGGTACGCCGCAGCCCAGCCGACCCCGCCCGAGCTGCGTAACCGGTCGATCATCACCGTCGACGAGCTGCCGCCCCCGGCCGACGGCCGCTTCCACGCAACCGTCCAGGCAGTGCCCGCCGGCGTACTGGCGCGATCCAGCTGGACCAAGAAGTGCCCGATCGCCGCGGCCGACCTGCGCTACCTCACGGTCAGCTTCCGCGGCTTCGACGGCCGTGCCCACACCGGCGAGCTGCTGGCCAACGCTCGGGCGGCCGACGACCTGGTCACCGTGTTCAAGAGACTCTTCGCCGCGGACTTTCCGATCGAGCGGATGCGGATCTCCGGCGCCGCGGAACTGAACGCGCCGTCGACCGGCGACGCCAACACCACCGAGGTGTTCGCCTGCCGGCCGGTACGCGGCCACAAGGGGTGGTCCCAGCACGCCTACGGGCTCGCCGTGGATCTGAACCCGTTCCAGAACCCGTACCACAAAGGCAAGGTCGTCCTGCCTGAGCTCGCCACCGCCTACCTCGACCGAGCCGAAACGCGGCCCGGGATGGCGCAGCCCCGCGAGGAGGCCGTCCAGGCCTTCGCCGCGATCGGGTGGAAGTGGGGCGGGGACTACCGGTCCCTGAAGGACTACATGCACTTCTCCGCCACCGGCGGTTGATTTCGGGGCCAGGTTTCGCGTCGGTGGTTACTGTGACCGGGCAGGTTCTTCACCATCGGCGCGGGAGTGTCCATGAAGGCCGTCGTCTACACCCGATACGGAACCCCTGACGAACTGCGGTTGACCGAGGTGCCGACGCCGGTGCCGCAGGGCAGCGAGGTGCTGGTCAAGGTGCGCTCGGTGTCGCTGAACCTGTCCGATTGGGAGGGGCTGCGCGGCAAACCGCTGTACTCACGATTCGGCGGGCTGCGCAGACCACGACGTCACGTGCTCGGGTCGGACATCGCCGGGCAGGTGGTGGCGACCGGCCCCGACGCGACGCAGTTCCAGCCGGGCGACGACGTCTACGCCGACATCCTCACCTACCTCGGCGGCTTCGCGGAGTACGTCTGCGTGCCGCAGGCCGTGCTGGCGCGGATGCCCGACGCGATGACCTACGAGCAGGCGGCCGCGCTACCCCAGGCCGCGGCCATCGCGCTGCAGGGCATCGTGGTGAAGGGAAAGGTCCGGGCCGGGCAGCGGGTGCTGATCAACGGTGCCGGCGGTGGCTCGGGCATGTACGCGATCCAGCTCGCCAAGCTGCACGGTGCCGAGGTGACCGGCGTCGACAACGGCGAGAAGCAGGAGTCGATGCGAGCGCTGGGCGCCGATCACACCATCGACTACACCCGAGCGGACTTCACCCGCGACGGCCGCACCTACGATCTGATCCTCGATCTGGCCGCCTACCGTTCGGTGCGCGCGTATCACCGCTCGCTGGCACCCGGCGGGCGCTACTTCTGTGTCGGTGGTTCGGCGGGCACGCTGCTGCGGGTGCTGGTGGGCGGGGCGGTGACCGGTCGCCTGGCGGACAAGAAGGTCCGGGTGCTGGCGGTGCGGCTGGGCGTCGCGCACCTGCAGCCGATCCTGGAGCTGTGCCGGCAGGGGAAGATCGTCACGATCATCGACCGGCGGTACCGGCTGGACGAGGTGCCGCAGGCGCTGCGCTACCTCGGTGAGGGCCACGCCAAGGGCAAGGTCGTCGTCAACATCGACTGACGACGTGGCTCCTGTGACGGTGCCGGGCCGGGACGAGCGTCCCGGCCCGGCGGTGCGCTGAGCCGTGGCCCGCTCAGCCGACCGCCTTGCGCACCAGCTCGCCGATCATCGCCTCGTCGGCGGGGGACAGCTCGGTCATCGCGAACGCGGTCGGCCACATCGTGCCGTCGTCGAGGCTGGCCACGTCGTTGAAGCCGAACGTCGCGTAGCGCGTGTTGAACTTCTGCGCGGCCTGGTAGAAGCAGAGCACCTTGCCGTCGCGGGCGTAGGCGGGCATGCCGTACCAGAGCTTGGGCGAAAGCTGCGGCGCGTTGGCCCGGACGATGGCGTGGATGCGCTCGGCGCGAGTGCGGTCCGGCTCCGCCATCTCGGCGATCTTCGCCAGCACGGCGGGCTCCTCGTCGCCCTTGGTGCTGCGGCGCGCCGACTTGAGCTCCTTGGCGCGCTCCTTCATGGCCCCGCGCTCGTCGTCGGTGAAGCCGTCGTACTTCTCGGCGGGCTTGGCGGTCTTGGCGGCGCGGTTCGTGGTGGCCATGTCAGGTCTCCTGCCTGTCTCAGCTGCGGGTGAAAGTCCCGGGCGGGGTGCTTTCGTGCTTCCCAGTCTTCGCCAGGACGGCCCGCAGGGCATCCGTGTTCACCACGGAACCGGCCACGGAGCGGCGGCGCCTACCGCCCCGGGCGCGGGTTCAGCGAGCGGCGGAGTCCGCGGTGAGGGCGGCTTTGGCCTGGACGCTGGCGTCGTCGACGAGCACCTCGGGCCGGCCGGCCTCGATGCCGTCGAGTGCCGCGCGCACGACGTCGGCGGGGTCGTTCTTGGCGACGTCCAGGCCGGCCATCATGTCGGTGTCGGTGGAGCCCATGTGCAGGCCGGTCACCTTCGTGCCCTGGCTGGCGAGTTCCATCCGGATACCGTTGGTGAGGCTCCACTGCGCCGCTTTCGCGGCGCCGTAGGCGTTGGCGCCGTCGTAGGCCAGCCACGACATCGCCGACAGGACGTTGAGGATCGCCCCGCCGCGGTTGGCGGCCAGCACGGGAGCGAACGCCCGGACCATCGCGAGCGTGCCGAAGAAGTGCGTGTCCATCTCCAGCCGGATCTTGTCGAGCTCTCCGGTGATCAGGTTCTGGCCGGTGAGGACGCCGGCGTTGTTGATCAGAAGGGTGACGTCCGAGGCGGCCGCGGCCGCGGCTGCGACGGAGGTCGGGTCGGTGATGTCCAGGCGCAGCACCTGCACGCCCGGCAGGTCGACGAGCGCGGCGTTGCGCGCCGTCGCGTAGACCTTGGTCGCTCCCCGCTCCAGCAGTTGCATGGCGAAGTGTCGCCCGATGCCGCGGTTGGCCCCGGTGACGAGGGCTACCGAACCGTTGATGTCCATGGTTGTCTCCTGTGGGATCGATGTCTGTCAGCTGTGCTGGGGTTAAGCTAGAACCTGACGTTGACGTCAGAGGCAAGTCGAGTGACCCTGTTCACGAAGGGGGCGCGATGCGCATCGGTGAGCTGGCCACCAGATCGGGTGTGAGCGTGCGGGCCCTGCGCTACTACGAGGAGCAGCACCTTCTCGCCCCGGAGCGCAGTCCGAGCGGGCAGCGCCGGTATCCGGACGCGGCGCTCGACCGTGTCCAATGGATACAGCAGTTGTATGCCGCCGGACTGCCCAGCAAGAAGATCGTGGAGCTGCTGCCGTGCCTGGACACGGGCATCAGCACGTCGGCCACGCTCGCCCTGCTGAAGGCCGAACGAGAACGCATCCACACCCAGATGGCCGGCCTGGTGAAGATGCGCGACAAGCTCGACACCCTCATCGCCGTGGCGGAACAGACCGCGCCCCGCTCGACGTGAGTCGCGGCTGGACACCGCGCCCGGCCCGGGTCGATGCTCAGCCGCGGTGGGTCTCCAGCAGTCGCAGCCAGACCTCGCCGAGGGTGGGGAAGGCGGGGACGGCGTGCCAGAGCCGGTCGAGGGGCACCTCGCCGGCGACCGCGATGGTGGCCGAGTGCACGAGTTCCCCGACGCCGGGGCCGGCGAAGGTGACGCCGACTACGGTGTCGCGGTCGGTGTCGACGAGCATGCGAGCCCAGCCGCGGTAGTCCGCGCCGTACTGGTGGGCGCCGGCGACCTGGGCGAGGTCGTAGTCGACGACGGCGATGCGGCGTCCGCTCCGCTCGGCCTCGCGGCTGGTCAGGCCCACGGCGGCGACCTCGGGAGTGGTGAACACGACCTGGGGGACAGCCGCGTGGTCGGCGGTGGCGGCATGCGCGCCCCACGGGGCGTCGTCGACGGGCTCGCCCTTGGCGCGGGCGCCGATGACGGCCCCGGCGATCCGGGCCTGGTACTTGCCCTGATGTGTCATCAGCGCGCGGCCGTTGACGTCGCCGACGGCGTAGAGCCAGCTGCCGTCGACGCCGGTGACCCGGAAGGTGTCGTCGACGGTCAGCCAGTCGCCGGGGGTGAGGCCCACGGTTTCCAGGCCGACGTCGCGGGTCTGCGGGGCACGGCCGGTCGCCAGCAGGATCTCGTCCGCGGCCAGCTGTCCGCCGTCGGAGAGCGTCATCCGCACCTCGCCACCCTCGCGGGCCAGGGCGGTGACAGTGGTGTCGAAGCGGATGTCGACGCCTGCCGCGCGCAGCCCGTCGGTGACCAGTTCGCCGGCGAACGGCTCCATCCGGTCGAGGAGTCCGTGCTCGCGAACGAGCATGGTGACCTGGGAGCCGAGGGCCTGCCAGGCGGTGGCCATCTCGACGGCGACCACACCGCCGCCGACGACGGCGAGGCGGCCCGGCACCTGGTCGGCGCTGGTGGCCTCACGGCTGGTCCAGGGGCGGACGGTGTCGAGTCCGGAGATGGGCGGCAGGGCGGCGCGGCTGCCGGTGGAGATCGCGACGGCGTGCCGGGCGGTCAGGGCGATCGTGTCGCCCTCGGGGGTATGCACGGCGACCTGCTTGGGGCCGGTGAGGCGGCCGTGGCCGCGGACGAGGTCGACGGAGACCGAGTTCAGCCAGTCGACCTGGTCCTCGTCCTTCCAGTACGAGGACATCCGGTCGCGATGGGCGAGGACCGCCGCGACGTCCAGCGGGCCGGCCACCGCCGGGTCGAGTCCGGGGATGCGGCTCGCGTCGGCACGTGCCACGACCGGGCGCAGCAGCGCCTTGCTCGGGTCGCAGGCCCAGAACGAGCATTCGCCGCCGAGGAGTTCGCGCTCCACGATCACGGCGCTGAGCCCTGCGGCACGGGCGCGTTCGGCCACGTTCTCGCCGACCGGCCCCCCGCCGATGACGATCACGTCGTAGGTGCGGGTCGTCTCAGTCATCACTGCTGCTTTCCTCACTGTTTCGTTCCTCATCGCTTGCTCGGACCTGGCTTGTCGGGTCGTCAGCGGCCGGGCAGGCGCTGCGAGACCTCCTGGAGCACCCAGCCGTTGCCGTCCGGGTCGTGGAAGGTGAGATAGGAGCCGTAGGAGGCGCGCTCGGGATGCAGCCCGGCCCGCCGCTGCTGGCCGGGGGCGCGGTGGGTGACGTCGCCGCCCTCGTGGCCGTGGAACAGGCCGTCGGCGTCGTGGAAGATCTCGCTGACGTCGATGCCGCGGCCGGCGAGCTCCGCGCGGGCCGCCTCGATGTCGGACACGATGAGGTACAGGCCCTGGAACGAGCCGGGAGCGATGGGGGTCACCCCCTCGCCGAACATGATCGAGCACGCGGAGCCGGGCGGCGTGAAGTGCACGACCCGGACGTGCTCGCTCGCCGCGTAGTCGACGTCCAGGCGGAAGCCGACCTTCTCGTAGAAGGCCTTGGCCCGGTCGATGTCGGAGACGGGCAGCACGATCACTTCGAGTTTCAGATCCATGGGATGTCCTTGCTTCTTGACGTGGGTGAGATTGCGCCCCATGCGTCACCGGCTCAACAGGTGGCGGCCGTCAGCCGGGGCATCTCGTTGCCCTGGGCTGCTTGGGCGGACAGCGGCACCGCCGAAGGGGTGACGCGCTGTTCGGAAGCCACGCTAGAACCTGACGTCGGCGTCAGGGGCAAGACAGGTGACCCGGTTCACGCAGGGAGTCACCAATGCACATTGCTGCGGACTTGAACGTGTTCAAGTCCATGCGCTAGCCTCCGAGAGCGGTACTTGAACGTGTTCAAGTACCGTCTTCGGGGAGGAGCGGCCGCATGGCCCTGCTGGTAAATTCGATCATCATGCTCGGCATGCTCGTGTTGATGCCGCTCGGACTACGGCTCGTCGACGGCCCCGGCATCGCCCGGCTGGCCAGGTGGTGGCCGGTCGTCGCCGTGCCGTCGGCGGTCGCGCTGTGGCTGCCGCGGGGAGCGCTCGCCGCCGGCCTGTGCGTGCCGTACGCCCTGATGACCCTGCTGCTGCTCGCGGGTCTGGCGGTCACCCGCCTGGCGCAGCGGCGCAGCCTGGCTTCCGCAGAGGTGGCGGTGCTGACCGCACTGGCCGCGCCGACCGCGGCCGCGAGCGCGCTGGTCGCCGAGCGCGCCGGGCACGAGCTGTTCGGCTTCGGCCTCGGCATCCTCGCGTTGACCGTGCCGCACCTTCATTTCGCCGGCTTCGGAGCCGCGCTCATCGCGGGCCTGGTCTGCCGGAGCGTGGACAGCGGCGCCGCCCGAGCCGCCGCCTGGTGCGTGCCCGTCGGAACGCTGCTGGTGCTCGCCGGCTACTTCGTCGACGACACCGCCGAGCTCGCCGGTGCCGTCGTGCTCACCACCGGCATGTGGCTCATCGCCTGGCTCACCTGGCGCGACGTTCGGGCCCGCAGCGCCGACCGGGCGACCCGGACGCTGCTGGCCGTCGCGGCCGCGACCCTCGCGGTCACCATGCTGCTGGCGCTGAGCTGGGCGCTGGGCGAGGCCACCGGGCTGCCACACCCGTCGTTGGCCTGGATGGCGGCCACGCACGGGCTGGCCAATGCGCTCGCCTTCGTGCTGTGCGCGCTGGTGGCGTGGCGGCGGACGGGGGTGCGGGCATGACCGGGTTCAGCTACGCAGAGGTCGGCGCCACCCGCGACGACGTGCTGCCGCGCGGCTACCACCACCTGCACTACCGCACCCGTGTCGGGAACGCCTCGGCGATGGCCGCCGCGGCGGACGCGGTGCTGACCTTCGCTCCGCAGCGTGCCGCCGGGGTGCTCGTCGACGCCGCCGGCCCGCGTGCGGTCGAGGGGCTCGCCGTGACGTCGCGGCTCGGCTTCGGGCCGCTGCGCATCGCCGCGCCGTGCCGGGTGGTGTGGGTGGAGCACGAGCCGCGGCGGGCCGGTTTCGGGTACGGAACGCTGGCCGGACACCCCGCGCGGGGTGAGGAGTCGTTCGTGGTCGAGCTGCTCGACGGGGAGGTCTGGTTCACGATGACCGCGTTCAGTCGCCCCGCCCGCTGGTACACCAAGGCCGCCGGGCCGCTGGTGGTCGCCTTCCAGCAGGCGTACGCCCGGATGCTGGGACGTGCGCTGCGCCGCCTTGTCAGCCGAGTCGGCTGACCGATGAGGACCGCGCCCCGCCCGGCTCGGCCCCGGGCGCGGCGCTCTGCCGTCGTCGAAAAGTTCGGGATACATCACCTCTTGACGCTAGTCAGCGCGTTTATGTCCTTACGGGACGCTCTTGTGTAACACATAGGCCTTCATTAGTGTGGGCCAGCAAGCGCTTTCCGGGCGGCGTGGCAGGGGTTCGGCTCGGGGGGCTGTCCTCCGGTGACCGCACGTCCAGAAGGGACACTTTTTATGAAACGATTCAAGATCACCATGGCGGCGGTGGCGAGCGCGGCTCTGCTGCTCGCCGGCTGCGGCGGCGAGCCCGCGGGGCCGAGCGCCGACTTCGATCCGAACGCACCGGTCACTCTGGACCTGGCGTTCTGGGGCAACGACACCCGGGCCGGCTTCTACCAGGACGCGATCGCGAAGTTCAACGAGAAGTACCCGAAGATCACCGTCAACTCCACCTTCCTGCCCTTCCCGGAGTTCTGGGAGAAGCGCCAGATCGAGGCGGCAGGCCATGACCTGCCCGACGTGATGCAGTTCGACTACGCCTACCTGCGCCAGTACTCGCAGAACCGGCTCCTGCTCGACCTGAAGCCCTACCTGGGCAAGTACATCAAGACCGACGGGTTCGCCGAGTCGACCCTGGGCATCGGCGTCGTGAACGGCGTGACGACCGCGCTGCCGATCGGCACCAACGCGTGGGCGATGTTCACCAACACCGCTCTGGTCACCAAGACCGGTGCCGGTGCGTACGCGGGCGGCACGTCGTGGGACGAGTACGCGACGTGGATGGGCTCGGTGGTCAAGGCCGGCGGCGGTTCGGTGTGGGGCGGCACCGATCCGACCGGACGCATCCAGAACTTCGAGATCTCCCTGCGGGCCAACGGCAAGAACCTGTTCGACGACGCCGGCGCGCCGCAGTTCACCAAGGCGGAGCTGGCCGAGTTCTGGGGCAGGGGCGCGCAGGTGCGGGGCACCGGCGCGACGATCCCGACCAAGCGCCTGCTCGAGGTCGCGCCCAAGTCCGGTTTCGGCGCCGGTCTGACGACCAGCGAACTGACCTGGGACAACTTCGGCGCAGGCTACGCCGGTGATCTCGGCGCCGACGCGAGCGGTCTGGCGCTGACCGCCCCGCCCGTGACCAAGGCGGGCGCGAAGGACCTGTACCTCAAGCCGTCGATGCTGCACGCCATCGCGGCCAACAGCGCGCACCCGGAGGCGTCGGCGCTGCTGGTCGACTTCCTGCTCAACAGCCAGGAGGCGGGCGCGGTGTTCGGCACGAACCGGGGGCTGCCGGCGTCGTCGACGCACCTGGCCGGGGTGAAGCTCGACCCGCTGTCGCAGAAGATCCTCGACTACGAGACCTCGATCAAGGACCGTCTCGGTGCGGCGCCGCCGGTTCCGGTGGTCGGCTACGGCTCCATCGAGGAGAAGTTCCGGCAGCTGGGCGAGGAGCTCGGGCTGGGGACGGTCACCGTCGAGCAGGCGGTGGACCAGTTCTTCAGCGAGATGGACACGATCCTCAAGAAGTAGGCACGTGGCGCTGATCGCGCACACCCGTCGGACCTGAACGAGCGGAGAATCATGGTGACAGTCCCTACGCCTGCGGGGACGCCGACGGCACGCGACTCCGGCCGCACGGCGCAGCGTCGTGCGGCCGCAGCGTCCCCGGCGGGGGAGCCGGGCAGGCCGGGGCGCGCGTCCGGGGGCGCCGCGGCGGCGGCACGGCGAGAGACGATCGCCGGGTACGGGTTCCTGGCGCCGTGGCTCGTCGGGTTCTTCGGCCTCACCGTCGGGCCGATGGCCGTCTCGCTGTACCTGGCGTTCACCCGGTACGACATCTTCAACCCGCCGGAATGGGTCGGGTTCGGCAACTTCGTGCGGATGTTCACCGACGACCCGGTCTTCCTGCGTTCGGCGCGGGTGACCCTCGAGTACGTGATCATCGGTACGCCGGTCAAGCTCGCCGCGGCGCTGGCGGTTGCGTTGCTGCTCAACTCGATCACCCACGGCTCGGGGTTCTTCCGGTCGGCGTTCTACACGCCGAGCCTCATCGGGGCCAGCGTCTCGGTGGCGATCGTGTGGCGGGCGATGTTCGCCGGCGACGGCCCGGTGGACAGTTCGCTGCAGGTGCTGGGAGTCGAGCTGGGTGGCTGGGTCGGTGACGTCGACCTGGCCATACCAATGATGATCATCCTGGTGGTGTGGCAGTTCGGCGCCCCGATGGTCATCTTCCTGGCCGGGCTCAAGCAGGTCCCCGCCGAGCTGTACGAGGCGGCGCAGGTGGACGGCGCCGGCCCGGTCCACCGGTTCTGGAAGGTCACCGTGCCGATGCTGTCGCCGGTCATCTTCTTCAACCTGCTGCTGGAGACAATCCACGCCTTCCAGGTGTTCGGGTCCGCGTTCATCATCTCCAACGGCTCGGGCGCCCCGGGCGGCCGGCTCAACTTCATCACGCTCTACATGTACAAGCGCGGCTTCGCCGACATGCAGATGGGCTACGCGGCGGCGATCGCCTGGGTCGTCCTGGTCGTCGTCGCGATCATCGCAGCGATCATGTTCCGGACCGCCCGGTCGTGGGTCTACTACGCGGGAGACAATCGGTGACCACCGTCGAGCACGTCCAGCCCGGACACGAGACCGCCGAGATCACGGCCGGTGAAGGCCGTCCGGCCCGACCGCGCCGGCGTCGCCGTGGCCTGGTGACCACGATCGTGTGGTATCTGATGCTGCTGGCGCTGGCGGCGGTCGTGCTCTACCCGATTGTCTGGCTGTTCTTCGCCACGCTCAAGCCGTCGAGCGAGTTCGGCCGCAACAGCGGTCTGCTGCCGTGGGAACCGACACTGGACAACTACGCCCGGGTGTGGGACGGCATCGCGGGCATCCCGCTGTGGCGCTACGGTCTCAACTCACTGATCGTGGCGTCCCTGGCCGTGGTCGGCACGCTGGGCTCCAGCGCCCTGGCCGGGTACGCGTTCGCCCGTGTCGCGTTCAAGGGCTCGCAGGTCCTGTTCGCCGCGATGATCGGAACGCTGCTCCTGCCGTTCCACGTGATCATCATTCCGCAGTACATCATCTTCAACAAGCTGGACCTGCTGGACACCTACGTCCCGCTGCTCATCGGCAAGTTCCTCGGCACGGAGGCGTTCTTCGTCTTCCTCATGGTGCAGTTCATCCGCAACATCCCGCGGGAGCTGGACGAGGCGGCCCGCATCGACGGCGCCGGACACCCGCGCATCTTCTGGTCGATCGTCGTGCCGCTGCTGCGACCGGCGCTGGTCACCGGCGGGATCTTCAGCTTCATCTGGACCTGGAACGACTTCCTCGGGCCGCTGATCTACCTCACCTCACCGGAGAACTACACCCTGCCGATCGCGCTGCGCCTCTACAACGACACGACCAGCACCTCCGACTACGGCGCCACCGTCGCCGCCTCGCTGCTGTCGCTGATCCCGGTCCTGCTGTTCTTCCTGATCTTCCAGCGGATGCTGATCCGGGGCGTCGCCACCCAGGGCCTGAAGGGATGAGGGCCAGGCTCACCGCCGGCGGGGGCTTCGCACTCCTCGGCGAGGTGCTGCTGACCGGCGTCGTCGTCGCGCTGCTGGCCCTGCCCGTGCTGACGCTGCCTGCCGCGCTCGCCGCCGGCATCGGCCACCTGCGGCGGTACGTCGCCGATGAGGGATCGCCCCACGCCGCAACCTGGCGCGACGCCAGGGCGGCCGCCGCCGGCGGGGTGATGGTCGCGCTGCTCGCGCTGGTCGGGTCCACCGCGGCGACCCTCGCGATCGGACTCGCGGATGCCGACCCGACACCGGCGGGCGCCGTGATGGGGCTCGTCGGCCGGCTCGCCATCGGCATCGTCGCGACCGGCGTCGTGATGGCGGCCGGGGCGTGGACCAGGGACGGCGGGTGGCGGTCCGCGGTCCGGGGGCTGCGCGGCCAACTGGACGCCGACCCGGCGGCGGCCCTGCACGTGTTCGTCGCGGTGGCGCTCACCGCGGTGCTGACGTGGCAGTTCCCACTGCTGCTCGTCCCGTCGCTCGGCGTGGTCGCGTTCGCGGTCGTCGCCGTGCAGCACCGCGCACGCCGACGGCTGCCCTGACCGCGGCATCGACCCCGTCACGGAGTCTCGCTCAGTTGCCGGTCCAGGTTGAACACCTCGGTGAGGACCTGCATGGCATGGTCGGGGCGGCCGGACTCGAAGAACTCCGCCATCTCGGCCTGCCAGCGGGTATTCACCTCGGTCGCCTCCATCGCGGCCTGTGCCGCGGCGAAGTCGTCGGTCAGGAGCATGCCCACGAGCAGGCCGTCGTCGCGGAGGAAGAGCGAGTAGTCGTGCCAGCCCGCGTCCCGCAGCGCGTCGAGCATCTCGCGCCACACCGGGGCGTGGCGGCGCCGGTACTCCTCAAGGCGATCGGGCTTGACCTGGAGCGTGAAGCAGATCCGGTGCATGGTTTACCTCGTGGTCGGGGCCTTGGGGCCGACGTGACGACATGGAACGTTCACCGCGCCGTGCGGGCCGGCCCCGGTTCCCGAGGCCGGCCCGCACGACGTCACCCTGGTCAGGACAGCATGCGAAGGACGGCACCGGCCTGGTACGCCAGCGCCGTTCGGGCCGCCGCCGAGACTCCTCGCCCGTCGAGGTGCTGCACGAAGCGCCGTAGTGCGCCGGCTGCCGCATCGGCGCGACCGCCCGCCGCATGGTGATCCGCCTGGGCCAGCAACGCGCGCAGCCCGTTGGCCTCGCGCGCGGCCACGTCCCCGCTCGCCACGTATCCGTCCAGCGCGTCACGCAGGGCATCCACGCTGCCCGGCGCCCAGAGGTCGGGCGCCGGCACGCGCGCCCAGTCGACGTCCGAGCCCAGGTAGAAGCTCGGGTACGCGGGCTGGTTGTAGGACGTCTGCTGCCGAGCCACGTCGGCCCGGTACTGCGGGTCGTGCATCAGGGTGAACAGCTTGCGGTCCGTGACCTCGGTGCTCAGGTGGAAGCGCAGCGCGGTGCTGTCCGCCGTACGCAGCAGCAGCTCCTCCCGCCAGTCGCCGAAGACGTCCGCGACCAGCGAGGGGTTGCCTTTCGTCCCGTTGTTGGCCAGGGTGCCCTCGGCGCTGAGCAGCCGACCGCGTCGCCGGTCGTCGACCGTCGGCGTCTGTAGCACCGTGGTGGCCGTGCCGTTCACGAGCTGAGTGGTCATGTCGGCCGCCCAGCGGATGCTCATGTTCGTGCCCGGCGTGGTGGGGCCGAGCAGGTCGCCGTGCGCCGAGAACAGGCCGATGCCCAGCTCGGCGGCGTTGGGCGGCATCGCCGGCCACACCTCCAGGCCGGGCACCGCGGGGTCGACGTCGCCGACCATGCCCCGTCCCGTGTCGCGGCCGGTGTAGTCCCCGAAGATCACCTCGCCGGTGCGGGCGTCGCGCAGCGTGTGCCCGTACGGGGCGAAGGTTCCGCCCTCGTGCACCATGTAGATCTCGAGTCCCGGCCGGTCCGGGTCGATGTCGGTCACGTGCAGCGCGTCGCCGTGGCCGAGGCGGACCACCGCGCCCGGGTCGGCGCTGCCAGGCGGGAGCGGGGCGAACGAGCTGTAGAGCAGGCTGCCGTCGTCGTCGATGGTCGCCCCACCGTAGACGATCTCCTGCCGGCCGTCGGCGTCCACGTCGGCGACGCTGAGCGAATGCGCGCCCTGCGTGGTCAGTGTGGCGAACTCGGGGTCGGTGCCGTCCCGGCCGTGCGGGGAGTCGTTGAACGGGTTGCTCATCGGCACCCAGCCGCTGTCGACATACCAGTCCTCGGTCAGGTGCTCGCCGTTCCAGCGGTAGGCGACCAACGTGGTGCGGGTGTAGTAGCCGCGGGCGAACACGGCGGACGGCCGCCTGCCGTCCAGATACGCCACCGTGGCGAGGAAGCGGTCGACGCGGTTGGCGGGCTCGATGCGTGCCATGGCGTAGTCGCCCCAGCGCAGGCCGTCGTCCTCCCGGCCGGGCTTGTACCGGATCGTCTCCAGCTCGCGGCCGGTGGCGCCCTCGAAGACGGTCAGGTACTCCGGCCCGTCCACGATGAAACCCTCGAACGCGCGCAGGTTGTTGCGCGTGCTCCGGGCGGGGGCGTACACGTCGACGAAGTAGTCGGCCAGCGCCCGCGCATCGGCCGCGGACAGCGGATAGGAGTAGGCCCGCGGGATGCCGAAGGCATCCTCCAGCGTCGCCGGCCACCGGCCCGCCAGCACCTCGGGGTGCCGGTGCCAGCCGAGGAACATCTCGACCACGTGGTCGTAGTAGTCGGCGGCGCTGAGGCGGTAGTCGTCGCCGTGCGCGTAGCCGGCCTTCCGGTCCTGCCGTGGCATCGTGATGTACCGCTCGGAGGCGACGCTGCCGTCCGGCCGGTATCTGATGATCTTCGTGCCGGGCGCGGTCTTGAGCATCATCTCCGCCCGGCCGTCGCCGTCGAAGTCGTAGACCAGGACCTGCGCGTAGTGGGCTCCGGCGCGGACGTTGACGCCGAGGTCGATCCGGTGGAGCAGGGTGCCGTCGAGTTCGTAGGTGTCGACGTAGACGGGGCCGGTGTAGCCCACCTGTGAGACGTCCTTGGAGTTCGACGGGTCCCACTTGACGATGTACTCGTACTGCCCGTCGCCGTCGACATCACCGACGCTCACGTCGTTGGCCGTGTAGGTGTAGGACTCGCCCCGGGGGGTGACGCCGTCGGGAGGCTTGCGCAGCGGCAGGTCGTAGTAGCCGCCCGACCAGGGCGAGACCGCGGCGCTGAGATCGACTTCGGCGTCGCCGACGACGGCGGCGACCCGGTAGGTCGATGCGGCGGTGCCGTCGCGGTCGAGGTAGTTGGTGCTGTCGGCGACCGTCGCGATGCGCTGCCCGTCCCGGTACACGTGGAAGGCCGGGCCGGACAGGCTGCCGGCCGTGTGGCCGGTGACCTCGTGTCCGCGCAGCCGCCAGCTCAGGAACGTCCCGTCGGTGGTGGCCGCGGCGACCAGGCCGCGGTCGAGGCGTTCGAGTTGGACGGCGGGGATGCCGTGGTGCGGTTCCCGATCGTCGGCCGACGCGGCCGCCGGCCCGGTGAGGATCAGTGTCGCCGCGCAGGCGGCGGCGATGACCGCGGACGGGGTGGTGCGGGTTCGGAGCCGAGGACTCATGCGTTGATCTCCTCGTCGGGGTGGCGCTCCGGTGCTCGCGTGATCGGGGACGCGAGGGCCATGGAAAGCGCTTTCAGGGCCTGAAACGTTACAACTATCGATCACCTTGAGTGCGCTGTCAAGTGCCGAATCCGGCCCTCAGGCGGTGGATCGCCTGCCGAAGGTGTTGCGGTAGGTCCGCGGCGGCACACCCCGCCGGCGCACGAACTGCTCACGCAGCGCCGCGGCGGATCCGAACCCCACCTGCCGGGCGACCTCCTCGACCGGCAGGTCGCTGGCCTCCAGCAGCTCCTCGGCGCGGTTGAGCCGCTGAGCCAGCAACCAGGCGTGCGGGGTGGTGCCGGTCGCGTCGGCGAACCGGCGCAGGAACGTGCGGCGGCTGGTGAGCGCGCGAGCCGCCAGCTCGTCGACGGTCAGCCGCCGGTGCGTGTTGGCCCGAGCCCACGCCAGCACGGCGCCCAGCCGCTGATCCTCGAAGCCGTCGGGCACCGGCGCAGTCACGAACTGCGCCTGACCGCCGTCGCGGTGCGGCGGGACGACCAGCTCGCGGGCGACGTCGTTGGCCGCCGCGGAACCGAACTCGCGGCGGATCAGGTGCAGGCACATGTCCACGCCGGCCGCGGCCCCCGCGCCGGTCACGACCGGGCCCTCGTCGACGTAGAGCACGTCGGTGGCCAGCCGCACCGTCGGGTAGTGCTCGGCGAACTCGGCCGCGAAGCGCCAGTGTGTGGTCGCCCGGCGCCCGTCCAGCAGGCCCGCCTCGGCCAGCACGTACGCGCCGACGCAGTGGCTGGCGACGGTGGCGCCGCGGGCCGCGGCCGCGCGGAAGGCGTCCGCGACAGCCGGGGGCGGCTCCCGGAAACGGCTGCCCGGCAGCGCGATGACCAGGTCGGCCGCGGCGAGCCGGTCGAGCCCGGCGTCCACCTGCACCGTGAGCCCCAGGTCGGTGCGCACCGGACCGGGCCGCTCGGCGCAGACGTCGAAGGCGAAGCGGCCGCTGAAGATCTCACCGATCAGCCCCAGGCCGAAGGTCGCCACACCTTCCGGGGCGTATGCCGTCACGGATCGGAATGCCACGCCGTGATGATGGCACGTTCCTTGCGATCGGTGGCAACCGTGCCGGCCGTCCTCATCGGCCCGACGCCGCACGATTGCCGTATAACGACCGGAAAGACAGCTGAACCTGCTACGCCCTCGGACCCGTACGAGGGCCGGGGTCATCGCCGCGTTGGCGCCTCTGGTGGACAGGTCAAGGCAGGTCGATCAGCGCTGCGGTCGCCGTGCCCACGGGCCGCAGCGTGGTGACCGTGGCGCGGTCCACCAGAGCCGCGTCCGGCACGCCCACCTCGCGGCCCGCCAGGGTCGCGGCCCCGCGCACCATGACGATCGCGGCCGGACCGGTCACGGCCAGGGGGCCGCTGGTCTCGATGACGCGCACCGCACCGCGGGCGCCTGCCCGCACGATGAGGTTGAGATCGGTGATCGGCCCGCCCGGCAGGGTGCATGTCGTCAGCGCCCCGCCGTCGAACTCGAACGGCTGCAGCGGCCGGATGTCGTGTACGGCGTCGCCGACGGTCAGCCGCATGCCCGCACCGGTGAGCACGGTGATCACACGCCGGTAGCCGGCGAAGGCCGAGAACGGGCCGTCCGCGGCGACGTCGGCGATGCTCAGCCGCCACTGGAAGTCATCGGCACCCGCGGGGAAGGCGGCGATCTCACGGGTGATCCCGCCGCCGTTGCGCCAAGCGACGGCGACGCGGTCAGCTGCCGGCAGCACCGTGACACCCATGCCGGACAGGCTACGCCGGCCCGGGCGACCGGGCGGGCCGAAGACGCCATCATGCCGGCGTCCGCCGGCCCTGCGGGACGCAGCCGGGAGCACGGTGCGGCTACCCGCAGTCGGACTCCACCCGAAGGTCCTCGTCGTGGACGTGCTCGTCGTAGATGTAGACACCGCCGCGGAACAGCGACACCACCGCCGCGACCACGTTCAGCGCGGCGGCCAGGACGAACACCACGACCAGGCCGCTGTGGAACGGGCCGGACAGCAGCTGGGGCAGGTAGGTCCGGGTGGTCAGCGTCGACACCGTCGACGCGGGCAACTCGTGCAGGACACCGGCGGCACTCAGCAGCGAGGCGATCGGGTTGGCGCCGAGGAACGCGGCGAACATGAGCCCGACCGGCGGCACCGCGGTGATCGCGGCGATCGCGGGTCCGGGCACGCCGTCGGCGGCCAGCCCGCTGTGCAGCGTGCCTGGCAGCGACCGGGACAGCCCGGCGACGAGCAGCGAGAAGAACACGCCGATGGACAACACCATGCCGGTGTTCTGGAAGGTCGCCCGGATACCGGACGCGACGCCCCGCTCGGCGGCCGGCACGGCGTTCATCACCGCCGTCGTGTTGGGCGCGGAGAACAGGCCCGAGCCGATCCCGTTGAGCAGCAGCAGCACGGCGAACGCCGGGTAGCTGAAATCGACCGCGATCACCAGCAGGCCGAGGAAGCTCAGCGCGGTGAGGAGCAGCCCGCCGGTGGCGAACAGCTTCGCGCCGTACCGGTCGGACAGGTAGCCCGAGACCGGGCCGGCGGCGATGAATCCCACGGTGAGCGGCAGCAGGTAGATGCCCGCCCAGAGCGGGGTCTGCGCGAAGTCGTAGCCGTGCAGGGGCAGCCAGATGCCCTGCAGCCAGATGATCAGCATGAACTGCAGCCCGCCACGGCCGATGGCGTTGAGCAGGGCGGCCGCGTTGCCCGCCCAGAACGCCTGGATCCGGAACAGCCCGAGGTCGAACATCGGCTGGGGCACCCGGGTCTCGACGACGCAGAAGACGACCAGCAGGGCCAGGCCGCCGAGGATGCCGCCGAGGACCCACGGGTTGGTCCAGCCCTCGGTGTGCCCGCCGTACGGCTGGATGCCGTATGTGATCGCCGCGAGCAGGACGGTCAGGCCCGCGGCGAACGTCAGGTTGCCCCACCAGTCGATGCGCACGCCGGGCCGGGGCTGCGCCGTCTCGCGCAGGTTGCGGTAGGCCCACCAGGCGCCCACCAGGCCGACCACCACACTGACCCAGAAGATCGCCCGCCAGTTCCACGCGGAGAGCACCCCGCCCAGGACCAGGCCGATGAAGCCGCCGGCCAGTCCGGCGACCTGGTTGACGCCCAGGGCGGTGCCGCGCTGCCGGGCGGGGAACGCGTCGGTGATGATCGCGGTCGAGTTAGCCATCAGCATCGCGCCGCCCACGCCCTGCACCAGGCGCCAGCCGATCAGCCAGAGCGCCCCGGCGGTGCCGCCCGCCGGGGTCAGCGCGAGTGCGACCGAGGCGGCGGCGAACACGACGAAGCCGGCGCGGTAGATGCGCACCCGCCCGTAGATGTCGCCCAGCCTCCCGAGGCTGACCACCAGCACGGCCGTGACCAGCAGGTATCCCATCAGCAGCCAGAGCAGGTAGCTCACGTTGCCCGGGGCGAGCGGGTCGAGGTGGATGCCGTTGAAGACGGCAGGCAGCGAGATGATCAGAATGGACGCGTTCACGGTGGCCAGGAGCATGCCGAGCGTGGTGTTGGACAGGACCGACCACTTGTACGGGATACGCTCGCTCCGCCTGCCGGGAGGCGGGAAGGCCGCGGACATGACCCTCCCCGCTCTGCTCAGATCGGTTCGCCCGCGAATTTCAGCGTGACGTCGATGTTGCCTCGGGTGGCGTTCGAATACGGGCAGAGCTGGTCCGCCCGGGCGAGCAGGCTGGCGGCGTCCTCCCGGCTCAGGTTGTCCGCCTGCAGGTCCAAAGTGACGGCCAGGCCCATTCCGCCGTGGCCGGTCGGGCCGATGGCGACCGTCGAATGGATGCGGGACCGGTCGAGATCGAGGCCGCGACCGTGGGCCACGTTGAGCATCGCGGACTGGAAGCAGGCGGCGTAGCCGACGGCGAACAGCTGTTCGGGATTGGTGCCGTCGCCGCCCGCCCCGCCCATCGACTCCGGGACGGCCAGGTCGACCTCCAGCCGGCCGTCGGAGCTGCCGCCGTGCCCGTTGCGGCCGCCCTGCACGATGGCCTCCGCGGTGTAGAGGGCCTTGGTGATACCACCGGCATGGCCTGGAGTGCTCATCGTCGTGGCCTTCCCGCGAGTGGTAGCCGTCTCAGAGCAGCTTAGGCGGCTGTGCGAGGCCACGGGCCCGCATCGTCACCATCGCCACGCCTGCGTGTGCGGGCTGCCCGCGGAGCTGTCGACCGCGACGGTGCGCGCCGCGGACGCTCCGTCACCTGATGTCGGTTGGCGAGGCTGGTGCCGATCCTAGCCCGGTACGTGGATTCGTCGACGGCCGGGCTTCCGACAGAGCTGTTACCGCACATGTTCATCGGGTTGGTGGAGCACGGCCAACCGCGTTGCTGCAGGTCGGCCGTGTCCTCAGTCGCTCAGGGGGTCAGGGGTCAGGGGGTCAGGAACATTTCTGCTTGACGAGAACGCGAGTTGTCGTTCTTGCTTGGAAATGATCTCCGGACGAGTCGGCGTAATCGACCAGCACTCCGTCGATGGACCCCTCGGCTGGGACCTCCAAGCCGAACGCGAATCCCCATGACGCACTCGGGTCAATGGACGCGTTTTTCGCCGCTTTGCGACTGTTCCACTCGGCTGGAACTCTGTCGGCCGGAGGCGGATAAGACTTCCAGTTTCCGGTGAGCATGATGTTGCCTTGCTCGTCCGGTGTTGTCGGAACGGGGACCAGGACAGCTTCAATAAGACTCAGCCCTTGAGTGTTTATCAGCGAGACATCGGAGATCGTCACCAGCTTGTCCCCCTGGTTCTTCGCGATGTCCAGCCCAATGGTGACGCGAGTGCCGGGCTGCGCGGAGAGGCATAGCGTGCCTGCGCCTTCGCCAAGGACGAGGGGCCCACCATTGCTGGCCGGCCCCTCGCTGTCGCAGGCGGTCAATGCGAGCAGAACAAGGATCTGCATGAGAATCGGCCGCCGCACCTGTGTCTCCTTACGTCCTTGAGGTCAGCAGACCTGGCGTGCCGCCGGGCGCGCCCGCATTGCCGCAGACGTACCCGTTCTTGAGCATCGTGAACTTGAGCTTGGTCGAGTTGGTGTATCCGGTCTTGGCCGACAGGTTGAAGCCGAGCGTCCCGGAGACGGCCACGCCAGCCGTGAACGTGCTTGCCGAAGTGGAGTCCTTCTCGAGGGAGTCCCCGTTCTCCATGAAGGCGCAGTAGCTGCCCACGCTGAGGACCGTCGCGAACTTGCGAGAGCCGCCCCAGTAGCTCACCGGACGGTACTCATAGTACGAGTAGCCAGGTCCGACCGTGAGGTAGACGCCGTACTCGAACTGTGTCTGGAAGATCGTCTGCCCGGAGGTCATGGGTGAGTACGACTGGGTGGAAGTGGACGACTTGGCCGTCGTGCCCGCGACGCTCCAGGTCCCCGAACCCCCGGTGGCGGAGATCCCCGCCCCGAGTTCGCTGGATGAGCCGTTGATGTACGTAAATGCTGCGGAAGAGGCGCCGTTGAAGACGGCGGTCCTGCCGACGTCGACCCACTTTGCTCCGTCGCTGTAGATGAGTGCCGTGGACAGTGTCCCGATATCCCTGGTCGCGGCACCCGTCTTGGCGGTCTTGGCGAAGCCGGTACGAAGCGCGAGATCTGCCTTGACGGCCTTGGTTGCCTTCTTGGCCGACGGATCGAACCGAGCATCGACCGTCCTCGTCTGAGTGGCCAGCCTATAGAGCCCCAGCGGCCCAGGTAAGTACCTCAAATTTGACATATCAAGCAAACAAATTGACAACGATGCTTACGGTCCACGGCAGATCGGCCGTAGGTCTGTAGTGCCGGGCTTCGCCATGAGGTGTCCTGGGGTGAGTAAGCCGCTGACATGGCCGAAGTCTTCGCGCAGCGGGCGGCCGAGCTCGGCGAGACGGCGCAGCTGCCGTGGGAGAACCTGCGCGAGTCTCACGAGGCGGGTTTCGGCGCGGCATGGCTGCCGCAGCGCTTCGGCGACCGGGGTCTGTCCGCGGTCCTTGGTGGCCGGTTTCATCGACCTGCCGGCGCGCACTGGCCAGGACGCCTTGCTCGCTGAATATTCCCTGGTTGCCCCATGGCTCACAGTTCTGGGACGTTCGGTCCATAACCTGTTATGGTTGGTCGCATGTTCAGAACCAGCACTTCACCCGACCCCACCGAGTTCGCAGGAAAGCGCGCGATCGTCACGGGAGGCAGCCGCGGGATCGGCGCGGCCATCGTGCAGCGGCTGCTGGACGGCGGCGCGACCGTCGTCACCACGGCGCGCAACGCCACCGACGAGACGCCGAAGGCCGCCACGTTCATTCGAGGCGACATCGGCACGCTCGCGGGCGTGCAGGCATTCACCGCCGCAGCGCTCGACGAACTCGGCGGCGTCGACATCGTGGTCAACAACGCGGCGGCGGCACGCGCCCACATCGGGGGCATCTCATCCATCCCCGATGAGGAATGGATCGACGCACTCGACCTCAACTACCTGTCCGCCGTGCGGGTCAACAACGCGCTGCTGCCGGCGCTGCGCGAGGCAGGGCCAGGCGGCGTGATCGTCAACATCTCATCGGGAGCGGCCCTCACGCCGGCGCCGCCGTTGGCTCACTACGGCGCCGCCAAGGCCGCCCTCAACACCTATAGCAAAGCGCTCGCTTCAGAGCTCGCGCCTGCCGGAATCCGCGTCACCACGATCATCCCCGGCAACGTGCTCACCCCGGGCGCCGACGCGATCCGCCAGAACTTCGCCGACGCGATGAACGTCCCGCTTGCCGCCACCACAGCGGGCATCCCGCTGGGTCGTCCCGGAGACCCGCGCGACATCGCCGAGGCCGTCGCCTTCCTCGTATCGGACCGGGCTCAGTGGGTCACCGGAGTAAGCCTGACAGTCGACGGCGGTGAACTCCCCCTCGTCTAGCGCCTGCTTCGGCCAGCCCCTGGTGCGGCCCACAATGCCGGGCGTCAGGTCGAGCAGCTGACCGACCGGTCTGGATCCCGCTCAGCAGTAGGAACGCGCACCTTCCGTAGTCACCGGGCCGGCGGTGGCGCTCAGGTCAGTTCGGCGATCACTGCACGGACCATTCGGCGGCCGTGCTCGGCCATTCGCGGGAAGGTATGCCGGTAGTAGTCGACGCCGGTCAGCGATGGTGCGAGGGCCCAGCCGCAGGCGCGGATCCAGGTGGCGTCGTCGTAGCCGACCGCCTGCCGGTAGGCCTCCCGGGCGGTGCCCGTGAAGGTCCACAGCGCTGGCGTCACGTCCGGGGCCGGATCGCCGAGGCCGAGTGCGCCGAAGTCGATGACCGCGGCCAGCCGGCCACGGTCGGTGATCAAGTTTCCCGGCTGCAGGTCACCGTGGATCCACACGGGGTCACGGCCCCACTCGGGAGCCGCCAGGCAGGCGTCCCAGGCCGCCTCGGCCGCTGCCACGTCGAAGCCGTCGTCCTGCGCGGCGAGCCGGGGCAGCACGCGGCGCACGCCCTCATCGGCGTGCCGCAGAGCGGACCCGCGCGAACCCGGAGCCTTGACCGGCCCTCCTGCCGGGTCCGCCTCGTGCAGGGCGCGAACGAAGGCTGCCAGGTCACGGGCCAGGAGTACGTCGTCGCAACCAAGCCTGGCGGGCGTGCTCCCCGCGATCCACGGCACCACGGTCCACCGCCACGGGTATCCCTGGCCCGGCTCGCCCACGTGAAGCGGAACCGGAATTCGCACTGGCACACGCGGCGCCAGCAAGGGCAGCCAGCGTGCATCAGAATCCGCCTGGTCGACCGCCCAGGCGATCTTGGGCAGTCGGGCGACGAGGTCGTCGCCTACCCGAAAGAGAACATGGTCGGTGCCCTCCAACTCGTCGGACAGGGGCGTCACGGGAAGGTCGGACCACTGCGGGCACTGGGCCGCCACCAGGCGGCGCACCTGCTCCACAGTTGCCCTGACCTCGTCGTCGTGGATGGGCACGGCGGGCACGATAGTACGGTCAGGCGGCGTGATGCCAACCATTACTGTGCATCCACCCGCAGGCGAGGTTTCGAGGACGCCTGGAATGATCTTCTCGTCTGATGGAAACCCGGGCCGTCGGCAGCGGGCGTCACTCGGCGGGACCGTACAACCGCGCGATGTCGGGCGAGTCGAGCCAGCCGCTGTAGGCCGGCTGCTGTGGCCAGCCTGCCGGGGAGTCCTGCCATTCCTCCTGCCGCCCGTAGGGCAGCGCATCGATCAGGGCGAAGGTGAACGTGAGCTGTTCGACGCCGCGACCGCTGGTGTGCCAGGTGCGGTACACGGTGTCGCCGTCACGCAGGAAGACGTTGAACGCGAACCCACCCCCGGGCGGTGCGTCGACGTCGGCCCCGAACGGGCTGTCGGCGGTCGAGTACCAGGTCATCTTGTTGCCGACGCGGTCGGCGTAGGCGAGGGCCGCCTCGATCGGTCCCTGGGTGACGATCACGAATCGTGCGTCGTAGTTGTCGAGGAAGTCCAGCCGGGTGTACGACGACGTGAGGCTGGTGCAGCCGCCGCACTGCCACTGCGCGTCCGGGTCGGGGTCCCACATGTGGTTGTAGACGATCAACTGTGTTCTACCATCGAAGACATCGACGAGCCGGACCGGTCCCTCGGGCCCGACCAGGGTGTACTCGGGCATCCTCACCATGGGCAGCCGGCGTCGCCGGGCGGCGATCGCGTCGAGCTCCCTGGTGGCTGCCTTCTCGCGGGCGCGCAGCTCGTCCAGCTGTTTGCGCCAGGTGGTGTCGTCGACGACGGGTGGCAGAGCAGCCATGATCAACATCTCCTCGCGGACGGCCTCAGCAGGGCCACCAGGCGACCATATCTCCCGCGGCCGGACGCGAGCGCCCGATCAGGGGCGGCCGGCGCTTCGACGGCACTCGCGGCGGATCCATCGCTGCGAAGTGGTCAGGAGGTGGCGCCGACTTTGCTCGCGGCGCCGGCGATGACCACGCCCAGGCAGTCGCGGAACAGGTCGTCCACGGTGCGGCCGGGTTGGAAGTATTCGGTGACCGCGGCCACGACGGTCGGATGCTGCTCGGCGAAGGCGGCCATGTCGAAGTCCTTCAGCCCCTCCGCGTCCGGGCGGGGGGCCTGTTCCTCGAGGACGTGGCCGACCGTGAAGCGCTCGACGGTCAGGACGATCACGCGGGCCTGTCGCAGTGGGACGCCGCACGCCACCAGGGTGCTCATGGCCAGCTCGGAGATCGCTGCCATGGTGACGGAGAGCTGGGAGGCGGAGATGACCCGAGCGCCGTCCGGATGGGCGAGCAGTGCTCGGCGCAGCCGCCCGGCAAGGCCGCTCAACCAGTCCTGCCAGTGCTGATCTGGCTCGGGCGGTGACATGTCGCCGAACTCCTGGTCGAGGATCGCATCGGCGATCGCGGTGACCAGCGCCGCCTTGTTGGGCAGGTGCCAGTAGAGGGTCGGCGACTGCACGCCGAGCCGCGCGGCGAGCTTGCGCGTCGTCACGCCGTCGAGACCCTCGGCGTCCAGCAGGGCCACGGCCTCGGCGACGATCCGCTGTCGGTCCAACGCCAACTCGCCACCTCCCCTCGGCACTCTATCAGTGCTAGTCTCCCTCTATCACTGATAGAGAGGGACTTCGAGATGACCGACAAGCGCTCGTTCCGCGACCTGCTGCACTCGGCGACACATCGCTTTCCCGGCGTGCCCGCGCATGCCGAGCAGCCGGCCGGACACCAGGGCACGGCGGTCCACGGCCGCCCGCGTCGCCACGGCGCCGCCGCACAGCCTTCGCTGAACCGCGGCTGGAACCACTCGCCCGACCGCCCTGCCCGGTTCATGCGGGCCTGGCAGCGCCGGATCGCGGCGTTGCTCGGCCGGGAGCTGTGATGAAGGCGGCGGTGCCGCACGAGATCGGCGGCATCCCGCGCTACTTCGACGTGGTGAAGGTCCCCCTGAGCGACATCGAGACCGCCTGGCAACGCACCGATCTACGCGGCGGCAGGCTCGTCGTGGTGCCGTGACTGGCACGCCGGATCGGGGCGAAGACGGCGCTGTGCTTCGGCAGACGCGAGGGTTGCTGCCGCGGCCCTGACCGGAGCCCCGGTCAGGGCAGGCGGGTGGCCAGGACGAAGAACCGCTGTGGTCCGTCCTCATAGTTGTCCAGCCGCCAGCCGGCCGCGGCCGTCGACTGCCGCAGCGGCCCTTCCGCCATGGGCTCGTCGGGTGCCAGGGTGCGGCCGTGCCGGGCGGCCAACGCCGCGCGTCCGGACGGGTGGAACAGCACCAGCCGCCCGCCCGCGCCGGTGACGCGGGCGAGTTCGGCCAGCCCGGCCCGGGTGTCGGGCAGGTGATGGAGCAGCCCGGCGGCGAACACCGCGTGCAGCGCGCCGTCGGCCAGCGGCAGGCGCCGCGCGTCGGCCAGGACGAGGTGGGCGCCGACGTCGCGGCCCAGGTTCCGCGCCGTGGTGAGCATCTCGGCGGTGACGTCGACGCCGATGACGGTGCCCTCGGGTCCGACGGCGGCCCGCAGTGCGGGCAGGGCACGGCCGGTGCCGCAGCCGATGTCGGCCACCGCTTTGCCGGCTCGGATGTCCGCCGCTGCGACGGCGGCAGCGTAGGCGGGCATGTCGTCGCCGAACTTGATGTCCCAGGTCGCGGCACGTACGGCGAAGAAGGCCCGGGTCTCCGCCAGGTACCAGCGGTCGTGGGCGGCCAGGGCCGGGTCGATGTGCCGCACGATCGGCCAGTCCGGGTCGTGCAGGTCCACCACGATCTGCGCATCGTCGGGGTACGCGCTGCCGTGGCCGTGGGCGGCGGGGGTGCGCAGCCAGATCACCACATCCCAGCGCCCGCCCGGTGGCCGCGCCCGCCAGCCCGCCCCGTCGGCCAGGGCCAGGGTCGCGGGGCCGCGATGGGCGAACCACATGTCCTCGTCGTGCAACGGCGACTGCCCGCTCAGGCGGATGGCGTGCCGGCCCGTGGAGTGCAGCGTCGCGTGCAGCCGGTCGGCGAACCAGTCGCTGTGGCAGTACCCGTCGACCACGACGGTGCCCGCGGTCTCGACGGTGTCGGCCAGGAGCGTCAACAGTTCGTCCCAGCGACGCTGCTGCGCCGAGGTGGGCCGCGGCGAAGGGGAGCCGGAACCGGTCATGCTTTCCATCATGCAGTTGCGATGTTGAGAACGCCATCGGTTCCGCAACGAACCATCCGACGGACTGATATGGATCGCAACTGCGAGGCTAGGATGAGCAGATGACGTGCTACGGCTCGGCGAGGCCGCGGAGCGAGTGGTCGTCGAGAAACCCGATATGCGCCTTCGGGCAGGGGGAGGAACGATTCATGAACAGCAGATTGATCCGATCGGCGCTGGCAGGCCTGCTGATGGCCGCGACACTGACCACGGCCGCGTGCGGTGGCGACGGGACCGCCCAGCCGGGTGCCAGCGTTTCGGGCACCGGTGTCAGCGGTGACGTGACCGTGTTCGCCGCGGCGTCGCTGACCGAGTCGTTCACCAAGCTCGGCAAGGAGTTCGAGGCGGCCAACCCCGGCACGAAGGTGATCTTCAACTTCGCCGGCAGCTCCGCGCTGGCCACCCAGATCACCCAGGGCGCACCCGCGGACGTCTTCGCCGCGGCCAGCCCCGCCACCATGAAGACCGTCGTCGACGCCGGCGACGCCGAGGGCAACCCGACCGTGTTCGTGAAGAACCAGCTGGTCATCGCGGTGCCCAAGGGCAACCCGAAGGGCATCGATACGCTGGAGAACCTGTCCAAGCCCGACCTGAAGGTCGCGCTGTGCGCCGAGCAGGTCCCGTGCGGCGCGGCGGCGAAGAAGGCCCTGGACGCGGCCGGGGTGAAGGTCACCCCGGTGACGCTGGAGCAGGACGTCAAGGCGGCGCTGCAGAAGGTGAAGCTCGGTGAGGTCGACGCGGCGCTGGTGTACCGCACCGACGCCAAGGCCGCTGCCGCCGGCGTCGACGGCATCGAGTTCCCCGAGTCCGCTCAGGCGATCAACGACTACCCGATCGTGCTGCTCAAGCAAGCCCCGAACAAGACCGCCGCGCAGGCATTCCTGACCTTCGTCACCTCCGACCGCGGCAAGGCCGTGCTCGGCGAGGCGGGCTTCCAGGCCCCCTGACCTGCGACGCCCGATCCCTGCGAGGTCGCCGCGGCATCCGGTGCGGGTGCCGCGGCGACCTTGTACGCGGACCCGGCTCGGCCGGCGTCGACGGTCGCCCACCGGACCATCAGCCCAGCAGCGCCAGGTCGTCTTCGGTGAGGGCGAGATCGGCCGCGGCGACGTTCTCCGCCAGGTGGGCCGGGGAGCCGGTGCCCGGGATCAGCAGGATGTTGGGGGAGCGGGCCAGCAGCCAGGCCAGCGCGACCTGCGCGACGGACGCGCCGCGCCGCTGCGCGACGGTGGCCAGGTGCTCGGCCGTCAGCGGCTGGAAACCGCCGACAGGGAAGAACGGCACGTACGCCACCCCGGCCGCCGCGCACGCGTCCACCAGCGGATCGTCGTCCCGGTTGGCGATGTTGTACTGGTTCTGCACGCATACGACCGGGGCGATCGTGCGGGCCAGCTCGAACTCGGCCAGGCCGATGTTCGAGATGCCGATGTGGCGGATCAGCCCCTCGTCCCGCAGCGCCATCAGGGTCTGCAGCGGCTCCGCGATGGCCGAGCGGTCGTGGCCGCGGTCGCCCATGCGCAGGTTCACCACGTCCATCCGGTCGACGCCGAGCGAACGCAGGTTCGCCTCCACGCCGCGGCGCAGCCCGTCGGAGGTCAGGCCGGTCTGCTCCGACGGCGGCAGGGCGATGTCCGGGCCCTCCACCAGGGCGCCCACCTTGGTCACGAGGACCAGGTCGGCCGGGTACGGGTACAGCGCCGCCTTGATCAGCTCATTGGCGGCGACGCCGTCGCGGGCGTAGTAGTTCGAGGTGTCGATGTGGTTCACCCCGAGCTCCACCGCCCGCCGCAGGATCGCCAGCGCCGTCTCGCGCTCGGGCCGCTCGCCCCGCGGCCAGCCGGTCAGCTTCATCGCGCCGTACCCGACACGGGCGACGTCGAGATCGCCGCCCAGTTTCCAGCTGTCACTATTCACGATCTTGATCTTAGGCGGTCCCGGCGGCGGGCTGCCTCGGCGGCGCAGCGTCGGCCCACCACGGAGCGACAACAGCGAGCGCCTCGGCTGTCGCCTACTCCGGGATCAGCTCGTCGAGCCGATCCGGCGTGTACGCCTCCGAACCCGCCGGCAGGCCGTCGGGCGCGGTGAGACCGAGGAACGTGACCGGCTCGTCCGGCAACCGGCCGTTCCACGCCGTCACCTCGGCCCGTGCGCGCCACAGGTCCACCAGGTAGGACACGGTGAGGTGACGACGCTCCACCAGCGCCCGCACCCGTGCGGCCGTGGAGAACGTGTTGTCCTCGACCCGGTTGAACGACGGCATGCCGCCGAGATACAGGTGCAGCCACACCGCCTGCCAGCCGCGCTCGCTCCTGGCGAACACCATCGGCAGCGCGATCCGGCCCTGCCCGCGCAGGTGCGAACGCGCTCGCACGGTCCGCGCGTCGAACGGCGCACCCCGCTGCTCCCGCGTCCGGGTCTGGTACCCGAACATCGACTCGGCGACCTCGTCGAACGACTCGCCCGCGTACACGTAGACCTGCGGAACCACGTAGTGGCCCGCGACCGTCAGCGGCACGTCGATGAACTCGGTCGCACCGTTGCTCGCATCGGTGATGTCGCCGGAGTGCACCACACCGTCGTGGTGGTAGTTCGTCCAGGACACCTGCCCCGCGGTGTGGAACTCGTCGTCGAGCAGCAGCACCGACAGGTCGTAGTCGGTGCGCTGACGTGTCTGGCGCCAGTACATGAAGAAGCGCAGCAGCTCACCGGACACCGACGCCCGTGAGCCCCTGGGCAGCACCGCGAATCCGCCCTCGGACGCCTTGCCCGACAGCGGCAGCGCGACGTCGAGCACCTCCGGGTCCACCAGCAGCGGCCGACGCGGCTCCGGCAGCCGGGCGCCGATCTCGGCGTCGAGCAGCGACGACAATTCGGCCACCAGCTCGGCGGGCAGTGGCGGACGTGCGTCGGGCCCGATCCACGCGCGCCGCGAGCGGTTCGCGTACATGCGGGCGGTAGCGGGCGTCAGCCGGTTGCCGACGTGCTCGCGCAGCGACAGGAGCACGCGCCCCGACGCCGAGCCGAGCGCCCCCGTGACGGCTTCGACCACGTCGTTCCGCTCCGCCGCCGAAGCCTGCCGCAGCAGCCGGTCGGCGGAGCGCAGGAGCAGACCCGGCGCAGCCGACAGCACCGACGCGGCCGGGCCGACGGCTCCGGCGCGGATCGCGGCCTCCGCACGGCCGGCGAGGTTGCTGACCCGCCGTTCGCCACGCGCGACGGTGAACACCTGCTGCGCGTGCGGCCACTGGGGGTATTCGTGCGGGTGCAGCCGTTCGCCGAGCCGCTTCCACCGTTCCGCGTAGCGCGCGACGTCACCGAGCTTGTCCTGGTTCGCGCCGACGACCCGGTCCAGCGCTGCCAGCAGCATCCGCCGCTCCGGGCGCCGGAACGCACGAAATCGGGTGGGTGTCGCGAGCGAGGTGTCCCCGCCGGACACCTGGCAGGCGACGCGCAGCACGTCGGTCGTCGTGTCCACGCCGACCAGCGGCCGACCGAGGACGAGCCGGATCCCGTTGAGCACGGCACGGTTCTCCCGGACCGGGATCTCGGCCGGCTGCACGCCGTCCAGGCAGGCGACCGCGAGCTCGCTGAGGACGGCGAGGTCCGCCTCGCCGTGTGGCGTGGAGCTGCCGGCCATGGCCAGGTACAGCCGTGTCGCCTCGACCTCGGCAGTGTCGCCGAGGCGCAGCAGGGTCAACCGGTCACCGGCCGCGGCGATCAGCTCGTCGTGCGCGGCCAGCAGCTCGGCGTAGGTGTGCTGGTAGGTGCCGTAGCCGGGCAGGTCGAGCAGGTTGACGGTGCCCGCCGCGACGGCGTCGCGCAGTTGCGCGTCGGTCGCCGTGCCACCGCCGGTGAGTACGGCCGCCCGCAGCCGGTCCGTCCAGAACTCGACGGTGTCGGGCACGTCGTGCGGGAAGCCGATGAAGTAGGCGTTGTGCCGCACGTGGTCGCCGACGAGTTCGCGCACCGCCGACACGACCGTGGCGGCGAGGTCCAGCGCCGGCGCCGGAGCGAGGGCGCCGATGTGTTCCATCAGGTCCCGCGACAGTGAGAACCCGACGTCGAGCAGCACCGCGTCCAGCTGCCGGGCCACCGCACCGCCGTCGCCGGCCGGGCCGGCGGCGGCCGGCACGCGCAGGGTTTTCAGAATGATCGTCTTGTCGAGCACGTGGTCCTCCGTTCAGTCGACCACGGCATTCGCGGCCCGCAGGCACAAGTGGGTCGCCGGGGACTCGAACCCCGAACCCTTCGATCCAACAAGGAGAAGGAAGCGCCCCCATGGCCGCACAGGCGGATAACGGACGCGCTACTCATTCGAATGCTCTACCAGTTGAGCTAGCGACCCAGGCGGAGATCATCGCACCGGCCGAGTCGACCCGGCCATCGAGTTTCGGTGTACGCGGCCACGGGCGTGAGACCCTGAGCCGGTGACAGGGCGGGTGCTCGGCGCGGACGCGTGCAAGGCCGGTTGGATCGGGGTGGCCCTGGACGGCACGACCGTGCACGCGTACTTCGGCGCGACGATCGCCGAGCTGATCAGTGCCGCCGATGAGGGGCGAGGCGGCCATCTGGGTGTGAGGACCGCTCCGGGGTCACTCGCTGTGTGGGGAGGGCGGCCCGCCTGCGCCGTCGTGTGGCCGGGCCGGTGCGATCGGCGCGGAGCGCCCGGTCGGTAGGGCGAACAGCTGCATCATGAGGGCGACAGCCGGAGCGCCGATCGAGGTGAGCGTCGCGAACGTGAAGTAGCCGAGGGTGATCGGTTTGTCGGCGCCGAACTTCGTCGTCTGGATGGCGATCACGCCGGCGACCATAACGCCGAGAACGTAGACGTAGGCGGTCGCCAGCACCGTGATCTCCGACGTCTCGGCGCGCGGGCGCCTGACGTACTGGTACATCAGCGACCGCAGGAGCAGCAGCGCCGTGATGCCTTCGAGGATCGGCAGATAGTAGTAGTTGATGATGGTCGGGAGCCACCCTGGCAGCTGCCCGGAGAGTTCACCGCCGACGTCGTCGACGTAACCGCCGACCGTGGTCGACAGGTAGAAGATCACGATGAACCCGACGAAGTACGTCGCGAACAGCGTCACCCGGGTGGCGCGCCGCGATTCGTGATCGTACTGGTCGATGAGCCAGCACAATCCGCCGAACATGCTCAGCACGCCGAGTCCCAGCAGGCCGCCGGCGGACAGCAGCATGGTCCGGCCGCGGATGCAGACGGTGTCGCCGGCAGCGACACCGAACAGGAAACTGGCCATCAGGAGTGCCAGGAACGACCCGACCAGCAGGACCAGCGCCTCGGTGCGCCGGCCCGGCTCGACGCCGCTCGGCAGGTGCGACGGCTCGGGTTGCACGCTGATCAGGACGATCATCCCGGCGAACACCAGACCCGCCAGTACGCCGGCCAGCTGCGAGTTCAGCGGCGCCGTCGTCAGCGGATTCCAGTCGTAGGTGCAGCCCTCTGCCATCTGAGCCCTTCGGTGGACACCTCCGCCGTCAGGCGCAGGAGGACCTGCGCGGCCGAACGCGTGACGTCGATCCGCCGCCGGGCGACTGGTCAGGTATGTCGTCCCGATTCGGCTTACCACGCTGACAGCAGGCATCGTGGGCTGTTGGGCGAACAGCGGCGCGTCGCCCCCCGGCGCCTCGCCCGCCTGAACGGATGATGAACGGTCCGCGGGGCACCAACCATCCACGCCCGACAGAGCGTAGGTCCAGATGACCGAGACGGTATGGCGGCAGTGCCTGGCGATACCGTCCGCGTGGACCGGTGGCGGAAGGGAAATCGTGCGGACACCCGCGTTGGAGATCACGAATTTGGGCAAGCGCTTCGGCGACAAGGCGGCGGTCGACGACCTCAGTCTGCGCGTACCCGCCGGTGCGTTCTTCGGCCTCGTCGGGCCCAACGGCGCGGGCAAGACCACCACCCTGTCCATGGCCGTCGGCCTGCTACGCCCCGACAGCGGCACGGTCCGCGTCGAAGGCCTCGACGTGTGGGCCGACCCGATCCCGGCCCGGACCCGCCTCGGCGTCCTACCGGACGGCCTGGCCCTACCCGAACGACTCACCGGCCGCGAACTGCTGGTGTTCCTCGGCCGGCTGCGCGGACTCGCCCCGCCTGTCGCCGCCGCCCGCGCCGACGAACTGCTCGACATCCTCGACCTGGCCGCCGCCGACCGCACCCTCGTCATCGACTACTCGACCGGCATGCGCAAGAAGGTCGGCCTCGCTGCGGCGCTGCTGCACGGGCCGTCGCTGCTGGTGCTCGACGAGCCGTTCGAAGCCGTCGACCCCGTGTCGGCACTGACCATCCAGGCGATGCTGCGCCGGTTCACCGCCGGCGGCGGCACCGTCGTGCTGTCCAGCCACGTCATGGCCACCGTCGAGCAGCTGTGCGACCACGTCGCCGTCGTGCACCGCGGCCGGATCGCCGCCGCCGGCCCGCTCGACCAGGTCCGGGCCGGATCGACGCTGGAGCAGCGGTTCGTCGACCTGGTCGGCGCCGGTCTCGACCTCACCCGGAGCCCGTCGTGGTTGGCGTCCTGACGCTGATGAAGCTGCGGGTGCTGGCGCACTCGACCAGCGGCGCCCGCGCCGGCGGCCTGTTCCTCGGCGCGGCAGCGGGCCTCGCGCTCGCCGCCGGCACCATCATGCTCGCCGGCGCCGACCTGCCGGGCCCGGCGCTGCGCGGCGACCTGTTCACGGCGGCGCTCGCGGTGTGGATGTTCGGCTGGCTGCTCGGCCCGGTCTACACCGGCGGCGGCGACGAGTCGATCCGGCCCGAGCAGCTCGCGCTGATCCCGCTGCCGCCACGGCGGGTCGCGTTCGGGTTCCTGGCGGTGTCCTTCATCGGCGTCGGCCCGCTGATCAGCCTGGTCGCCTTCAGCGCCCTGGTCGTGTACGCGGCCGGTCTCGGCCTGGCCGCGTTCATCGTCGCCCTGGTGCTCGTGCCGCTGCAGCTGGTCCTGGTCGTGGCGCTGTCGCGGCTGATGCTGGCGGTCATGGGCCTGGCGGTGCGCTCCCGCCCCAGCGCGGTGCTGTCCGCGCTGATCAACGCCGGGGTCAATGCGACGCTGAACCAGTCGTGGGTGCTGATCTGGGCCGCGGTGCAGTTCGGGCTCGTCGACCGGGGACTGCCGGCCGGGTTCGCGACCCTGCTGCGGGTGCTGCCGTCAGGCTGGGCGGTCGTCTGCCTCGACGCGCTTGCGCGCGGGGACTGGCCGCTGGCGGCCGCCACCGGGGCCGGGCTGGTCGCGCTGCCGGTCGCCGCGACGCTGATCTGGTCACGGCTGCTGGTGCGGCGCACCACGACCCGGCCGGCGCACCGCGGCCCGGGTCGCGGCCGCACGCCGCTGCTGGACCGGCTGGACCGGGCCGGGCCGGTCGGCGTCGTCGCCGCCAAGGAGCTGCGCACCTGGTCGCGTGATCTGATGCGGCTGCACCTGCGGTGGTTCGCGATCTGGTTCGGGCTCGTCTACACCCTGTGGCCGCTGGCTATCGGCTGGGCCGGGCTGCTGCCGTGGGCCGGGGTCATCGTCGTGGTGATGGCCGCGGCGACGTCGGCGAACCTCTACGGACTCGACGGCACCGCACTGTGGCTGACCCTGGTCGACCCCGGCCGGATCCGCGCCGACGTGCGCGGGCGGCAGGTGGCGTGGCTGATCCAGGTCGCCCCGGTCGCGGTCGCGCTGACCGTGGCGGGGACCGCGCTCGGCGGCGGCGCGTGGACGTGGCCGTGGGCGCTGGCGCTGCTCGCGGCGCTGCTCGGCGGCGGGGCGGGGCTGATCGCGTACGCCTCGGTGGTCTTCCTCGTGCCCGGCCCGGAGCCGGCCCGCCGCGGCGGCAATCCGCTCGACGCGGGCAACATCTTCGGCCAGGTGCTGGCGATGCTGGTGGTCGTGCCCGCGACCGCGCTGCCCGCGGCAGGTGTCGCACTGCTCGGCAACCGCACCGGCAGCCCGCTGCTGAGCTGGGCGGCGGTGGCCGTGGGGCTGGCCACCGGCGCGGCGTGCACGTGGTGGCTGGGCCGGGAGGCATACCGGCGGCTGGGGGAGCGCGGCCCGGAGCTGCTCGCCCGCATGTCCGGCGGCGGCACGGTCACCCCCGGCCCGGGCCGCGCCACGGCGGCGCGGGTCAAGCTGCCGCCCCGCCGCGCGGCGGTCGTCACGTTCCTGGTGGTCGTGTGCTGGATTCCGCTGTTCCCGCAGGGGCTGGTGCCGCTGTATCTGATCTGGCGCGGCAGCGACACCCGGCTCTGGTTCCTCGCGCTGCACCTGGACGATCCGTTCCGGGTGCCCGTCGCGGTGGCGATGGCACTGCTCGGCGTAGGCATGCTGTGGCTGGGGACGGTCCTTTCCCGAAGATGGCAAGGTGCGGCCGCATGAGGCCGGACAGAACGTCGGGACCGGGGCCCAGCCGGCTGCGTGACCTCGGTTTCGCCGCGGTCGTGTTCGCCCTCGCGATGACGCTCGAGGTCGCGGGGGCACTGACGGTCGTGCCGCCGGACGCCGCCGTGTTCGTGTTCGTCGGCGTGTGGGCGGTGGCCGTCGGCGTGTTCTTCCTGGGACTGGGCTACCAGGAGGTCACGGGCTGGGTGATCGTCTTCGCGCTGGTCTCGTTCTTCATCATGCTGACCCCCGCGTTCGCGGTGCAGGACGCGGTCCTGGGGGCGCGCGGCGAGCACGTGTCGGCCACGGTCGTCGCGGTCGCCGAGACCGGCGGCGACAACGACAACCTGCTGTACACGCTGGCCCGGCCGGACGGCGGGCAGGTGCCCGGGCAGTTGGAGGCGCACGACGGGTTCACCGTCGGCTCGGTGGTCGACGTCGTGGTCGACCCGCGGGGCCTGGTGCGCCCGGGCCTGGCCGGCGAGGTGGGCGAGGGCTCCCTGGCGGGCGTGATCTGCTCGGTGCTGTTGTTCTACGCGGTGCTGCTCGCGGTGACCTGGTTCGTGGTCCGCGATCAGCACCGGCTCCGGGCGCCGGCCGTGGTGCCGTCCGATGGGACACGGGTGCCCGAGGTCCCGGCGACCGCCGCACCGGGGCGGCTGGGGTTCCTGGCGCTGCCCGCCGGGCAGGTCGTGGTCGGGCTGGTGCTGGCCGGGGGAGCGTTGTTCCTGCTGATCCCGGGCGTACGCGAGCTGTACACGACATATCGAGGAGTGCCCGGCACGGTCGCTGTCGCGGCCTGTGACGAGCACTTCGGCGCGGACACCAAGGGATTCACCTGCCACGGACCGTTCACGGCCGACGACGGCAGCATCCGGCTGGACCGGGTCACGCTGCTGCCGGACCTCGATTCGCGGCCGACGGGTCCGGTGCCCGCGCGGGTGCCGGGCGGTTCGGCCGACCAGGCGGTCGCCGACGGCTACGACACCTGGACGACGCAGCTGTTCGGCGGCACGGCGATGGGAGTGCTCGCCGTGGTGGCGCTCGTCGCCGTCGTGCGCGGCCTCCGCGCGCGCCGCGAGCCGTCCGGCAGGGGCGGGTGAGCGTCGGCCGGCCATAGAGTCCCGGGAGCCCGTCGTCGCCGTCACCGCTGCGGTAGTTTGAGGGTGCGAGCAGGATGTACGTCTGCCCGGCCCGTGGCCGGTGCGTCTGCCGAGACGGACGTGACACATGATGACCGCAGCAGCCGCCGGTGACTCAAGCCAGACTGCCACTCGTACGCTCGGCGTCCGCGTCGACGGATCAGTGTCGGCTTAGCCGAGACACGAGCGCCCGTCCTGACGCCGCGGTGAGGGGGTCGGATGTCGCGTCTGGTCGTGTCGCTGCTGGTGTCCGCGATCCTGCTGGCGCAGGCCCTGCTGTCCGGCTGCGGTCGCGCGGGCGGCAGCCCCACCGTCGCCGACGCGTACACGCTGTCCGGCCCGTTCGAGGGCTCGGGCGCCAGCCTGCCCGATGCCTACTACCAGGCGGTGATCGCGGCTTTCAAGGAGGTCGCACCGGAGGCCACCGTCAGTTACGACGCCATCGGCTCGGCTGCCGGCAAGAAGGAGTTCGCGCAGCGCCTGACGGACTTCGCCGGCACGGACAGCGCCGTGACCGACACCGACGCCATCACGCCGGGCACGTTCGTGCGCCTGCCGACGGTCGCGGCGCCGGTCACGATCGCCTACACGCTTGCCGGGGTGGACGGACTACGGCTGAGGCCGGACACGATCGCCAGGATCTTCCAGCGCGACATCAGACACTGGCGCGATCCGAGGATCGTGGCCGACAACCCGGGGGTGCCGCTACCGGATCTGGAGATCACGGTCGTACGCCGTGCCGACGGCTCCGGCACCACCGACAACTTCACCAGGTACCTCGTCGCGGCGGCGCCGTCCTGGAGGCTGGGCAGCGGCGACAGCATCGACTGGCCGGCCGGCACGCAGGCGGGTGAGCGCAACACCGGCGTCGCCGGGCTGATCCAGCACCGTGCCGGGTCCATCGGCTACCTGGACCTGCGTGACGCCACGCAGGCGGGGCTCGCCACGGCCGCGGTGCGCAACCGGGACGGCCGGTTCGTCGAGCCGACGATCGAGGCCGCGACGACGGCACTGGCCGCGGCCCGGGTCCATGGCGACATGACCTACGACGTGCTCGACGCCCCGGGCGTCGGCGCGTATCCGATCACGGCGCTGAGCTACCTGCTGGTCCGTACGAGCTACGGCGATGTCGCCAAGGCAGAGCTCGCCAAGCGGTTCCTCACCTATCTGCTCAACGACGGCCAGGCGCTCGCCGATGACGTGAGTTTCGCCCGGCTGCCAGAGGTCCTGCGGCAACAGGCGCTGGCGCAGCTGGACAAGATCAGGGGCTGAAGGAGCGGGTTTCGGGCGAACGTGGCTGGACGTCCCGGTGCGGTCGCCGGCGCACCGGCTGTGGACTCAGCCGATGGCTTCGAGCACGGTGGCGTTGGCGAGTCCGCCGGCCTCGCACATGGTCTGCAGCCCGTAGCGGGCACCGCGCTGTTCCATGGCGTTGACCAGGGTCGCCATCAGGCGGGTGCCGCTGGCGCCCAGCGGGTGGCCCAGGGCGATGGCGCCGCCGTTGACGTTGACCTTGGCCGGGTCGGCTCCGGTCTCGGCGATCCACGCCAGGACGACGGCGGCAAACGCCTCGTTGACCTCGAACAGGTCGATGTCGGCCAGGTCGAGTCCGGCCCGTTGCAGCACCTTGCGGGTGGCGGGGATGACCCCGGTGAGCATCAACAGCGGGTCCGATCCGGTGACCGCGAAGCTGTGCAGCCGGGCCCTGGGCCGCAGTCCGAGCCGCGCGGCGGTGTCGCTGGAGGTGATGAGCACGGCCGAGGCTCCGTCGTTGACGGGGCTGCTGTTGCCTGCGGTGACCGACCAGTCGATCTGGGGGAACCGGCTGCTGAAGGCCGGATCGACGAAGGCCGGACGAAGCCCGGCCAGCACTTCTGGCGTGGTGGCGGGCCGGATGGACTCGTCGGCGGTGGCCAGGCCGGTCGGGGTGGCGATCGGGGCGAGTTCCGCGGCGAACAGGCCGCCGGCCCGTGCGGCGGCGGCGCGCTGGTGGGACTCGGCGGCATAGGCGTCCATCCGGGCGCGGCCGATCGACCACTGTGCGGCGATGAGCTCGGCGCTGATGCCCTGCGGCACGAGTCCGCCGTCGTACCGGGCGGGCAGCGAGGGACCGAACGGGTCGGTGCCCGGCGGCACGTTGGACCACATGGGCACCCGGCTCATCGACTCGACACCGCAGGCGATCGCGATGTCGTACGCCCCGCTGATGACGCCCTGGGCGGCGAAGTGCACCGCCTGCTGCGAGGAGCCGCACTGCCGGTCCACGGTCGTCGCCGGCACCGACTCGGGCAGCCCGGCCGCGAGCCACGCGTTGCGGGTCGTGTTCTTGGCCTGCTCGCCGACCTGGTCGACGCAGCCGCCGATGACGTCGTCGACCAGTTCCGGGTCGATGCCGGTCCGGTCGAGCAGGGTGAGCAGCGTCTGGCCGAGCAGCTCGACCGGATGCATGCCGGTGAGCGCACCGCCGGGCTTGGCCCGGCCGATGGGGGTGCGGACGGCTTCGACGATGACCGCGTCACGCATGGTGAGCCCTTCCGGTCGTGGTTCAGGTGCAGTCGCAACGATAGAAGCTGACTTCCCTAAACCATAGTCAGAGTGGCGTAAGCGACAGCTGACTGCCCTGTGGGAAAGTCAGCCGGGTACGATCAACGGGTGAAGACCGGGACGATGACCTTGACGGGCACCCTCGCCGATCGCGACGCCTGGACGGCGGACCTCTGCTCGATCGACCTGGCCCTCGGAGTCGTCGGGACCCGCTCCGGCATGCTGATCATGCGGGAGGCCCACTACGGCACCACCCGCTACGACGACTTCGTCAGCCGGGTCGGCGTGACCGAGAAGGTCGCCGCGGGCAGGCTGCGCGACCTGGTCGACGCCGGCCTGCTCGAACGCCGCCCCTACCGCGCACCCGGCTCGCGCACCCGGCACGAATACGTGCTCACCCCCGCCGGCGCCGACCTCGCCCCGGTCCTGCTGGCCCTGATGCAATGGGGCGACCGGCACCTCACCGGCGAACGCGGCCCCGCGCTGCACGCGCACCACCGCGAGTGCGGCGCGCCTGTGACGGTCCAGGCCCGCTGCTGCCGAGGGCACGCCGTGGCGGGCGAGGACATCGCGCTCAGCGCGACCCCCGCCGCCGATGACGCCCGAGCTCCTGACGCCCAGCCGTAGCCGCCCGAGACACCGTCAACCACAGCCACCTGCGCCGAAGCCGAGGTCATCAGACCTCGGAGCCGGGCAGGGCCGGCGCGGGCAGTCGGCCGGAGAAGTCCGCGCATCGGATCGCCGTCAACGGTAGTTTGATGACGCGGGGCGACCTGTCGACGCTGGTGGCGACACTCCCCGGGCAAGCCCAGCCAGACCGCTGACGTCGGACCCCGGCGCTCGAGGAGCCTTGATCGGCCATGCCGCTGTGGATCGTGCAACACACGCCCGGAGTGTTCACCGACGAGCGCAAGCACCGGCTCGCCGCTCGCATCGCCGACCACTACGAAGAGATCGGCCTGCCTCGGTTCTACGTGATGACGCTGTTCCGTGAGATCCGGCCCGAGGACTTCTTCGTCGGCGGCGAACCCGCGTCGGTCGCGGTCCGCATCGTCATCGACCACATCGCGCGTCACCACCCCGACCGGGACAGCCGACGCCGGACCGCCCAGTGGGTGAAGGCGATCCTCCAGCCCGACCTCGAACACGTCGCGGGGCTGCACTGGGAGTTCCACGTCGACGAGACCAGCGAGGACCTCTGGATGATCAACGGTCTCGTGCCGCCTCCCGGCGGCTCCGAGGCCGAGAAACTCTGGGCCCGGAACAACACGACCTCCTCCTACTGACTGCCCTCGCCTGTTCTCGCAGGTGGCGGCCGGCTGTCAGCCCGACAGCTCGGCGCCGTCGAGGCCCGAGTTCGGTGGCGTGCGGCCCGTCGGCAGACCGGCGGCGAACCTACCGGACGCCTTCGAAGACGAAGAGTGGTTTGGTGCCGTGGGCCGGCGCCTCGGCGAGCGGGACGGCTTCGGCGAAGCGTTCGAGCGGGAACGGCTGACCTTCGGGGATGGCCAGGACGTCGCCGGTGACGAGGCTGCGGACCTCGGACAGCGCGCGGAGCACCTGCTCAGGTGAGGCGGTGCCGAACCAGCGGTTCAGCCAGAAGCCGCGGACCGCCTTGGTCTCGTAGATGAGCGACCGTGCCGGCAGCGGGATCGTCAGCGCCGCCGGGTCGGTCTGCCGATGGGTGGACAGCGCGCCGTAGACCACGACCTCTCCGCCGGGAGCCAGCGCCTGGCATACCTGGGCGCCGACGACGCCTGCGACACAGTCGACGGCCTTGCGCACGCCGGCCGGTCCGGCGATCTCGGCCACGCGCTGTAGGAGGTCCTCGTCCTGCGTGCAGATGACCTCGTCACCACCCAGCGCCCTGATCTCGTCAACGGCGTCGCGCCGCCGCACCACGTTGATCGTGCGAATGCCCAGATGCCTGGACAGCGCGATGATCAGCCGGCCGACGGTGGAGCCCGCGGCCGTCTGCAACAGCCATTCACCCGGCTGTACGTCAAGTTCTCGCGTCACGAGCAGCAGCGCGGTCAGCGGGTTGACCGCGAGTTGGCAGGCGCTGGAGTCGCTCAGGCCGTCGGGGATCGGCACGAGCCGCCAGGAGTCGGCGACGAGGTATTCCTGCCAGGTGCCGTCGACCTCGGGTCCGGGCACTGCTGGGACCGCTACGACCACGACGCGCTCGCCGATCTTCAGTCCCTCGCAGTCCGGGCCTACGGCCTCGACCCGTCCCACGCATTCCATGTTGCCGCCGACGGCGGGAAATTCGGGGGTGAAGCCGTACCGGCCGCGCAGCACATGTAAGTCACTGGCATGAATCGGAGTCGCCTTCACGCGGATCAGCGCCTGACCGGCGTCCGGTGTGGGCACAGGTCGCGATTCCAGCCGGAGGACGTCGGAAGGCTCGCCGATCTTTCCGGCTACGAGCGCGTGCATCGATTGAGGCATGTCCGACCTTCCCGTTCATCTAGTAACTTTTCGAACCTGTTCGCGGGCGGGCTTTGCCGATGGGGCCGGCCAGCTCGGCGCCGTGCATGAGGCGCCCCCGGGGCGGCCCGTTCAGTCCGCGTGCCAGACCGGCCATGGGCAGCGGCCCGGGTGCGGTGACGGCGGCGAGGACGACGTTGTGCTGACCGGCGCGCCGGTCGAAGTCGTCGTCGGCGATCAGGCAGACGTCGGCGAACTCGGCGCGCGCCGCCAGCGTCTGCGTGTCGGTGAAGGTGTAGGCGGGCGTGTCGAGCAGGTTCGCCGCGTACAGGCCGCCGGGCCGCAACGCACGCGCCACGTGCACGGTGAAGGCGCCGGTGGTCGCGCCGGGTGGCATCCGATCGCCCTGGTAGATGTCGGTGATGATCAGGTCGAACGTGTCCGGCTTGAGCGCGGCCACGGCGTGGCAGGCGTCGGCGATGCGCACCCGCAGGTCGCCCGGCGGTAACGGAAGGATCCGCCGGACCAGGGCATAGAGCTTGCGGTCGTACTCGATCACCCGCTGGGTCGAGCCGGGTCGGGTGGCCTCGACGTAGCGCGGCAGCGTCAGTGCACCACCGCCCAGGTGCAGGACCCGCAGTGGTGACCCGGCCGGTGCGGCCGCGTCGATGATCGCCGCGATGCGGCGCACGTACCCGAACTCCAGGTGGGTCGGGTCGCCCAGGCGGACGTAGGACTGGGCGGTGTCGCCGACGAACAGGGTCCACCCGTCCCGGCGGCCCGCATCGGGCACCAGCACCGCGGTGCCCGCGTCGACCTGCGCCACGATCGGGTCACTCGGCCGGGCGATCAGCGCCATGATCCTTACGGTAGCGGTGGTCCTGCCCGGCGGTCCGGCGTTGGCCGGACCCGGGATGATGAGCTGCGGAAACGCTGCGCCGAGGACCGCGCCGCAGCTGCTCCTCGGCCGGGTCCGGTCGCGAGGGCCGCCGGTGAAAACCGGGTGATGTCTGGTGGAACTTGGCGCAAGCTGGGGCATTGCCGATGAGTTTTGTCGGTGGCGTCGGTCAGTGTTGGTGTGACGGCCACTGCCGGTAAGACCGCCCCCACACATCCCGATCGAGGTATCGTGCCCAGCCAACTGCTCGAATCGCCCGCCACGTCCGCGACCACGATCCCAGGTCGCACACCGCCCGTGATCCGGCTGCTGGTGCTGGCCACGTTCATCGTCATCCTCAACGAAACAATCATGATCAATGCGATCCCGAGCCTGATGGACGCGTTGGCGATCACCGAGCAGACCGCGCAATGGCTTTCGACGGCCTTCATGCTGACCATGGCGGTGGTGATCCCGATCACGGGGTGGTTCCTGCAGCGGGTGTCGACCCGTGGCGCATACACCACGGCCATGGGTCTGTTCCTGCTCGGCACCACCTTGGCCATCGTCTCGCCGAGCTTCGAAGTGCTCCTGGGCGCCCGCATCATCCAGGCATCAGGCACTGCCGTGATGATGCCGCTGCTGATGACCACCCTGATGCACGTGGTGCCCGAACACGACCGGGGCCGGGTGATGGGCAACGTCTCCCTGGCCATCTCGGTCGCGCCCGCCATGGGCCCGGCGCTGTCCGGAGTGATCCTCAACTTCGGGTCCTGGCGCCTGCTGTTCGCCGTGGTGCTCCCCATCGCCGGCCTGATCACCTGGGGTGGCATGAAGCAGCTCCAGAACGTCGGCGAGCCCGAGGTCAGCACCATCGACTGGTTCAGCGTCTCGCTGGCCGCCCTCGGCTTCGGCGGCCTCGTCTACGGGCTCAGCCAGTTCCAGGGCGCCAGCATCGGCCTGGCCACGGCGATCGTCGCGGCCGGGCTGGCCGCCATCGCCGTCTTCGTCTTCCGCCAGCTGTCGCTGCAGAAGCACGGATCGCCGCTCATGGACCTGCGGACACTCAAGCACCGCACCTACACCATCGCGCTGATCCTGATGTCGGTCGCCTTCATGGCGATGCTCGGCTCGATGATCCTGCTGCCGCTCTACCTGCAGAACATCCGCGGTCTCAGCGCCCTGCAGGCCGGACTGCTCGTGATGCCCGGCAGCATCGCCATGGGCCTGCTCGGACCGACCGTGGGCCGCCTGTTCGACAGGTTCGGCGGCCGGGTGCTGGTCATCCCCGGCGCGCTGGCGATCACGGTTGCGCTCGCCGGCTTCACCCAGGTCTCGATGACCATGCCGTACTGGCAGCTGCTCGCCCTGCACGGGCTGCTGATGGTGGGTCTGGCCGCGACGTTCACCCCGGTGTTCACGCTGGGGCTCGGCGCGGTTCCACCGCCGCTGTACGCCCACGGCAGCTCGATCCTGGGCACGTTGCAGCAGGTGGCAGCCGCCTTCGGCACCGCGCTCGTGGTCACGGTGATGAGCGCGCGAGCCGATTCGCTGAAGGCGGAGGGGGTCGCCACCGTGGCCGCCAGCCTCGACGGCATGCGGCTGGCGTTCATCGTCGGGGTGGTCCTGTCCGTCGCCGTGATCATCACTGCGCTGCTGCTGCCGGCCAGGGCGGACAGTGGCGCGGAGAGCGTGGGACCCCTCCACTGAGACCGCGCGGCCCGGAGCATGACGGTGTTCCTGCACGTGAGAGGGTGGCTGTCATGTCAGCTGCCGTGACTCCGGGCCGCGAGGTCGTCCTCGAGACGGATCGCCTGCTGCTCAGACCGTGGCGGGTGGCCGAGGCCGTCGTCCAGCGCGAGCTGTGGACCGAACGTGATCCACGAGTGCCGCCGCACCGCCGGGTCGACGCGGATGGACACCCCACGGTCGCGGAGCTCGAGGATGCGATCCGCACCAACCCGCTGTGGTCGACCGGGCTGCTGGCGGTCGAGCGCAAGGGCGCCGGTGACGTCATCGGCTACTGCGGGCTGGTCGACAGCGGACGAGGACCGGACGGGGAGCCGGAACTGGCGTTCGAGCTGCTGCGCCGGGTCTGGGGTCAGGGCTACGCCACCGAAGCCGCAGGAGCGGTGCTGGACTGGGCGAGATCGTCAGGCTACGAACGGCTGTGGGCCACGGTCTGGGATTGGAACGCCGCTTCTCGCCGGGTGCTGGCCAAGGTCGGGTTCACCGAGACCGAGCGGCAGGAAGTGCACCCGGTCCACGGGACCACCCTGTTCACCACGATCACTTGCGTCGGCGGGCGGAGTGCTCCCCTCCGGTGACGACCGACGGTCGGATGCGCAGTCGGATCGAGGACAACCTGATGCCGGTGAGTACCGGCACGATTACAGTCCGGATCGGCTTTCGACTTCCTCGTACTCAGGCGCTCTGGTGTGGAGAGCGCCTGCTCGCCTGAAGGTGGACAAGTGGTGGAGCAACAACGCCCGGCGACCGGGTCGCGCGGCGGTGCCCTCTCGGCGATCGCCACGGTCGTCAGCACGGTCGTCGCCCTGCTCGAGTTCCTGACGGACCTCGGCGCACTCGCCATCGTGCTGCTGGGTGTCACCGCGCTCGCGTTCGCCGGCTGGGGGCTGGTCCGGTCCTGGACCAACCGGCAGGCCGTGCCCGCGGCTTTCCTCGTGCTGGCGATCATCGCCGTCTCCGCCGCCGTCGGCGCCGCCGGCGACCGCCTGCTGCGCCCTGAGCAGACCGTCGTGGCGACCGGTCAGCCCGGCGGCGGGCTGTCACCGACGCCGGGCACGCCGACCGGCGACCCGGGCCCGACCGGCCTGCCGTCGGCGAGCGCGCCGGCACCGTCCACCTCGGCTCCGGCGTCGCCCCAGGTCACCGGTGCGGCCGGGCAGCCGACCGTCAAGCGCACCGCCAAGGGCGTCACCCTGCCCACCTACTACTCGATGGACCTCGACTCGGACGCGCCGAACTGGGGCGTGGTCCGCAACGCGGTCGACGGCTGGGACATCCGCGGGGCCGTCGGTGTCGGCGTCTACGGCATCGCCTCGTACCGCGACCTGACGTACGTCAGCGGGGAGCCGACCCACGAGACCTGCGTGGCCGCCACGGCTCTGCAGCGCGGCATCGAGCAGGAGAAGACCCGGGCCGGCACCGCGTTCTGCGTGAAGACGGGTGAGGGCCGCTGGGCGTGGGTGAAGATCACCGGCGTGAACAAGGGCTCCGGCGAGGTCACGCTCGACCTGCACGTCTGGGAGGCCGCTGCCTGACCGGTGCTCCGCGCCGCGTGGAGTGGCCGCGTGGTCAGCCTGTGCGTCACCGGGTTCGGTCGGCGGCAGGGCGGCGGAAGATGCCGTACCACCAGGTGCTATCGGCCTCGGTCTGCACCCCCGTCGTCGGACGCCTCGGCGACCGGTTCGGCAAGGACCGCGTGCTCGTCGCGTCGCTGCTGGCCCTGGCCGCCGGCTCGGCGGTCTCCGCGCTGGCGCCCGGCATCGAACTCATGCTCGCCGGACGGGTCCTGCGGGGCGTCGGCGGCGGGGTCATGCCGCTGGCCTTCGCCATCATCCGCGACGAACTGCCGCGAGCGCGCGTTCCCCGAGCCATCGGCGTCGCCGCCGCCCTCGCCGCGGTCGGCGGCGGCGTGGGCATCGTGCTCGCCGGGCCGCTGACCGACCTGTTCGGGATCCGGTCGCTGTTCTGGATCCCGCTGCTGCTGACCCTCGGCGCGGCCGCGGCAGCCCGCCGGGTGGTCCCGCCGTCGCCGTCGCGCGATACCGGTTCCGTCAGCTGGCTGGCCACCATGCTGCTGGCAGGCTGGCTGGTGGCCCTGCTCATCCCGCTGTCGCAGGCCTCGCGATGGGGCTGGACCTCCGCCGCGGTGCTCGCGCCGCTGGCGAGCGCTGTGGTGCTGGCCGCCGCCTGGGTCACGGTCGAGCGGCGATCCGGCCGGCCGCTGATCGACCTGCGCCTGATGCGGATCCCCGCGGTATGGACGACCAACCTGGTGTCGCTGCTGTTCGGCGTCGGGCTGTTCGCCGTGATGGCATACCTGCCGGCGTTCGTGCAGACCCCGCCGGAGTCCGGCTACGGCTTCGGGGCCAGCGTCACCGAAGCCGGCCTCATCCTGCTGCCGATGACCGTGACCATGTTCTTCGCCGGGCTGGCCTCGGCGTGGCTGGCCGCACGCCTCGGCGCGCGCCGGGTGCTCGTCGCGGCCTCGGCACTGTACGCCGCCGCGATCACGACGCTCGCCTTCGGACACGAGCACCGGTGGCAGGTGCTGACCGCCTTGGCACTGCTCGGCATCGCGCTGGGCACGGCGTTCTCGACGATGTCCAATGTCATCGTCGCGGCCGTGCGTCCGGAGCAGACAGGCGTGGCCAACGGGGTCACGGCCAACGTCCGCACCATCGGCGGGTCGCTCGGCGTGGCGGTGATGAGCGGGATCGTGGCCGCGCACACCCCGGCCGGCGGCCGACCCGCCGAAGCCGCATACACCGTGGGGTTCGCCGTCCTGGGCGTCGCCGGGGCGGCGGCGCTCGCGGCCGCGGCGCTCATGCCGCGACAGCCGCGGTGAGCGCGGACGGCGGGGGCGCGGCACTGTTCTGGCGTCCTGGGCACGCCGCGTGCCTGAGCAACTGCGGATCCTTCGGGCGTCGAGGACATGCCGCACCACTCAGCGGGTGCGGGGCCGTCCCCGTGCCGGCGGCTGCTCCAGCACACTGCTGACGGCCAGGCAGGGGTCGGTCTCCGGAGACATGCCGGCGATGGCCTCGGCCGCGGTCTCGGCGGCGTCGCGGAACGTGGCCCGCTGCTGCTCGGGCAGGCCGCGCAGCACCTGGTCCTCGACGTGGGCGACCCGCTTCTCGGCGTCGGCCAGCACCTGACGCCCGCGCTCGGTCGCCACGATCCGGCGGGCGCGGCGGTCGCGCGGGTCCAGCTGCCGCTCGATCAGCCCCGCCGACTCCAGGTCGTCGATCACGTACGTCAGCACGCTGCGGTCGATGACCAGACGGGTCGCCAGCGCGCCCTGCGTGGGGACGTCCTCGTGCACCACCACGGCGAGGATGTGGTTCGGGGACGCGATCCCGAATCCACGATGGATTGACAGGGCCAGTCATCGGATGTCTAATTCCACGCACGGTTCCTGGAGCCCGCCCACAAGGCGACGAGCGGTAACCGCGCAGCAATACATCCTATGAGTCGAGGCACGCTCCACGGGAAGGGCGGCATGAGGCGGTTCAGGATGGCAGTCGCGCTGGTGACCATCTGCCTGGTCGCAGGCGGCTGCAAGACGGCCGAGGGCACAGGCACCGCGCAGGACGCGACCGACTCCGGCGGACGCATCACGGTGTGGGTCGACCCGCCGCGGGTGCCCGCGGTCAACGCGTTCCAGAAGGCGTTTCCCGACATCCCGGTCGAGGTGAACACCATCAACGGCAACGTCGGCAGCACCGAGCTGCAGCAGAAGTTCGTGCTGTTCAACCAGGCCGAGAAGGGCTGGCCGGACGCGATCTTCTTCCCGTCCAACGACGACATCGCCTGGGCGTCCAGCTCGAAAATCAACTACGCGCGCGATCTGAGCCCCGATCTGGGCGACATCCTCGCCGGCTACCCGGCAGGCGTCATCGAACAGTGCAAGATCGAGGGACAGTTCCGCTGCCTGCGCAACGACGCCGCACCCGACGTGTTCTGGTACGACCAGGTCCTGCTCGCCGAGTGGGGATACGAGCCGCCCACGACCTGGGAGCAGTACGAGAGCCTCAGCCTGCGCATCGCCGCCGAGCATCCCGGGCACATCACCGGTTTCGTCGGCGATGCCTACGCCCCCGACCGCTACCTGTGGGCCTCGGGCTGCCCCACCAACGACACGTCCAGCGAGAAGCAGGTCCGCATCAACCTCGCCGACGAGCGGTGCGTGCGGGTGCGGCAGCTGCTCGACCGCCTGCTGTCGGCCGGCGTGCTGTCCTCGACCGGGATCTTCTCCCCGGACGCCGCCGAACTCGGCCGCCGCCTGGTGATGAGCCCGGGTGCGGTGTGGTGGGGCAACTTCCTGTTCCGCGACACGTGGAAGGTCCCCGCGGGACGGATCACCGCCGCCAAGCCGCTGCGCTGGACCTCGGACCCGACGCCCATGACCAGCTCCGAGGGCGGCGGCCTGTGGGGCTTCTCGCGCCACATCAAGGGCGTCCAGCTGGAGAACACCCTGACGTTCGCGCGGTTCGTCGCCTCGGACCCGCGGTGGCAGGTCGACCTGTCGGTCGGGCTGCCCGGCTACAAGCCGCTGCAGAAGCCGTGGCTGGCCAAACAACGCGAGGCCCGCTACCTGGCCGACTTCGAACACGCCGCGGAGGCGTTCGTGTACGCGACCACGATCGTGCGCTCGGATCGCGACTACACCCGATACAACACCGGCACGGTCTGGACCCACACCATCACCCCGGCCCTGACCTCGGGCAAGTCCTTCACCACCGCATGGCGCACGTTCAGCGACCGGCTGACCCGCGAGGCGCGTTCCTTCGGCTACACCGTGGAGTCGTGATGACCCAGCAGGTCCTCGTCCGGCATCGCAGCCGAACACGCGCGTCCTCGGCACCGGCGGTGCGGCGCGTCCGTGCCCGCAAAGGGCACGCCGCCGCCGTGCTCGTCGCACCGTACGTGCTGCTCCTGCTCGTGGGCGGGCTCATTCCCACCGGGTACGCGGTCGTGAAGAGCCTGCAGAACGAGGCCGAGACCGGCTTCGGCGGGCTGAGCAGCTACCAGCGCGTCGCCGGAGACTTCCGCTTCGTCGAGACGTTCGCCAACGTCGCGCTGGTCCTGTGCGTATGGATGCCCCTGCTGCTCACCGCCGCGGTGGTGCTGGCGCTGCTGGTCGACGCCAGCCCCCGCAGGTTCGGCGCCTCGATGCGCTTCGTCTACTACCTGCCCGGCGCCTTCGCCGGCATCGCCAACTTCATGCTCTGGCTCTTCCTGCTCAACCCCGGCCAGAGCCCCGTCGACTTCCTCTGGCACGGCTTCGGCTACACCAGCCTCAACGAGGTCGCCCAACCCGGGAATCTGCCGTTCATCATCGCCGCGATGCTGTTCTTCCAGGGCACCGGGACCTGGGTCGTCGTGCTGTGCGGCGGGCTCAACGGGATCCCGGACGAGCTGCTGGAAGCGGCGAAGATGGACGGTGCCACGGCCTGGGGCGTCGTGTGGAGCGTGAAGATCCCGATGATCCGGCCCTGGCTCGGGTACATGACGCTGCTCAACCTCGCCTACGGCTTCCAGCTGTTCCTCGAACCGCAGGTGCTCGGCCAGGTCACCCACGGACTGATCTCGCCGCAGTGGACACCGAACCAGCTGAGCTTCACCTACGCCTACCAGATCCTCGACACCCCGGCCGCCGCGGCCATGTCGGTGATCCTGCTGCTGGTCACCCTCGGGCTCGGCCTGCTGGTCGTGCACCGCAGCCGCCTCTTCCAGGACGAGCGTTGACGCCATGTTGAGCCCCCGCCTCGGCCGCCTCGGCCGGATCACCACCCTGCTGCTCGTCGCCGCCGCGTTCGCGTACCCGCTGCTGGCGTTCCTCGCCGTCGCGTTCCGGCACGACGACGGCCTCGCCTCGACCGGGCCGGCCCTGAACCACGCCGCCGACAACTGGCAGTCGGTGCTCGCCTTCAACGACGGCGTCTTCCTGAGCTGGCTCACCAACTCGATCATCGTGGCGTCCACCGGCTCCCTCATCGCGGTGGTCGCCGCCCTGCCCGCCGGCTACGCCCTCGCCCGGCTGCGCTTCCGCGGCCGGCGCCTGCTGCGCTTCCTGACCCTGCTCACCATGGTCATCCCGAACACCGTGCTGGTGATCCCGATCTACCTCGAGGTGAGCGCCGTCGGCGCGGTCAACAACCTGTGGGTCGTCGGACTGCTGATGGGCTTCTTCCCGTTCGGGGTCTACCTCGCCTATATCCACTTCAAGACGACGCTGCCCAACCAGATCGTCGAGTCCGCCCGCCTGGACGGGCTGACCGACATCCAGACCTTCTTCAAGATCGCACTGCCGATCTCCAAGCAGGCCGTGGCGCTGGTCGGGTTCTTCAGCTTCGTGGCGAACTGGACCAACTACTTCCTCCCGCTGGTGCTGCTGCCCCTGTCGAACAGCACGACCGTCTCGGTGGGCCTGCAACAGCTCGTGTCCTCCAGCCCGCTGTTCGACCCGACGAACGCGGCCGGCCTCGACGTACGCCTGTACGCCCCGCACCTGGCGCTGGCCACCCTGGTGACGACCCTGCCCGTGCTCATCGTGTTCGTGCTCGCCCAGCGCTACCTGGTCCGCGGCCAGACCCTCGGCGCGGTGAAGGGCTGAGCGCTCGGCACCGTGCCGCAGCCGGACCGGCCCCCGTCATCGCGCCGCAGGCACCAGCGGGCGAGCGGGCGACCTCCGAAGTGGATAGTGGTCAGGCGCCGGGGTCTGACGGTGCATGGCAAGATGTCGGCCATGTCGTCCCAGCTCGGTCTCGTCGATGTCGTCCAGGCGCTGCGCGCCGAACTCGCCCGCGCCAGCGAACTGGCCACCGACCAGGCCGTGCAGTTCCCGGTCGGCCAGATCACACTGGAGTTCCAGGTCGGCGTCACCCGCAGTGCCGAGGCGACAGGCGGCATCAAGTTCTGGGTGCTGGAGCTGGGTGCCTCGGCCGGCGTCGCCAAGGAGTCCGTCCAGACGGTGACGATCGTGCTGGAACCGCCGGTGGACGCGCACGGCATGCCGATCAAGGTGAGTGCCCTGAACTCGGAGAAGCCGGCATGACCGGATTCGCCGACCGGGTCGTCGAAGTCCTCTGCGACCTCGGGCCGACGGCGCCCCGGCGCTGGATCAGCTCCTCCGGGCTGCTGATCTCCGGGCGCCACGTGCTGACCGCCGCGCACGCGGTCACCCCGAACGGCGCCATCACCGTGCGTGGCGTGGACAAGGTGGAGCTGGCGGCCACCGTCGCCCTGGTCGGCGACGTCGACGTCGCCGACTTGGCCCTGCTGGAGCTCGCCGAGCCGCTCGACGGCTACGCGCCGCTGCGGTGGGCGCGGGTCGACCGCGACGGCGCCGAGACGATCGCCGGCTGCCGCGGCATCGGCTACCCGCTGTTCCAGCAGGTCCCGGTCCGTGACACCGCCCAGCTCGACGGAGTCGTGCCGACCGGCGACCGCCGCGTGTCGGACCTGCTGACCCTCCGGGTCACGAGCTCGCCGCGAGCGTTGCCGCCGCAACAGGAGGCGCTCGGGCACAGCCAGTGGTCCGGCATCTCCGGCACGGTCGTCGTCACCGCCGACGAAGTCATGGTCGGTGTCGTCACCGAGCATCAGCGGCGCGCCGGAGACTCGGCACTGACCCTGACCCCGATCACGCACGTCGACCGCCTGCCCGACGCGGCGGCATGGTGGGACATCCTGGGCCGTCGCCCGGTCCAGTTGCCGCAGCGCCGCAGGCGGCCGACGTACTTCGCCACCGTCGCGGAGATCGCCGACCGGACCCCCGAACTGCGCGACCGGTCCGGCGAACTGGCCGACCTGGCGGCGTTCGCGGTCGGCGCCGAGCCGTTCCGCTTCCTCGTCGGAACGCCGTGGGCAGGCAAGACCGCACTCGCCGCGCACCTGGCGGTGAACCCGCCGCCGGACGTCGACTGCGTCGCCTACCTGTTGCAGCGGCGGGCGCTGGACGCCAGCGGCTCCCGCTTCCTGGCCGCCGTCACCTCCCAGCTCGCCGACCTGCTCGGCGAGCAGGCGCCCGAGCCGGACGCCCACGCGCTCACCGACCTGTGGGCCCGCGCCGTGGAGCGGGCCGACGACCTCGGCCGACACCTGCTGCTCATCGTCGACGGACTGGACGAAGACCTGCGGCCGGCCGGGGAACGCAGCGTCGCCTCGCTGATCCCGACCCGTCGCGGCCGGCATGCTCACGTCCTGCTCACCGCGCGCAGGGACCAGCTGCCCGAAGACGTCGACGCGGACCATCCGCTGTGGGACGCCCTGCCGGTCCGGATGACGCAGGCCGTCGAAGCGGCCCGGGTGGAACAGCGGGCGTTCACCGACCTGGACGCACTGGCCGCGGACCCGCCGGCCCGCCAGGTGCTCGGCCTGCTCGCAGCCGCCGCGGGTCCGCTGACCGTCACCGAGCTCGCCGACCTCGGCGCCGCAGACGCCTACGACGTGGGCGCGATCGTCACGAAGAAGGCCGCCCGCGTGATCGACGGCGGCGACGACGGCTGGCGGTTCGCCCACCAGGCGCTGCTCGACACGTGCCGCGACACCGTCTTCGGGCCCGCGCTGGCCACGCTCGTCGAGACCGTGGACGCGTGGGCCGAGCGCTGGTCGGCGCGCGGCTGGCCGGACGGCACGCCGCGCTACCTGCTGGCGCACTACCCGTGGGCGCTGCTGGCACGGCCGGCGCACGACCGGTTCGCCACGCTCACCGGCGACCCGCAGTGGATCGCCGCCGCCGTCGCGGCCGTCGGCGTCGACGCGGTGCTGGGGGTGCTCCGGGCGGCGTCGGCCACCGGCGTGCCGCTGCGGCTGCTCGACATCGAGGCCCACCACCTGCGGGCCGGCGGAGCCGGCGGGCCAGCTCGCCCTCGCCGCCGCGTACACCGGCGTGGACGACCCCCGCTGGGCGCAGGCGGCGCTGCGGCGGGCCGGCCTCGCCGCGCAGTGGACGAGCGGGCGGGCCAGCCGATCGCTGCGGCGCAGCTTCGACTCCGGCAGCCGGCAGGTGTGGGCCGCGGCCTTCGTCACCGCGACCAGTGTGGTCACCGGAGACGACGACGGCCGGGTGCGGCTGTGGCAGCTCGACGGCGGCCACTACACCGACCTGGGCCGCCACGACGCCGGCGTACACCGAGTCGCGGTCGACCAGGCCACCGGGTCGGTCGTGACCTGCGGAAACGATCAGACGGTACGGCTGTGGAACCTGCCCGACGGCACACCGCGCACCCTGGCACGCGGCCTGGGCCACATGTGGGCGGTCGCGTTCTCGCCCGACGGGCGACAGATCGCCACCGGAGGCCGCGACACCGCCGTCCGGGTGTGGAACCTGGCCGACGGGCTGCCGACCGTGCTCGGCACACACGATGACCAGGTGCGGGTGCTGGCATTCAGCCCCGACGGCTCGACGATCGTCAGCAGCGGCCGCGACAGCGTCATCCGGCTCTGGTGGCCCGGCGCAGGCACCAGTGAGATCCTCGGCAGCACCACACCAGGGAAATGGATCGAGGCGATGGCCGTCACACCGGACGGCGCCGACGTCATCACCGGCTCCTACGACGGCGCCGTCCGGGCCTGGCCGCTCGACGGAAGCCCGCGGCGGCGGCTGGGCCAGCACGAAGGGCAGGTCTGGGCGGCGGCGGTCAGCCCCGACGGCACGTTCGCGGTCACCGGCGGCGGCGACGGCAGGGTGTGCCTGTGGCCGCTGGCGGCATCGGCGGGACCTGAGCGGATCCTCGGCCGGCACGGCGAGCCGGTCCGCAGTGTCAGCGTCAGCCCCGACGGCACCCACGTCGTCTCCAGCGCCGCCGACGGCATCGTCCACATCTGGGACCTCGACGGCGCGCCCGAAAGCAGCGGCCAGCGGCAGTCACTCACCGCCGTCGCGGTCGACCCGGCCGGCGCCGTCTACTCCGGCGCCCTCGACGGCCACCTCCGCGATCAGGCCGGTGAGATCCGCCGGCTCGGCACCGGTGTGCGTGCACTGGCACACGACGGCGACAGGCTCCTCGCCCTCGGCGACGACGGCATGATCGTCGCCGACGGCGTCGCGTACGCCGAGCATCCCGGCGCCCGTGCGCTGGCGGTGAACACGGCAGCCGAAGTCCTCGTCGCCGCCGGCGGCACCCGGGGCGTCACGATCTGGCCGCTGGCCGGCGGCCCGGCCAGGCACGTGGCCTGCTCGACGCAGCTCCAGGCGGTTGCTGTGAACGACGCCGGCGTCATCGTCTCCGGGGCGTCCTCGGGCAGCGTGGCGATCATCAGCCAGGACGGGCAGGCCCGCCTGGTGCTGCCGGCCGACCGCACCCCGCCGATCTGGAGCGTCGCCATCACGACCGGCTACGCCGCAAGCGGAGACCACCACGGCACGATCCGCCTCTGGCGCCTCAGCTCGGACGCCACCGGCACCGACATCATCGGCTCGGTCCTGGCGGAGCTGGCCGGTCCCATCGGCGGGCTCGCGTTCACCGAGGACGGCACCGCCCTGCTCAGCGCCGGTGAGGACGGCCTGCGGGCGTGGGCGATCCCCGACGGCCGCCTGCTCCGGCATGTGCGGACCGAGCCGCTGCACGCGCTCGCCGTGCACGCCGGCACGGCCGCGACGCTGTCGGATCAGCTCGGCCTGACTCGCTGGCGGCTCGACCTGAACCGGCCGCCGCTGCCGGTTCCGTCGGATTCTCCCTGACCTGGTGTCGCCGCTGTGGAGCAGGAGTGTCCCTTCCTCACCGTCACGCGATGGCAGGGACGCTGTTGCGCACCGAGGTCACGCAAAGGGGTCGCGGGCGTAGTCGTGCAGGCGTTCGGCGACGACGAAGGCGCTCTCGGTTGCCTCGGTACGGGTCCGGCCGCGGGTGATCGCCTCGGCCAGCGCGGTGAGCTGGTCCGCAGGGAGCATGGCCAGGCCGGCACCGCGCAGCGGCAGTGTGATGCGTACGCCAGAACGCGGGTCCGCCGCGTGGAGGACCTGCACCCGGTACAGGGTGCGCGAGTCTCCCGCGCCCACCCGCTGGAGCTGGGTCCCGCCGCTGACCAGCGCGGTGGACAGGTCGCAGGTCTTGGTGCCCAGCGCGCCGCGCACGCTCAGCACGGTGCCGTCCAGCCACGCGCCGGTGCGCCACACCCGCAGCACGAAGTAGACCGCGAACAGCGCGACCAGGGTGGCGCAGGCGGCACCGCCGAGGCCGATGACGCTGAAGCCGTCGCCGATGCCGAAGCCGGGGTCGGGAGCAGGCCCCGGCACCAGGTTCCCGCTGTCGTCGAGGTGGAAGTCGCCGTCGCTGACAGTCGAGTTCACGGTCGTACGGGCGAAGAACGAGAAGCCGAAGGCGAACAGCGCGCCGACCGCGCTGATGCCGATCATGACGGTGGCCACCACAGTGGCAAAGATCTTGATGCCGGTGGTGGCGCCGATCGACAGCGCGAGCCGGGAGGGGTGCGACATGGCGCGCAGCTTAGCGGCTGTGCGCCATGAGGGCGCAAGTAGAAAGTCATCGGCGGCCGGATGGAGTGCCTGGTCGTACACGGCCCTGACCATCGCCCGCGCGACAGCCGCCGACCCGGCGAACCGCGCGACAGAGCCCCAGGCGGGCTGTCCCGTCATACGACGCGTCACACGGTGCCAGGCCGGCGTGACACCCGCTGACGCCGACCCGACGAGCTGGAGTGTGACGATGCGAACCGACGTACCAGTGGAGCCGGGATCGGAGGCCGGCCGGCTGAGCATCGACGTGCAGGTCGACGCCGTGCGTCCGGCGGGGCGCGTGCGGAAGTGGGGCGGCGCTCGGTCATCTCGCTGCGCGGTGGTGGTCAGGCGTGTTCTGCCACATTGACGAGATCATAGGCACCGGTCCGTCAATACACCTCGCAAAAGGTATCAACCCGACTTCGCTCGCGTGGCGCAGCCGAAACAGCAGGTCACGGGCCCATAGGGTCACATGAGCACCAGCCGTGGTTCGTTCGTGGGGCGACACACCACACCGCTGGACGTGGCCGATGCGAGCGAAAGTTGGATCAGATGCTGGGGCGTAGGCAATTGCTCATGGCCAGTGCCGCCGGAAGTGCGGCGATGCTCCCGGGGGGTGGTCTGGGAGCACAGGCGTATGCGGCGCCGGGCCGCGGAGGCAACGGAGGGCACGGGGGGCATGGGACAGGGTCTGCGGACACCCCGATACCGCACACACCTCCGCTGCAGAAATTCGTCGACCCGCTGCCCATTCCGATGACGGCCGTTCCCGATCACTCGGTCTATCCGGGCGCCGACTACTACGAGTACACGATGCGGCAGGGCAAGTGGCAATTCCACCGGGATCTGGGGCCGGCCACCGTGTGGGGTTACTGGGCCAAGAACCCCCACGATCCTCATAAGCCGATCGGCATGGGTTATCTCGGGCCGACCATCAACGCGAACAAGGACCACCCGACGGTCGTCAAGTACCGCAACAAACTGCCGACCACCCACCTGTTCCAGGACGTGATCGACGCCATCCGCAGCGGGAAGCCCGTGGTCGTTCCCCTCCCACCGCCGCCCTACCATGCCCACAAGCCCTTTCCCGACGACGTCAACGTATGGAACGCCGTACACCACCACGGCGGATTCACCGCCCCGCAGTCCGACGGCATGCCACACCAGTCGTTCAGCCCGGACGGCGTCCACGCCGACGGCTACACCACCCTTGAGCCGCACCGGGTCAAGCGCAACGAAGTGATCTACGGGTACACCAACCACGAACGCGCGGCCATGCTCTGGTACCACGATCACGGCATGGGCATGACCAGCGTCAACTGCTATGCGGGCCTCGCCGGCCTCTACTTCATCCACGACCGCGTCGAAGCGAAGCTCGACCTGCCGACCGGCGATTACGAGGTCCCCCTCATCCTGCAGGACCGGACCTTCCACCCCGACGGCTCGCTCGCCTACACGATGATGCAGCAGGAGGGCGAGGACACTCCGGTCGTCAACGGCAAGGCGTATCCCTACCTGGCCGTCGAGCAGCGACGGTACCGGTTGCGTGTCCTCAACGCCTCGAACGAGCGCTTCTGGCGGCTGAGGTTCGACGTCAACCCCACGAACGTGATGCCTCAGCCCGAGCTGCCGTTCTGGCTGATCGGCACCGACTGCGGCCTGCGTGCTCCGTTGCGGATGCTGAGCTTCCTGATCGGACCGGCCGAACGGTATGACCTGATCATCGACTTCACCCACCTGCCCGTCGGCACGACGGTCACGATGAGGAACTTCAACGCGCCGGTGCACTTCCCGGGTGTCCCCGGCGAAGGTCCGGAGATCACCGAGGTCATGCAGTTCAAGGTCGCCAAACGACCGTCCGGAGGCGGGGACAGGTCGGCGCCGCCCGAAAAGCTCAAGCTGCCGGTGAACGCGCCGGTCGAGCCGACCCGGCACACCCGCCGGCGGCAATGGGTCATCTACCAGCACGAGCTGTTCCGGACCATGACACTCAACGCGATTCCGTTCATGGAGCCTTCCGAGGACTTCGTCAAGGCGGGCTCGACCGAGATCTGGGAGTACATCAACCCCCACCACGACGCCCACCCGATGCACGTCCACCTCGTCAACTTCCAGGTGTTGAACAGGCAGGCGATCGACGCGGCCGGCTACCAGGCCCAGTACGACAAGTGGGTCTTCGGCGGGCGCAAGCGCAAGGACTTCCCGGACGTGGCGGACTACTTCACCGGCCCGCCGATCCCGCCGGACCCGGACGAAGCCGGGTCCGAAAAGGACGTGGTCAAAGCGTATTCGGAGATGGTGACCAGGATCATCATTCCGGACATCTACCCGCCGACGCATGACATCGCCGAGATTCCGAACAGCGGCGCCGAACTCCCGGCGACCTACATCCACCACTGCCACATCTTCGAGCATGAAGACGACGACCTGATGCGCCCGTGGACGATCGTCAAGGACGGGCCCGGCGACGATCACCACGGGTGACGGCGAATCCACCGGTACCCGCCTGGAAGGCGGGTACCGGTGGCGAGTGCCCGGTCGCCTACGGGCCGAGGTAGACCCCTGACGGGAGCCACGTCGGGCGGGGCAGGCCGAAGTGTTCCTCGAGCATGAGTTCGGCCTGGGTGAGCGCGCCGTAGACCCAGCCCTGCCCGGTCGACCACGCCGATCCGCACACGTACAGGTTGGCGTCGGCGATCGGGTGGCGCATCCGCGGCATGACCTCCCAGCTCTTCGCCTCCACCTGCCAGAAGTGGTATGCCGCTCCGTACGGGTCCTGCACCCAGTCCTGGAAGTAGGCCACCGTCGGGTCCGGGATGCGGGCGTCAGGGCCGTGCAGTTCGCGTAACTGCCGCTGCGCCTCCTCGACCAGGTTGCCCGGCGCTGCGGCGTCCATCGGCCGCGGTGGCCGGGTGACCGCCACCGGGATCAGGCGGTTCGGCCGGTTGAGCAGCTCGTTCCAGAACTCCACGTCGCTGAGGTCGTTGTAGGAGGCCAGCAGCAGCGCGTTGCGGTTGGCGGGGTCTGCCCCGGGCTGCCGGCCCTCGACGCCCCAGTAGTAGGTCTGGCGCAGCGGCAGGTCGGTCACCGAGCGGCCGGCCTGCAGGCCGATCTCCTCCCACCACGGCCGGTCGTAGCCAAGGAAGAGCTTGGAGGCCGGTCGGGGGATGATCGAGCCGAGGTCCTTGAGGAACTGGTCGCTGGCGAACAGGAAGGTGTCCGGGTCCAGCAGTTCGATCGAGCGCTGCGGCATCGCCAGGATGACGTGGCGTGCCCGGATCTTGACCGGCCGGCCCTGGGGCCAGACCGACAGGGCCAGGGTCAGCACCTGCTCGCCGTCGACCGTCTCGCGGCTGATCCGGCGCACCTGGTGGTGCAGGTGGACCTTGCCGCCTTCGGCCTTGAACCGCCGCACGAGTTCTTCGGGCATCGTCTGGTAGCCGTCGCGGAGCAGCAGATACTGCGGGGGAGGGGAGCCCACGAAGTCCGCGACCGACGCCTCCATCGCCTCGATGCTGTTGACGTTGTCGACCACTGAGCCGTAGCCGAGCCCGTCGCGCAGAAACGACCACCCTTCCTGCCCGACCGCATCGAGCAGCAGATTCCAGAACCCGATGTCGTACAGGCGTCGGCCCTCGACGGACGCGGTGGGTTTGATCTTGTCCCATGCCCGGTGGTCCATGCTGCCCGCGCCCGGGACGAAGCGTTCGATGACCGACAGGAGCGCATCGTCGGGCGACTGGCCCCGGATTTCGGTCGGCAGCCGGTAGGGCACGACCTTCGGGTTGCCCCACTGGGCTTGCGTGAAGCGGCGCTGGCGCAGGTAGACGAGGTTCTGTGGCTCGTCGACCGGGAAGGGAGCGGTCGGCAGCCGGAGATGGTTCACCAGGTCGGGGACGACCGGCTGGGTGCTCACGTAGCGCATCCCGCCGAGCTCGGCGTGCAGGTGCGGCATGCCGGGCGGCGTCTTGGAGAACAGTCGGCCGCCGACGCGTTCGCTGCCCTCGAACAGGCCTACCGCGAGCCGGCCGCTGCGACGCCGCTGGAGCTCGCGCAGCAGGGGGCTGCGTTCGGCTTCCGGGCCGAGCAGCCGCCAGGCGGCGTACGCCCCGGACACCCCGGCGCCGATGACCGCGACGTCGAGCACGCCGTACTGCTCCGCCCTGGTGGTGGTCTGCTCCGGCTCCGCCTGGACCGTGGGCCGGGCCCAGGCCGGCGCAGCCAGCGCTCCACCGGTGGCGGCGGCGGTGCCGAGGACCGCGGCCCTCTTGAGTAGATCGCGTCGTGTTGGTTCGCTCATCTGCGGCAGGCTCCTTGCTTGACCGGCCCCCGTAGACCGATCGAATCCGGCAAACCATAGCAATTGGAACGCCGACCAAGCCGAAGACCTGCAGCGGCGCGCACGTCGATCAAACATCGGACGGGTCGAAGTGGACGCGCGTGCGGCGGGACGGGCTGCCCGTATCCGCCGATCCGTGTGTGGAAGTTCCACGGGCCACGCACTTGGCAGGTGCAGCCGCCGGCCCTGTGGCAGCATGGCTCTGTGCTGTACATCCGTTTTGAGGCTGCCGAAGCTGACGAACACGGCAGGCGGACGGGCATCTTCGGGCTCGCCAACGTGCTGGCTAGATCAGGTGCGCTGAGCCCTGAGGACTGGACCTGGTGGCGCTCGAACAACGACTGGCTCGATGCCGCCTATCCCGATCCGGGCAAGGCAGACCCGACGCTGTTCGACAAGTCCGTCTACCCTCACGCAACCTGCTGGTTCAAGGACACCGCCGTCCACCTCCTCGACCGCGTACCGGGATACCTGGCACTGCTGGACCGGTACGAGGTCAGTTGGAGGGAGGTGCGCTCCGCCGTTCCCGGCGTCGTTCTGTACGAGGATGCGGATCAGATTGTCGTGACGCCATCGGGCGCTCCTCGCAGCACGCCAGCTGTGGCGGACTGACCTGCCCTGATCTGGCTCATGTGGTGGCAGGTGTTCGAGGGCGTCGCTTCGCCGATCGTTGCGGAGGAGCTGACGGCCGCGTGACACTGTGGCCAGGCCCGGGGCGCTGACTACCGTGTCGCCTTCGGTACCGGTCGCCGTGCTACGCGGCCTTGGTGACGGCAAGCTGCCAGCTGCCGCTTCCGGTCACCTCGAGCTTGACGGTCTGCGGGCCCTTCGCCTCGGTGTACACCGCGACGGTGTTGCGCACGCCGTTACAGGGGTAGGTCGCCGGATCGTTGTCGTTGACCAGCAGTGCCAGCGTGCCGGTGCCGGTGTTCATCGGTGACCGAACAGCCCAGAAGCACCAGCTAGGCAGCCTGCGTCGGCGACGCCTTACCGCGGGCACCGCGACGAGAACATGTTTGGTTGTCGATGGCTGCCGGGTCCGGCGCGACGGCTCCTGCTCGGCAAGGCGGAGATGCACGCCCGATCGCCCGGACGACTGCACTCGCCGGCCCTCGCACGACGCTCGCGGCATCAGCGACTGCCCGGACGACTGTCCATTCGCGTCACACGGTGCGTCACACGGCGCCACACGATCGTGGAACCCACTGACGGGGACCGGACGAGGTGGAGTATGACGATGCGAGCAGCCGACCTACCAGCGGATCCAGGGTCGAAGGCTCGGCACGCGGTGCCGACCGGAGCGCCGGGCGGTGGCACCGTGCCGCAGTGGAAGCTCCCCGACGCGGGCTGGGGCCGCAAGGCCGCCGACGCCGCGACCCTGCACGAGCCGCAGAACATCCGCGAGTACGTCACGATGCACCAGCACCTCAAGGTCGGCGGCGGCACGCGCCTGCTGGACGTCGCCTGCGGCGCGGGCCTGGCGGTCGAACTCGCCACCGCGCGGGGAGCGACGGCGGCCGGCATCGACGCGTCCGCGCGGCTGGTCGCGGTCGCCCGTGATCGCAGCAGCGGGGCCGATCTCAGGGTGGGCGACATGCGGGCTCTTCCCTGGGACGACGGCGTGTTCGACGTGGTGACCAGCTTCCGCGGGATCTGGGGCACCACACCGGAGGTCCTTGACGAGGTGCGGCGGGTGCTGCGGCCCGGCGGGCTGCTGGGGATGACGGTCTGGGGCCACGTCAAGGCCTCGCCCGGAGCCTGGGCGCTGCGGCCGTTCCTGTGGGCCGACGCGGCCCAGGTCACCCATCAGGCCGCGATGAACAGCCTGGGCAAACCCGGCGTCGGCGAGCGACTGCTGATCGCCCACGGATTCGAGGCCGTCCAGCGGGTGAACGTGCCGTTCGTCTGGGAGTTCGCCGATCCCGAGTCGTACGCGCGGGCCCTGGCCTGCACAGGTCCGGGATACGAAGCGATCCAGACCATAGGCGAGCAGCGCTTCCTGCACGATGCGGCACAGCTGGCAGCCGAACACGCCCGCGACGGGCTGCCACTGCGAGCAGAGATCAACCTCGTCGGTTTCATCGCCCGGGCCCCGGCGCCGTCCGGCGCTGCGTCGTCGTTCCTCGCCGAGCCGGTGCAACTGAGCGACGGCGCGAGCGCGGCCTACGCCGACGACAACGCCGAGTTAGGGTACGTCATGAACGCCACGCGGCTCTGGGCCCACGACACGGAGGCGATGGAGTTGCTGTTCAAAGCCCTCGGCCACGTCACCAGGACCGCCGGTCTGAGCGTGCGCGACCGGGGCATCCTGGTCACCGCGGCCACGTCGACACTCGGCGACTCCTACTGCTCGCTGGCCTGGGGAGCCAAACTGGCGGCTGCGGCATCCGCTCAGGTCAGTGCGGGGGTCCTCACCGGCGACGACAGCCTCCTGGACGCCCGGGAGCGGGCGCTGGCCGAGTGGGCACGTCGGGTCACCGCCGACCCGAACGCCACCGCCGCCCCGGACGTGCAGCCGCTGCGGCAGGCAGGCTACGACGAGGCGCAGATCCTCGCGATCACCACCTATGTCGCGCTGCGGGTCGCGTTCTCCACCGTCAACGACGCGCTGGGCGCCGTCCCCGACTGGCAGCTGCGGACCCGCACACCCGAGGCGGTGCTCGAAGCCGTGACGTTCGGCCGCGCACCCGCGCCCGTGGCGGGGCCGGACAGCCCGTGACGACCCTGGTCCGCCTGCTCGGCCGGCCGCAGATCGTCCAGGACGGTGTGGCGGTCGGCGGCCCCCGCGGCCACAAGGCCTGGGGGCTGCTGGCGTTCCTGGCCCTGGCCGAGCGCCCGCCGAGCAGGCAGCGCCTGGTGTCGATGCTGTTCGAGCATGCCGAAGACCCACGCGGCGCGCTGCGATGGAACCTGGCCGAGATGCGCCGCGCGCTCGGCGGGCGGGTGTCGGTCGGCCGCGACCCGCTGACCCTCGCCACCGACCACGACGTGTCCATCGACATCATGGGACTGACCGCCCCCGGCCCGGCCGACGTTCTGCACGGCGAGCTGCTGGAAGGCCTCAGCTTCGACGACTCGCCCGCCTTCGACACCTGGCTCGGCGTCGAACGGCGACGGCTCGCCGCGGACTGCCGCGCCCTGGCCTACCGCCGGTCGGTCGAACTGCTGACCGGCGGGCAGCCAGCAGCGGCGGCACTGATCGCGGTACAGGCCCTGGAAAGCGATCGGCTCAACGACGACCTGCACGCGGTCCTCGTCTCCAGCCTGACGCGCTCCGGTGACCGGGCGGCGGCGAGCGCCCACCTCGCCCGATGCGCCGACCTGTACCGCCGGGAACTCGGCGCCGAGGTGCCCGCGGCCGTCGCCGCCGCGGCCACCTGGGCGCCGGCGGAGCCTGCGGTCAGCGCCGCCGCCGTCAGGTCACTGCTCGACCTCGCCGATTCGTCCCTGTCCGCGGGTTCCGTGGCGACCGGGATCAGCCAGCTCCGCCGTGCCGTGGCGGGGGTGGCCGACACCGACCAGCAGCTGTCCGGCCGGGCCCGCCTTGCCCTCGCCTCCGCGCTCATCCACGCCGACGGCGGTCGGGGCGGCGACGTCACCACGCTGCTGCACCAGGCACTCGCGCACGCTCGCCGCGGCGGCGACCCCGCCACGGGCGCCGCCGCCTGCCGGGAACTCGCCTTCCTCGCCGTCCAGGCGGGGCATCGGTCCGAGGTCGAGCACTGGCTCGGCCTGGCCGAAGCGTGGTGCCCGACCGAGGCCGAAGCCGCGCGGATTCTCGGCGTGCGCGGCATGAGCCTCAGCGACGCCGGCGCATACGACGATGCCCTCACCGTGCTCGGCGCATCCACCGACGCGGCTCGCCGCTGCGGAAACCGAAGGCAGCTCGCCTGGTCGCAGGCGATGATCGGACGGGTGCGGCTGCTACGGGGCGAAGCCGCCCAGGCCGCCCACGTGCTCGATGAGGCGCTGGGCCACATCCGGGCCGAACGCTGGACCGCGTTCACTCCGTTTCCGCAGGCTCTGCGCGCCGAGGCGGCGGTGGCCGTGGGCGATGCCGCGACGGCACACGAGCTGCTCGACTACGCGTGGGTCCAGACCGTCGAGTCCGGCGACCAGTGCTGGGTCGCCGTCGTCGCCCACGCACAGGCCACCCTCGCGCTGTACGAAGGACGCGATGCGCTGACCTGGTGCCGTACCGGCCTTGCCGCAGCCCCCTGGTATCTGTGGCCGCGAGCGCGCCTCATCGACCTGACCGCCCGGCTCACCCTCGGTTCCCGGGAAGGCGCCGAGCTGCTCGACGAGTTGGAACGCGTGGCCGGCGCGGGAACCATGCGCGAGCTCACCGTCCGGGCGCTGATCCACCGCAGCCGCGTCGAAGGCGGGCAGCACCTGGCCCGTGCCCGCGCCATGGCATCCGACATCGCCAATCCAGTCCTGGCGGCCGAACTCACCCCTTGATCCCAGGTTTCGGGTGCGTGGTCGGACTGCTGTGGCGGGTCTGGCGAACGCGATGGCGACCCGCTGGGCAGGTGCCTGTCGCGAGCTCGTCGTGGGCGTCGATGCGCGGGATGTCGGCCAGCATCTCGTCACCGTGGTCGCTCCTGCCAGGAGACGCCCAACAGTGGCCGTGCGAAACCGCGACGGCGACGTCCCCGAGGTCATCGCGACAACGTGGGCCTCCGGACGTCAGGCGATGTCCCGTTTGTCAGGCCGATCCGATGTGGATGGTTTGACTATCGCCGCGCGTTAGCTGTCTGTGCGTCTGCGGCGCGGTGCTGTGCATGCAAATACCGGCTCTTGCGCCGAATTGACGTATCGTTATATCACCATGTCTCACGCGTGGCGATCAACTGTTCAGTGGATCTCCAATTTTCGATCGAGCCGCTTACTCTTCCGTCGACCGAATTCACATCACGGGGGAGTCTCAATGAGACATTCTGGGTTCGCCGTGCCCTTTTTTCGCAGTACGCGAAATCGGCACAGATCGTCAACGCGTTCACTGGCGCAGGCCCTGGCTCTCGTCCTGGTCGCCACATCGAGCGCTTTCGTAGCTCAAGCCGCCGTCCCGGCGGCCGCGCAGGAGCCCGCCGAGGCGTCGGTGCTGGACCGCCCCGACCGCGGCGCGGCGCTCGCGACGGCCCGAGTGACCGGCCGCAAGGTCCGCGTCACCAGCCTGACGTCGGAGACGACGGAGGTGTTCGCCAACCCGGACGGATCCGTCACGGTCGAGCAGGCCTCTGCGCCCGAGCGTGCGCTCGACGCGAAAGGCCGCTGGACCGGCATCGACCTCACCCTGACGCGCGGTTCCGACGGCTGGATCCGTCCCGCGCTGTCGGCTGCTGACGTGCGCTTCTCCGGCGGCGGAACCGGTCCGCTGGTAGAGCTGGTCCGCCAGGGCAAGTCCATGACGCTGTCCTGGCCCAAGCCGCTGGCCGCGCCCAGCCTGCAGGGTGAAGGCGCGACGTACGCCGAGGTCCTGCCCGGGGTGGACCTCGTGCTGCGGGCGACCCGCACCGGTTTCACCCACGTGCTGGTGGTCAAGTCGGCGCGAGCCGCGGCCAACCCGGCACTGCGGAAGATCACCTTCGGTCTGGGCGGTTCGATGGCGGTGTCGCGTCACGCCGACGGCACGTTGCGCGCCACAGCCGGTGGCAGGGCGCTTGCGTGGACCGAGTCGGTCACCATGTGGGACTCCAGCATCGCCATGAGCGCGGTGCCGGACATGCTGAACGCGTCGGGTCGCGTAGTCGGCGAAACGGTGGTGAAGCCCGGCGCGCGGCGGTCGACGGCGGCGGGCCCGGGCGACGGGGCGCGCAGCGCCGCGGTGCAGACCCAGGTCGCCGGTGGTGACCTGGTGCTGGCGCCGGCGCTGAACCTGCTCGGCGGCGCGTCGGCACAGTACCCGGTCTTCATCGACCCCCCGTGGAGCGTCTTCTCGTCCAAGTGGGCGTACGCCACCAACAACAACGAGTCCAACAACAGCGACAACGCCCGCGTCGGCTACAACGACGCCACGGGCGGGGTCTACCGCTCCTACTTCGAGTTCCCCACCTCGACGCTGATCGGCAAGAAGGTCACGGCGGCGTCGGTGGAGTTCAGCCTGGACCACTCCTGGTCGTGCGGCAACACGCCCACCACCATGTTCTCGACCCCCGCGATCAACGCCACGCCGAAGGCGACCTGGTCGACGATGACGGCCAGCAACGTCTACCTGGCCACCGCCTCGTCGCACGCCAACGAGACCGGCGGCTGCGGCGTGGCCGACCAGGGCGACGCGAAGCCGAAGTTCACCAGCACGGCTCTGATCAACACGCTGCAGTCCGGCGCGGACACCTCCAAGAACACGATCACGCTGGGCCTGTGCGCCTGCGACTCCAACGGCAGCAGCAACGAGACGGTGCAGGACCGATGGAAGCGGTTCTACACCTCCGGGCACAAGCTGTCGGTGACCTACACCGCCAAACCGGTGGTCGCGGCGCGGACCACCACGCCGAACACCTCCTGTGTGGTCGGGAGCGGCCGCCCGTTGATCGCCTCGGCGACCCCCACCCTCTCCGCGCAGATCACCGACGACGAGTCGGCGACGGTGTCGGCGACGTTCGAGTGGTGGGCCCTGGCGGGCAGCGCCGCGATCCGCACGGTCACCGTGTCCGACGACAGCGGCGCCTACCTCGAGACCGCGGTGCCGGCGGGTGACCTCGTCGACGGCAGCACCTACAAGTGGCGGGTCAAGGGCAACGATGGCGTCGTCGACTCGGCGTGGTCGTCGTGGTGCGAGTTCACCGTCGACTCGACCAAGCCGGCGCAGCCGACCGTGACCAGCACCAGCCACCCGGTCACCTCGGCCTGGTACTCGGCGACGACGTTCCTCGCGACCGTGGCCAGCAGCGACACCAACGGTGTGGCCGGCTACGCCGTGGTGTACGACCAGACCTCCTCGACCAACCCCGGTACCACGGTCACCCAGACCGGCACCGCGCTGTCGCGCACCGGCCTGGCCGATGGCATCTACTTCGCGCACGTAACGGCAGTCGACCAGGCCGGCAACTGGTCGGCTGCCAAGCACTTCCAGTTCAAGGTGGATGCCACCAAGCCTGGTACGCCGGTCGGCTTGATCTCCACCACCCACCCCCTGGCCACGGCGACCTACCCATCGCACAACGTGACCATCAGCTGGTCGGCGCCGTCGGACCTGTCCACGGTCAACAAGTACGCCGTCAAGGTCGACCAGTCTGCCACGACCGTGCCGGCGACCACGGACAACCCGGTCACGACCCCGACCTTCGGCACCACCCTGACCGGTGACGGCACCTGGTGGCTGCACGTGCGTGCCCGCGACACGAGCGGCAACTGGTCCGATGTCGCCGCGCACATCAAAGTCAACGTCGACACCGTTGTGCCCACGCCGGTGATCACCTCCAGCAGCCACCCGGACCAGAACGCCGCCTACCCGACCGGGTCGGTCAGCGCATCCTGGACCGCGACCGGCTCGCCCACCGGGTACAGCGTGGTGGTCGACCAGACCGCCACGACCACCCCGGACACCACTGTCGACCAGACCGCCGCCACCTACACCGGCACCCTGGCCGACGGCACCTGGTACCTGCACGTGCGGGCCCAGTCCGCCGGCGGCACCTGGGGCGCCACCGCGCACTACGAGATCAGGATCGACACCGCGACCCCGGTCGCCCCGGCGGTCAGCTCCACCGACTATCCGGCCGGCCAGTGGGCCAAGACGCCCAACCAGCTCGGTGTCGTCAACATCGCCCCGGGCGCGTCCACCGACGTCACCACGTTCGTGTACACGTTCGACGGCGGCCCGCAGAGCTTCCTGGTCGCCACACCCGGCAACCCGGTATCGCTCAACGTCATCCCGACTGCTGACGGCCCGCACACCCTGGTCGTACAGGCCAAGGACGCCGCGGGCAACACGTCAGCGGCGACCACGTACACGTTCTTCGTCGGCGACGGCGCGGGCACCGTGACCGGGCCGCTCGACGGCGACATCTCCGCCGCCAAGACGATCCTGCGCACCACCGGCCACGCCAGCACCACCGGGGTGACCTACGAGTGGCGCCGCGCCGACACCGACACCTGGACGGCTGTTCCGACCGCTCACGTCACCTACACCGCCGGCGGCGGCGCGGTCACCTGGCCCGTGGCCACCACCGGCTCCGGCGCCTACCCGGCACTGAACTGGGACATCACCGCCACCCTCAGCGCGGTCGACGCACAGTCGATCCCGCGGGACGGACCGCTGCAGGTACGGGCCGTGTTCAGCGGCACCGGCTTCGGCCCCAGCCCGCAGATCCGCTTCACCTTCGACCGTGACCGCGCCCAGGGCACCTCCCAGGAGGTGGGCCCCGGCATGGTGAACCTGCTCACCGGCGACTACACCGTCGGCGGCGGCGACGTCGCGGTCGGCTCGCTGTTCCTGGGCAGGTCGCTGCGCACACGGCAGTCCGGTGGCACCGACCCGCTGTTCGGGCCGGGCTGGACGTCGTCGGTGCTCGCCAGTGAGGCCAATGCGCCCTACACGAAGCTCACCGCCTTCGGCAGCCTGCTCCAGGTGGCGCTGCCCGACGGCACGGTCCGCGGCTTCACCGCGGTGGGGGACGGCACGGGTTTCGTGCCGCAGGCCGGTGTCAACGACACCGACATCACCTACTCCGCCAGTCAGGACAAGTACACGCTCGTCGACGTCGAGGACAACACCGTGGTCTTCCAGCGTGCCGCGGGCGACCCCGCGGGCGAATACCACCCGGTGAAGGTCACGAACGCCAACTCCGGCGACAGCACCACCCTGTCCTGGGAGAAGGTCACCGTCGGCGGCGTCGACGTGGTGCGGCCCACCCGTGCGCTCGCACCGGTGCCCACCGGCGTGAGCTGCGCAACGCTGGTTCGCGGATGCCAGGCGCTGACGTTCGCGTACGCCACGGCGACCACCGCGACCGGCACCGCGGACGGCCAGTGGGGCAACTACACCGGCCGGGTCAGCGAGGTGTCCTTCACCGCTTGGGACCCGGACCTGGCAGCCATGCGGACCGTCGCCACGGCACGCTACTCCTACGACAGCAACGGCCGTCTGCGCGCCGCGTGGGATCCGCGCCTGGACTGGACGGACGAGGCCACCCACAGCCTGCGGACCGTCTACACCTATGATGGCGACGGCGTGCTCAGCTCTGTGGCGCCACCGGCGCTGGAGCCGTGGACGTTCTCGTACACCGTGCTGCCCGGCGACTCCGGCAAGGGCCGGCTCGCGTCCGTCAGCCGCACGGCCCTGTCCGCCGGCACCAACACCACGACGGTCGTCTACCGCGTTCCGACGTCCGGCGCGGGCGCCCCGTACGACCTGTCACCCGGGCAGACGGCGCGATGGGCGCAGACCGTGGCGCCGACCGACGCCACCGCCATCTACCCCGGCACGCAGGTGCCGAACGGGGATCAGGCGACGGGCACCCTGCCCAGCAGCTACGAGCGAGCGGTGATCGCGTACCTCGACGCCAACGCCCGCACCGTCAACTCCGCTGCTCCCGGCGGCGGTCTGACCGCGACCTGGTTCGACCAGTTCGGCAACGTCGAGCGGGAGATAACCGCCAAGAACCGCCAACGCGCCCTCGACGAGTCGGCGACCGACGGCGTGGCCAACGAGTCCACCCGCGCCAAGTCGCTGTCGACGCAGACGAAGTACTCCGTGGACGGCAGGCGTGCCGCCTTCTCGGTCGGCCCCGAACACAGGGTGACGCTCAACGACGGCCGGTCGGTCCGTGGTCGGATCTACACCGACTACATCTATGACGAAGGCGCCAGCAACGGCCCGTACGACCTCGTCACCACGGAGAAGAGCTCTATCTCCTGGTGGGACACCGGCGCTCAGCGCTTCTCCGATGAGAGGACCGTCAAGACGGCCTACGACTGGTCGCTGCAACTGCCCACCAGCACCACGGTCGACCCGCTCGGCCTGAACCTGCAGTCAAGGGTGGCGTATGACAGCAAGGGCCGCGTGATCAGCGAGACCGCCCCTGGTGGCGGCTCCTCCGACACCACCCCGTCAACCCGCGTCAGCGTGTACTACACCGCTGCGGCGAACAGCACGTGGCCGCAGTGCGGCGGGCACCCGGAATGGGACGGCCTGCTCTGCCTCACCCACGCGGGGGGTCAGCCGGCCGCCGGTGCCGAGCTGCCGCGGAAGGTCCTCACCTACGGGTTCCTCGGCCAGGCACGGACCATGTCCGAGATCACCTCGGCCGGCACACTGCGGACCACGACGATCACCTACGACCAGGCGGGCCGCACCTACGAAACCGGCGTGTCCGCGCCGGGGCTCGGCGAGCCGATCGATCGCATCCGCTACGTGTACGACCCGGCCACGGCGCAGCTCGTCGCGAGCCAGACCGTCAACGCGACGAACACCGTCACCGCCGAGATCCTGCGTTCATTCGACAGCCTCGGCCGGCCGACGTCCTACACGGACGCGTCGGCGAACACCTCAACGACGACATACGACCTGCTGAGCCGGCCGATTGTCGTCGACGACGGCAAGGCGACGCGGACATACGCCTATGACGAGGGCACCGAAAGGCGTGGTCTGCCCACGTCGGTGACCGACTCCGAGGTGGGCAGGTTCACCGCGAAGTTCGATGTCGAAGGCGCGATCACCAAGCAGGTGTGGCCCAACGGCGTGGAGTTGAGCGCGAAGTACAACGAGCTCAACAACGGCGTCAGCCTGACCTACACCCAGCCGGGCTGCGGTGAGGCCGACTGCACGCTCTACACCGACGCCTTGACGATGGACTCTGCCGACCGCTGGCGCAGCAGGACCTCGACGCTGACTGCTCGGACGTACGCCTATGACGAGGCAGGCCGGCTGGCCTCCGCCGTCGATGTGTCCGGTGGCCAGTGCGAGACCCGCTCGTACAGCTACGACGCGGCCAGCAACCAGACCGGTCGAGTGGTCTACGGCCCGGGGGTGGACGGCATCTGCCAGACCACCACCGCGTCGGCGAGCCGTAGCTGGTCGGTCGACGAAGCCGATCGGGTCACCACGGGGTACACCTACGACGCGCTCGGTCGATCGCTGACCGTGCCGGGCGGTGACACGGCCGTGCCGGGCGGCGGCGACCTGACGGTCTCCTACCATGCCAACGACATGGTCAAGTCCGTCGCGCAGGGGACACGGACGGCGTCCTACGTCCTTGACGTCGTCCCGCACCGCTTCCGTTCCTGGACCGACGACGTCACCGGCACCGCGGTGACGAAGGTCAACCACTACCTCGGCGACAACGACGTTCCGTCCTGGACCGACGAGGGAGGCGGCAACCACACCCGCGTCATCAGCGGCGTGGCCGGCGTTGTCGGCGGCCACACCGCCACCGCCGGTGAGGTGTGGGTCCTGGCGAACCTGCACGGCGACTTCATCGCCGCCATGCCGGAGACCGGCTTCGGGCTCGCCTCGACACGTGAGTACACCGAGAGCGGTGAGGTGCGACTGGATCCGACCGCGGACCCCAGCGCCGCCGACGGGATGCTGGGGCGTTACGGATGGCTGGGCGCCGAGCTGCGTAACACCGAGAACCCGGGTGGCGTCATGCTCATGGGCGCTCGGTTGTACACGCCGGGCAGCGGTCGATTCCTGTCGACCGATCCGATCTACGGCGGCAGCTGCAACGCCTACGAGTACAGCTGCGGTGACGGGGTCAACTACTCCGATCCGACCGGCTTCGCGATGACGCCTGGTGGCGGCGGAGGGTCGGGGGCATCCGTCTCGTGCTCGAAGACCGCCTCCTACCGAAAGTTGACGATCTTCCCGCCGTCGTTCAACGCGTGGGTCGACATCAAATGCACCTTCTCGAATTTCACGGTGAAGCTGTTGCTGAACGGTGCGATCGCCGGAGCGGCCCTCATCGCCGTCGCCGGGGCGGCCTCCGCCGGCATCATCTGCCTGACGGCCTGCCTGACCGGCGTGGGGGCGCTCGCCGCCATCGCGGTCACGCTGGTCTCCGCGGCGCAGTCGGCGGCGATCATCGCCGTGGTCACTACGATCAAGGATGTGTACGCGGACAGGTGTAAGCCCAACGGGTACTGGTTCAAGTTCCGGATCACCGCCAAACTCCCGACCATCGGTCGGCCGACCAAACTGTCCAACTTCTCCCACGGCTGCGTTACCCGCGCCTAGCCGTGACCTTCTGACCCTCTGATTCCCGCCGTACGGAGGCTGATCGCGATGTCCACACAGGGTTCTCGATCGGGCTCTCCGTGCGGCGGGACCTCCGCTCGCGTATCCATCACACAACCGATTGCCGAGTTCCGCTGCGGCAGCGCCCCTCTCGCCGGGGCCAGCCAGGAGCTGACGGCCATGAAGGTCCACCCTCTGGGCAGACCGCCGAAGGCCACCGAGGCAATGGTGGTGCTCGTCGGATCCGATGTCGCGTGGCGGTTCCGCACGATCAACGCAATCACCCTGCTTACCTGGCGTGTCCTGTTGCCACTCGCGCCTGCCCTGACGTTCGCTGTCGCAATGATCGGCGGTATCAGCGGATCAATCACCGGGTGGGCACTGTTCGCCGCGCTCGTCGCGACCAGCCTCACCTGGTGGTTGCCGATGGTGCTACTGCACTACCTGGCCTGTGACCAGTATCCGCGCGCGTGGCACGGCGGCACAGTGGTGCTTCGGCGGGTCGATGCCGGTTCGGCGCATACCTGGCAGCAGCTGAACGGGGCAGACATGGTCAAGGTGGAGAACCTTGCCTGACCAATGGAGCTGTCCGGTGGTCAGCGCGGTGATGGCGGAATGTGCTGGCGCCCGAGGTGCATGACGTCGCGACCCTCCAGGCGGGAGCCGATGTCGGCGCTGTGCGGGCGTTCTTGGCCGCCTGTCGTCCGGACCTGCCTGACCATCGCGTGTCGTGGCGCACTCGGGTTTGACGTAGCGCTTAGCGATCATGGAAGTCGCAGCTCACTGACCATCGTGATCATGTAGTGAGGGTTCATGTAGCCCCGGAGACCCTGGAGTCCAGGCCTTTGCCGTGATCGGATGGAAGTGGTGCGGCGACTATCGATCCCTGAAGGACTACATGCACTTCTCTGCCACCGGCGGCTGAGTCAGTCGCCCGCGTAGATCTCCACGAGGTCGTGGACGAGAACCGGAGCCAGGTTCTTGGCGACAGCAATGGGCTCAGTCAGGGGCCGAGCGTGAGGTTGAGTCCACCGTCCACGGTCAACGTCACACCGGTGATCCAACCCGCCAGATCCGAGGAGAGAAACACCACGGCGGCGGCCACGTCCTGCGGGGTGCCCAGCCGGCGGAGCGGCACCGCCTGCGCGTACTGCGCAAATGCCTGTGCTCCCGCGTCCGCCGCCGACGACGGCGGTTGGCCCAGCATGTTCTCCCATACACCCTTCGTGGGGACGGGACCGGGCGCGATGCAGTTGGCGCGGATGCCGTGTGGCCCCCACTCGGAGGCCCAGGAGGCCGTCAGTGAAGCGATCGCGGCCTTGGCCGCACCGGCGTGCGAGTAACCCGGAAAGCCCCGCTCGACCGCCGCGATACCGATGGAGAGCACGGAACCGTGACCGGTGCTCCGCAGATCGTCGAAGAAGGCCCGGGTGACCTGGTAGGTGCCGAGGAGGTCGGTGTCCAGCACCGCTCGCATCGCCCGACCGGTCATCTTCTCCGCAGGCATCCTGAAGTTGGCCGCCGCATTGTTCACCACGATGGCGGCGGCGCCGCAACGGGCTGAGACGAAGTCCCGCAGGCGGGCCACGTCGTCCTCCTCCCGCACGTCGCAGGGCAGGCTCCAGACCGGACGCCCGGTACGTCGGGCGACCTCCATCTCGGCGGCGGTCAGCCGCTCAGCCGAGCGGGAGGTGATCACCACTGAGGCGCCGGCCTCGGTGAGCGCGCAGGCGATCGCGAGCCCGATGCCCGTCGCGCCACCGGTCACGACGGCGACCCGCTCGGCCAGCAGCGAGGGGCTGAACGGGAACGGCACGGTCATCGCACGTGGCTCCAGGGTCTCGGCGGGCCCGGCGGATGCCGGAGCCGGAGTTCCGACCACCGTCACTGTCCGCGGATTGCGTGATCCTCTCGTCGAGCCACCGGCCCGGCACGTCCCTGGTTCCGGGGGCATGACCAGCCCACACCGCTTACCTAACCTTGGCGCGTGTCGACAACTGCGGGTGAGACAACGGCCAGTAGCCGACCCGTGGCGGGACATGTCAGAAGATCCCGAACTCGATGACCGCAACGGCCTATCCGCCCCGTGGCCAACGCCTCCTGAATGCACCCACTTGACCGGAGCTGGTCGAGCATCGAAGGAATCGGACCTCAACGCATGACCATCAACCACACCGTCGCGCCCTGGTTCGTCCCGTTGGTGGACGATCCCGATCGACCGGTGCGTGTCTTCGGGATGCCCCAGGCGGGCGCGGGCTGCGCCACCTTTGCCGATTGCGCGGCACGGCTCTCCTCCGACGTGGCGTTGTACGGGCTGAACCTGCCCGGCCGTCAGGCAAGGTTCGGCGAGCCGGCCAGGACGGACCTCGGTCTGCTCGCCACCGACTTGGCGAACGATCTACGAGGCTATCTCGATCGGCCTTATGTGCTGGTCGGCTACTGCTCGGGTGCGGCCCTGGCATACCTCGTGGCACGGGAGGTCCACGCGGCAGGACTCCCGCTGCCGCGAGCACTGGTGGCGATATCGTTTCCTGGGCCGCAGTTCACCGCGATGGACCAGGATGTTCACGTCCTGCCATCCGGGGAGTTCTGGCAGAAGATCACCGACTCCGGTGGCTTCCCCCCGCAGCTGGCGGCGCAGCCAGAGTTCCGGGACATCTTCGAACCAGCGTTGCGTGCCGACTACGAACTCTTCGCCGGGTTCCGGTACGAGGAGTCGGCCCGTATGCCGCTGGACATCTCGGTGATCATCGGGCGCCACGATCCGGCCCTTCAGAACCCGATCGACCTCGTCGGCTGGAGCGCCCAGACCAGCGGCACCTGTTCGGTCCATATCGTCGAGAGCGATCACTGGCTGTTGGACGGCGCCCCGAACATTGTCGCCCGGATCGTGGAGGACGCATGCAGGATCGCGACGAACTGAGCCGACGGATCGGCACCGCCTTCGCGGCGCACCGTCCCGCAGGCTGCACCGACCTGGCCGAGGACACCAACTTCTTCGAAGCCGGCTACACCTCGCTGCGGCTGACCGCGGTGCTGGCTACGCTGGCAGACGAGGACGTGGCCCTCGCGCTGCTCGACGTCTTCCGGTTCCCGACGCGGCGGTCCCTGTCCGCCGAGGTGGCGAGGCGCCTTGGGCTGCCTGCGCACCCTTCCAGCGGAGAACGCAAGGCGCTGCCCTGGGAGACCCGGTCGGGCGACTGATGATTCATCGCTGACGGGACGGGCGCCCGGCAGCGAGCTCATCATGGCCGTAGGCGACGCCACGGTGTCCGAGTCCGACAGTCCACCGCGAACGTCGGCCATGCGGCGGGCAAGAGGAACGGCACTCACTACCCGCCGCGTCGTCGTAGCACTCAAGCGGCCCACATCAGCGAGAGTTCCCCGGCCACCTGGTCGAGCACCTGCTCCCGGTGATCGAGCAGGTAGAGGTGCCCACCCTCGAAGATCAGGACCGGCCCGGCGGCCTTGCTGTGCCGCCGCCACTCGGACACCTCGTCCACGCGGACCTCGGTGTCGTCGGCGGCGGCCAGCAGGCTCGTCGGAATGTCCAACGGCGGCTCCGGCTGGTAGCGATAGGTCTCGCACGCTTCGAAGTCGGCACGCATCATGGGAGCCAGCCACAACAACAGGTCACGGTCGCGTAGCGCCGACCCCGAGGGTCCGGCCATCTCGTTCAGTCGGCAGAGCAGCGACTCGTCGTCCAGGGTGCTCGCCGCCGGGCGCCACGAGGGCAAGTCGGGCGAGCGCATTCCGGAGAGGAAGAGGTGCGCCGGGACCGGCCCGCCCGTACCACGCAGCGTCCGAGCCAGCTCGAAGGCCAGCAGGGCGCCCATGCTGTGCCCGAAGAACGCAAAGGGTCGGTCGAGCAGCGGATCGGCAGCGGCCCGCAAGGTTTCGACCATCGCCGGGATGGTGCGCAACGGCGGTTCCCCGGCCCGATCCTCGCGGCCGGGCAATTGTACGGTCCAGACCTCGGCGGCCAGCTCGGCCGGCAACCGCCAGGAGGCGTATCCGAGGGCCCCGGACCCGGCCCAGGGCAGGCAGAACAGCCGTATGGCCGGGTCCGGATGGAGATTGCGGCAGCGCAACACTCCGACGGGTTGGGTCATCGGCCGACACCCGCCTCCACGATCTCCCGCAGCCCTCCGAAGGTTCGGACCTCGAGCAGCAACCCGATGCTGAGCTCGAGCCCATGGACTGCCCGGATGCGCCCGATGAGCTCGACCGCAGACAACGAGTTGCCACCGGCTTCGAAAAAGTCCTCGTCGTCACCGGTCGGCGGGACGCCGATCGCGTGCTCCCACAGATCGGCCAGACCGGTCGCGGCGGTGACGGATCTGCTTGCCGCGATCGGGGTCGCGGCCGGCTGCTCGGACGGTGCGAGCCGTCGGCCCTGATGAACCGTATGTTGGCCCTTCCCGTGGGACGGCGACGCCGCGGGTGGCACCGTCCCCGGCGTGGCGTCCGGCACGGGGGACGCGGGGGCCGTGGGGGTCGCGGGGGTCGCGGGCGAGGGCCCCGCGGCCGCCGGAACCGGGCGCCCGTCGACATGCGGGCGGACAAGCACAGACCGCGGCGTGTCCGCGGCGATGAGCTGCAGCAGCAGCCGCAGGCCCTGTACCGGGTCCAGCCCTTCCCTGCCGCGCGTCGCGGCGGGCAGAGGTCCACCCCGGCCGGGTGCCTGCGGCCGGTCCCAACCCGGTTCGAAGGAGACCCGTCGCATGGTGAAGCCCTCGACCTCCGCCAGCACCGTGCCGTCCGGGGCGATCAGCTCGATGTCCCCGATCGCGGTGTCCGGGTCGGTGGGGGTGCGCCGAACGTGGCTGTACAGACGTTCCGGCAGGTCCGCGTGCACGACCAGGCGACGGTAGATGAACGGTACGAACGCTCCCTCGCCTGACGAACGGACCCCGGCCGTAGCCGTGTCGAGCAGTGCCGGGTGCAGCCGGTGCTGGGGCAGGTCGCCGACCAGCCCCGGCGGCAGTTCGAGTCGCAACAGCCGCTCCTCGCCGCTCTGCCAGACATCCTTGATGTTGCGCCATCGGGGGCCCATGGTGAAGGCGAGATCGGTTGGAACCTTGTCGGCTGGTTTTGTGCCGACCGTCTCCAACCGCATGACCAGGTCCTCGACGTCGATCGGGCGGCGCTCGGCGCTCACCCAGCCCGCTCGCCCGGTCACGTGTTCGAGCCAGGTGTCGTCTGGTTGTTCGGCCGGACGGGAGACGACTGTGAAGTCGTAGCCGTCCGCGGTCGCGGTGAAGTCCACCCGCAGCCGCCGGTTCCGCTCATCCGAGAACGGCGCACGAAAGACCACATCCGTGAGCTCGACTGCTCCGCCGGCCCCGGCCAAGTGCTCGGTGAAGAGGCTCACCACCAGGTCGACATAGGCAGCGCCGGGTAGCAGTGGGACACTGCCGACCCGATGCTCGTCAAGCACCCAGTGTGTCGCCGCACCGAAGTCGCTCTCCCAGCGGAAGTCCGGTGTGGACGGCTCGACCGAACGGCCGTCGGCCAGCTGCGCCACCAGCGCGGACAGCCCGCCGAGGTCTGGGCCCTCGTGGTCCACCATGCCCTCGCCGAGCCATACCGGCCAGCCCACGCTCAGCACTCGCACCGCGTGGAACGGCAGGGACTCCGCAGCAGCGTCCAGGAAGGCGTTCGCCGCAGCGTAATCGGCCGAGCCGACCAGACCTTCGACGGCAGCCCGGCTGCTGTACAGCACCACGAAATCGAGTATGGGGCGGTCAGTAGTGGCTTCGGCCAGCAGCACCGTCGCCGCTGTCTTCGGGGCCAGCACCGCGGCGGCGTCCGCCTGCTTGCGGAACGCGGCCATCCGGCCACCGGCCACCCCGGCCAGGTGGAAGACGCCGTTCACCGTGCCGAACCGCTGCTGGGCCAGGTCGAACATGGTGCTCAACAATCCGGGCTCGGCTGCATCACCACTCACCGTTAGCACATCGGCACCGAGCGCGGTGAGCTCGGCCAGTGTGGCCCGAGCACGCAGCACGAACGGGTCCTCGACGTCCGCCCGCAGGTCGGTCGGATCGCGGCGGCCCAGCAGGACCAGCCGCGGACGCAGCCCGGAACCGGCGAGATGGCGGGCGAGCGCCAATCCCAGGCCACCGAAGCCCCCGGTGATCAGGTAGACGCCGCGCTCACGCAGCGTTTCGCCGACCGGGGCCGGTAGTTCCAGCGGACGCTCGACCGGCGTCCAGCGGCGGGAGCCCCGCAGGGCCGTCACACTCCCTGACTCCGGTCGGACCAGGTCGGCCGCGAGCTCAGCTGGTCCGGTGCGCGCGCAGGCGTCCAGCACGGCGACCGGCATGCCGGGGGTCTCGGCCGCCAGGGTGCGGGCGAACGCCACTGCGGTGGCACGGGCTGGAACCAGCGGCTCACCACCGCTGACATCGACTGCCTCGCTGGTCAGCAAGACGAAGCGAGGCGGGGCCTCGCCCGGGGCGCGCGTCAGCGCGAGTTTGGCGAACGACAGGAGGCTGAAGAACGCGGCTTCCAGCTGCTCATCGAGCGGATCGTTGGCCGCGCCCGTCCCGGAATATGCAGCCGCGTGCAGATACAGGTCGATCGCAAGGCCGCGCTCGGCCAGCACGGCCGCCAGGTCGGTGAAGTCCTGTGGCTCGTTCAGCCGCACACGGAACTCACCGGCCGTCTCGCCCGGCGCGTCGGCGGGTCGCACCCGCACGGTGCGCCAACCGGCCCGTTGCACCGCCAGCAGGACTGTCATCGACCGGTCCGGGTCTTCCGGCAGCAGGACCAGCGCGACGCCGCCAGAGCCCCGAGCCGTCCGCCGCGCCGGGGCCGATACCCACTCGAGGACACTCAGCGGAGTCGCAGCGCCTGGCGTCGTACTGCCGATCGTCGCCGGAGGCTTCGCGCCGGCCGTAACCTCGATCCCGTCCACGTCACCGTGCGACGGGGGCTCAGCGGTCGCGACGCCCGCCAGCTGCATGGTCGGCTTCTCCGCAGGCAGCGGATCGATCCAATGCCGGTCCCGCCGATACGGGTAGCCCGGCACCTGCCGGCGGGTCAGGGCCCGCGGTTGCCCCATGGCCTCCCAGTCGAGCGCCACGCCGTCGAGCCACAACCGACCTGCGGCTAGGAGCGCGGTCTCCTGGTCGTCGCCGGATCCCATCGCGGCGACCGCCGTGACCCGGCCATCCCGGGCGGCGGCCAGGCGTCGGGCGAACGTGGTCAGGGTTCGGCCGGGACCGGTCTCCAGCAGGGTCCACTCGCCGGAGGCGGTCAGCGCCTCCAGGGCAGGGCCGAACAGCACCGGACCGGTCAGCTGCTCCGCCCAGAAGCGCGGGTCCTTAGCCTGCTCGTCGGTCAGCAGACTCCCCGTCCGACCCGAGTACATGGGGATGGCAGGATCTCGGGTGGTCACCGCGTCGAACGCCTTGGCGAAACGGTCGGCGGCATCGCTCCACCCGGGATGGTGGAACGCACCGGCGACCGGTAGCGGTCGGCAGGCCAGGCGCTGTTCCGCGAAACGGGCGGCCAGTTCGGCGAGGGCCTCGTGCGGCCCCGAGACCACGGTCTGTGCCGCGCCGTTCACCGCTGCCACTGCCGCCTCGGGCGGCAGCAGCCCGGCGACCCGCTCGACGCCGGCGGCCACCGCCAGCATCGCACCTTGGACCGGGTGGGCGGCCATCGCCGCCGCGCGGGCTGCGACCAGGTGTACCGCGTCCGGGAGATCGAAGACCCCGGCCACTGTCGCCGCGGTCAACTCGCCGACGCTGTGCCCCAGAACAGCCTGTGGTTCGACGCCCCAGGCCCGCCACATCGCGGCGAGCGCGTACTCGACTGAGAACAGCAACGGCTGGACCAGCTCGGTCGCCTCGGCGTGCTCTTCGCCGAGCCAGGCCTCGTCCAGCCGTGTCCCGCCGCACTGGAAGAGTTCGAGGCACTCGTCCATCGCGACGCTGAACGCACGGTCCGTCCCGTACAGGCCCGCCGCCATCCGGATCCGCTGCGCCCCCTGGCCCGGGAACAGGAAGGCCCGCCTGGCACCCGGCCGGATACGGCCGACGGCGATCGGGGAGCCGGCCGTCGACAGGTTCTCTGCGGCGGCGGCCGCCGATGACGCCACCAGGGCGGCCCGCACCGGATGCGGGGTGCGCCCCCGCTGTAGCGTTCCCACCGCCTCGGCGAAGTCCGCTTCGCCATTGGCCGTGAAGTAGGCGGCGAGCCCGCCGCGGAGCCGGTCCACGCCTTCGGTGTCACGGGCCGACCAGACCACCAGCCGCGGCTGCTCCCGACGCGGGAACGGCGGTGCCACGGGACCTTCCTGCAGGACGAGATGCGCGTTGGTGCCGCCGATGCCTAGCGAGCTCACCGCCGCCACCCGGGGCCGGCCGGCCCTGCGGGGCCAGGCCCGCGCCCTGCCAGCGAGCTCGAAGGGCGTTCGGTCGAGTTCCAGCCGCGGGTTGGCCTCGCTGATGTTGATGCTCGGTGCGATCGTCTCGTGCTGGAGCATGAGCACGGTCTTGATCAGACCGGCCACGCCAGCCACCGAGTTCATGTGGCCGATGTTGGACTTCACCGAGCCGATCGCGGTGCGCCCACGTATCAGCGGAGTGTCGGAGAGTGTCTCGTACGCCTCTGTGAGCGCGGCGACCTCGATCGGATCGCCTAGATCGGTGCCGGTGGCGTGCGCTTCGACGTAGTCGACGTCGCCCGGCGCGACACCGGCGAGCAGCATGGCCTCGGCCACCGCGGCGGCCTGGCCACCCACGCTGGGGGCGCTGAAGGAGACCTTGTCGGCGCCGTCGTTGTTGATCGCGCTGCCGCGGATCACCGCCAGCACCCGGTCCCCGTCGGTCAGGGCGTCGTCAAGGCGCTTGAGCAGCACCACCCCGGCACCGCTGCCGAAGATCGTTCCCGAGGCGGAAGAGTCGAACGGGCGGCAGTGGCCGTCCCGGGTGAGGACTCCGCCAGGTGTCCACTGGTGGCCGTGCCCCAGCGGGAGTTCGACGGTCGAGCCTCCAGCGAGCGCCGCATCGCACTCTCCCGCCCGCAGCGCCTGAGCCGCCATGTGGACGGTGACCAGGGAACTGGAGCAGGCGCTGAGGACCGTCATGCTCGGGCCGCGCAGGTCGAGCTTGTAGGAGGCCAGAGTTGCCAGGTAGTCCGCGTTGTTCAGGGTGAACAGCGCCATCCCGGGCGATCCTTCAGCGAGGTCGGGCCGAGTGGTGAGGATGTGTCGCAGATACGAGTTGGGGCCGGTGGTGCCGAACACGCCGACGCTGTCGGGCAGCGCGAACGGGTCGTAGCCTGCGTGCTCCACCGCAGCATGGCACAGCTCGAGGAACGCACGGATCTGCGGGTCGCAGATCCGCGCCTCGGCGGCGGTCATGCCGAACAGGTCCGCGTCGAAGCGATCCACATCGGGCATCTCGGGCGCGGCCGGGACATAGTCCGGATCGGCGGCCTCCGCCTGCGCGACCCCGGCGGCGGTCAGCTCCTCGGTGTCGAAGAAGGAGATGGTCTCCCGCCCGGCGGCCAGGTTCTGCCAGAAGCTTTCCAGATCCGGCGCGCCGGGCAGCTTGCAGGCCATACCGATCACCGCGATCGGTTCTACGGAGTCGGCCATGGCCGTCACCCCTTTCGCTCTCGGATACGTGCACGAAGATCTCTGCGTGACTCGGCGCTCCAGCCGGCCGTCGGTGCCGGCGGCGTGGCGGCGCTCGGGTCTGGCGACTGCGCGGCGGCCGGGGCCCCCGAGCGGAGCGCCGCGATACGTGCTGCCAGCGCGCCTGAGGTCGGGTACTTGAACATGTCGGTCACCGGGAACTCCAGGCCCAGGTCGGCACTCAGGCGCAGGTGCATCGCGACGGCCATCTTCGAGGTCAGCCCGGCCTCGAAGAAGCTGGCACCCTCCGCGATGTCGAAACCCAGCATTGCCCTGACCGCGGCGGCGACCAGCTCGGCCGCGTCGTCGGTCACTCGCGGCGACGCCGAACCGCCCGCCTGCCGGATGAGCTCGCCCAGCGCTGCCGGCGTCGGTGCGCGGAAGATCATCGCCATCGTGACAGGGACACCGCACTGTGCGCCGGCGGACTCGGCCAGCTGCACCGCCAGCAGCGACTGGCCACCAGAGAGGAAGAAGTTCGAGTGCGCACCGATGCCCGTCCGGCCCAGGGTCCGCGCCCACAGCCGGACCAGCAGCGCTTCGACGTCATCGGCCTCCACGGCGGGATCCGGTTTCTCGACTCCGCCGACCTCATCCAGCCCCATGTCCGCCAACGCGTTGACGTTCACCTTGCCGTTGGCCGTGGTCGGCAGCCGGTCAAGTACCGCGATGCGGGCAGGTACGCAGTAGCCGGGCATGTGCTGTCGGGCGTATTCCCAGATGTCGGTCACCAGCCCGGCCCGTTCGGCGGCGACCACGAACGCGGCGAGATACCCGTCACCGCTGGGATCGCCCTTGAGGATGACAGCAGCAGCCGCCACCTCGGGGTGGGCCTCCAGCACCGCCTCGATCCCGGGCAGCTCGATCCGGTGACCCCGCAATTTCACCTGCCGATCGGCGCGTCCGGCCAGCTCGATCACCCCGTCGGGCCGGATCCGTGCCAGGTCGCCGGTGCGGTAGTAGCGGCCGAGCTCGGCGTCTTCGCGGAACCGTTCTGCGGTGAGCTCGGGGCGTTCGTGGTAGCCCAATGCGACGCCGTCACCGCTGATGCACAGTTCGCCGGTGCACCCGACCGGGAGCGGCCGACCGGCCCCGTCGAGCACGTGAACCTGGGTGTTCGCGAGCGGTCGGCCCACAACCACGGGTTCCCCAGGCCGGACGCGGGCGGTTGTCGACCAGATGGTCGTCTCGGTCGGGCCGTACACGTTGTGCACATCGGCGCCGGTCCGCAACAACCGCTCGGCCAGCGCGTCCGGCAGCGGCTCACCACCGCACAACGCGACACGGCCGACCAGCTTGCCGGCCAATGCCTCGGCGACCAGCCGCCAGGTGGTCGGGGTCGCCTGGACGACTGAGACCTGTTCCCGTTCGATCAGCTCGATCAGCTGCTCGGGTTCGCCGCGCGCCTGGTCGGGAGCCACGACCACCCTGCCGCCGACAGCGAGGGGCAGGCACAGTTCGAGTGCCGAGATGTCGAAGGCGAACGTGGTGAGCCACAGCGTGCTGGCGTTGTGATCAAGTTCGAGGTCGCGTGCGAAGTGCCGTACGACATTGGCGAGGTTGCGGTGGGACAGGCGGACGCCCTTGGGCACGCCGGTGGAGCCGGAGGTGTAGATGAGGTAGGCGCAGTCGTCGGGGCCCGCGACCGCGTCGCCGAGGCCCTCGGCGGAGGTGGTGGCGGCGGCAACTACGTGGGTGCGGCCCGCACGGCACTCGGGTGGCAGGTGCTCTGCGCCGATGACCAGCCGGCAATCGGCGTCGTCCAGCTGGTGAGCCAGGCGCTCGACAGGGTAACCGGGATCGAGGGGGAGATAGGCTGCGCCCGCAGCCCAGACCCCCAGGACCGCGGCGGCGGTATCCCCACCGCGCGGTCCTGCCAGCGCGACAACCGACCCCGGTCCGCCACCTGCGGCCACGACGGCCGTACGGTAGGCGCCGGCCCGTCGGGCCAGCTCCGCGTAGCTGACCGAACGGGATCCGGAACCGGCCCGTCGGCCGTCGACCACGGCGACGGCGTCCGGCCGCCGGTCGGCCGCTGCGGCGAAGAGGCCTGGCATGGTGTCGGGTCCCGGCCAGGCAGCCATCGTCTCGTTGACCTGGGCGACCACCTGCCGGTCCGTCCGGGAACGGACGTCGAAGTCGCCCACCGCCCGGCCCGGATCGGCGATCGCGGTGCAGATCACCGTGTCCAGGCGCTCCAGGAAGGCCTCCGCGAACTCCATGCTGTAGACCTCGGTGCTGACCACCAGCTTCACCGTGACCTGCGAGCCGACCGGTTGTGCCGTCAGTTCCAGGTCGAATCGACTCAGACCGGTCGCCACCTCGCGGAAGAGCGAGCCGTCACCGGCCGGTTGAGTGGTGGGGTGCTCGGGGCGGAAGTTGAACAGCTGGCGGACCAGCCGGGACCTCCACCAAGCCTGGTCGCCCGAGTCGGCCGGACCAGCCGCAGCCACCGCCTCGAACGGAGCGCGGCCGTGTTCGAACCCGGCGACCATCGCCTTGGTCACCCGAGCGACCAGCTGGTCGAAACCGATGCCGTCTTCGACGCGCACACGCAGCGGCACTGTGGCGACGTGGTAGCCGACCGCATCGGCCGCGCGGCCGCCCCGGGTGTCCGCCATCACTCCCACCACCTGGTCCTCGGCTGCGCCGAGCCGCCGTAGCAGCAGGTGGTAGCAGGAAAGCAGGACGAGCGCATCGGTGGCCTTGCAGCGGCGCCGAAGCTCGGCCAGGGCCGCGACGGCCTCCGGCGACAGCTGCCGCTCGACCATCCGTCCGTCGAAGGTGGGGGTGTCCGCCGGCTCGCGCGCACCGTCCAAACGCATTGAACTGGGGTCGAATCCCTCGGTGCGCGCCCGCCAGTACTCCAACGCACCGGTGTGATTCGCCTCGGGCACTTCCACCGGATCGGGCAGCTCCGGTGGTGCTCCGGTCTCGGCGATTGCCCGGTAGGCCATCCCGATTTCGGCCACCAGCATGCCTAGGCTGGCCGCGTCCACCACGATGTGATGGGCGGCCAGGCAGATCACCGACCGCTGCGCGGAGACCGTGAAAAGGCCCACCCGGACCAGTGGCGCCCGGTCCAGCCGGAACGGCCGGGCGGCGTATTCGGTGAGATCCGCCTCGATCCGGTCAGGATCGCTGCCGACCATGTCGAGTTCGAGCACCGGGCGTGCCGAGCGGCGGCGACCGACCGCACCCTCGTGCAGCATGAACTCGGCGGACAGCGCAGGGTGGCGCCGCACCAGACAGTTGAGCGCCTCCTGGAGTGGCCACCAGCGGACTTGCTCGGCCATCTCGATGGCCACCGCCGCGTTGGACACGCCGATGTCGGGAACCAGCTGCTGGAGCATCCACAGCGCCTGCGATCCGGCGTCGACCGTGGTGAAGGCGGTTCCGGCGGCTGGGGACGAGTCAGTCATCGATGCCTCCGGCGGCGTTCAGTGCCGTGGCGTCCGGTGCCACGGCGGGAAGTGGGTCAGCTGTCGGGCCTGAGATTTCCCTCGCCGTCAGGTCGGCGAGTTCGGCCAACGAGTCCTCCAGCAGCCAGTGGCCGCCGTCAATGCCGAACAGGAGGACCCGTTCGGTGCTGTGCCGGCGCCAGCCGAGCAGCGCGCCGTGCAGGGTGTCCTCGTCCCGCAGCCCGTGGAAGACCACGATCCGCACCGGCAGCGGTGTGCCGGGTTCGCACCGGTACTCGCCCAGCCAGGTGAAGTCGGCCCGGACGGCAGGTTCTACCAGCTGTCGCACCGTCCGGTCGGCGGCCAGCTCGCCGGAGACACCTCCCCGCTCGGACAGGTACTCCCAGAGCACGTCGGACGGCAGGTAAGGCAGCCGCCGCGGCCGCCAGGCGATGTCAGGCGCCTCGAAGGAGACCACGAACATCCGGTCGGGCAGGCGCACCGACTGCGTGCGCAGCCGTCGGGCGACCTCGAAGGCCAGCACCGCGCCGCCGCAGTAACCGAACAGGTCGTAGGGCTGATCCGCGATCCGCTCCACCAGGGCGTCGGTGAGTTCCTCCACCAGTGCGTCCAGCTCCGCTCGTGGCGGCTCGGCCAGCCGTGCCTGCCGTCCGGGCAGGTTGGCCGACCAGAGCGTGATCCCACGCCCAGCCAGCAGATCTGCCAGCGGTGACAGCTGCGCGCAGCCGGCGCCGGCGTGCGGAAATCCGAAGATCCGGCGGCCGCCGTCCGCTGCCAGCGGGACATACCAGTCCCGGTTGTCGATCATCGTGAGTCCCTCATGTCGGCGATGTGCGCGGCCAGCAGAACCGGGGTCGGGGCCACGAAGACGGTGTCGAAGCCGATCTCGGTCCCGAAGACCGCCGAGAGTCGTTCGGCCACCCGGACCGCGGCCAGCGAGTGCCCGCCGCTCAGGAAGAACTGGGAGCCTGGTCCCACCCGCCGGTCTCCGAGGACCTCGCGCCAGATTTCGACGACCGTACGCACGACGGGGTCCTCCGGCGACGCGGACGCCATCCGCGCCGAACCGGGATCGGCCGAGGCCGAGGCCGCGGCGAGCGCCCCATAGTCGATCTTCTCGTTGCCGGTTAGTGGAAACGACTCGACGACTAGTACCCGGCTCGGCACGGCCCCGGAAGACAGGAACCGGCGGGCGTGCTCGGCCAACCGCGCGGCCAGTGTCTGCTCGGTATCGTGCTCGGCGAGGCTCGCCGCAGGCCGGACTGCGATGGTCAGCGCCATCTCTCCGGCGGCGTCGGTCTGCGCGAAGGCGGCCGCTGCGGCCACCTCGGGGTGGCTCTCGAAGACCGACTCGACCTCGGCCGGCTCGATCCGCTGACCGCGGATCTTCAACTGGCGATCCAGACGGCCCAGGTAGCGGAGCTCTCCGTCGGCGGTGAGCGCCACCTCGTCACCCGTGCGGTAGTAGCGCCCCTGCGAATCGTCCGTGCGGAAGCGCTCCGCGGTCCGAGCGCCGTCGCCCCGGTAGCCGATGGCCAGCCCGGTGCCTCCGAGGCACAGCTCTCCCGGAACCCCGGGCGGCAGGGGGCGGTGCGCGGCGTCCCGCACCGACACAGTCGTGTTCGCGATCGGCCGCCCGATCGGAATCTGGTCGGGCAGGGGCTGGCGCAGCTCGGCGGATGTCGACCAGATGGTCGTCTCGGTCGGGCCGTAGACGTTGAAGAGCCTGCAACCGGCATCCAGCAGCCGCTCAGCCAGCGCCAGGGTCAGCGCCTCGCCCCCGCACAGCACCCGCACGCCCCGCAGCCGGTCGCCCAGCTCGGGAGCGAGAAAGCGCCACGTGGTCGGGGTCGCCTGGGCGATCGTGACCTGCTCGGCCTCGAACACCGCGGCGAGCTCGCGCGCCGACAGCCGCACCCGGTCGCTGACGGCAACGGCTCTCGCCCCGACGCTGAGCGGCAGGAAGATTTCCAGCGCGGAGATGTCGAAGGATGCGGTCGTCAGCCAGAGGAAGCGGTCCTCCGGTCCGGCATCCAGCAGATCGGCGAAATGGCGCACGACATTGGCCAGCCCCGCGTGCCCGACCTCGACCCCCTTTGGGGCGCCGGTCGAGCCCGAGGTGTAGATCAGGTATGCAAGCGGTCCCGTCACCGGGGCGACCGGCCGGGCGGTGCCCTCGGGAGCCAACACGATCCGGCCGGCCGCCCACTGCTCCGGAAGCGGTTGTTGCGAGATCAGCACCCGTACACCGCCGTCGTTCAGCTGGTGTGTGCCCCTGGCCACGGGGTGCGCAGGGTCAAGCGGAAGATATCCCGCGCCAATCGTCCAGACGCCCAATGCCGCGGCCGCCAGTTCCGGTCCGCGATCCAGGTGGATTGCGACCACGTTGCCGGGGCCGACACCGTGCTTGCCGAGCGTGGCGGCGATTGCGGCCGCACGCTCCAGCAGCTGACGGTAAGTCCAGTCGCCCACCGCGATCGCGTCAGGGCTTCGCCGTCCCTGCTCGAAGATCAGTTCCGGGACGGTCGGCACGGCGCCGTCCACCGGGGGGCCGACGGCGCCGTTCAGCGCCGCCACCGCCCGCCGGTCGGCGTCGGTCGCCAGATCGACGGCGCCGAGCGAGGCTGCAGGATCGGCGTCCAGCGCGGCCAACAGCCGGGCAAACCGGTCGACCAGGGCCTCGACCTCCGAGCGGTCATGCGCTTCGGTACTGAACACGGCAGTGAGTTGGAGTGACTGAGGCCCGGCGAAGACGATCATGTCGAAGTCCAGTCGGCTCAAGCCATGCCCGGCGTCGATCTGCCGTGCCGGCAAGCCCCCCATGCTCGGTTGCTCGTCCGAGGGCGTCAGCGGGCGGAAGTTGAACGCATGCCGGAAGAGCGGCGTTCGCCAGTCCCCGCTGCCGAGACCGAGGTGAGGCTGGACGGACTCGAAGGATGCCGCACTGTGCTCGAGGCCGTTGAGGAACGCCGACCGCACCTGCGCGACCAGGTCGTCGAATCCACGCTCCAATTCGACCCGCACCCGCAGCGGAAGGGTACTGACGTGGTACCCGAACGCGTCCGCGGTGTCGGAGCGGCGGGCGCTCACGGGGACACCGACCACCAGGTCCGGGCCGGCACCGTGCCTGGCCAGCAGCGCACAGTAGGCGGCCAGCAGCACGATGTTGTCACTGGAGCGGGTGCGGACCCGCAGCCGGGCCACAGCGTCCGCCACGGGGGCCAGGTCGCGATCGACCCGGTCCCCGGCAAGCGTTGGCGGACTCGGCAACGGCCGGGCTCCGGCCAGCGACATCCGCGAGGCGTCGACCCCGGCGAGGTGTTCTGCCCAATAGTGCAGGTCCTCCTCGGCCGGTGCCGCAGACCGGGCTTCGTGGGCCGCACCGCGTAGATCCGGGGGCAGTTCGCGACCGGCAGCGAACGCGTCGTACAACCGGGAGACCTCCCGCAGCACGCTCAGCGCGGTCGTCCAGTCGGCCACCAAGTGATGGGCGACGAAGCAGATCACGCTGCCTGTGGGCAGGGCGACCAGCTTGACCCGGATCAGCGGACCCGCGGCCACGTCAAGCGGTGTGCCGACGAACTCGGTCACCAGCTCGTCGAGTCCGTCCTCCGTGCAGGTGGCCGTCTCCAGCCGCAGGTGCGCCCCGTCGGCCGGGGCGCACCTGCGGTGCAGGCGAACGCCGTCCCCCACGAAAGTGACGCGCAGTCCCTGGTGGCGGCGGACCAGTTGGTCGAGCGCCTCCTGGAGCGGCCACCATCGCAGCGGGCCGTCGACACGCAGGCCGAAGCCGACGTTGCAGAGGCCTCGGCCCTTCGCCAGCCGGTGCAGCATCCACAGCGCCCGCTCCCGGTCGCTGACGGGCTCCTCGGTGAACTGGTCGAGTGATTCAGACACGTCAGCTCGCTCCCTGACTGATCAGCACCTCGGCGAAAGCCTCCACGGTCGGGTGGTCGAACATCGTCACGATCCCGATCCGGACCCCGAACTCCTCCCGGATCCCCGCCATCAGCTCGACCGCGGTCAGCGAGGTGCCGCCCAGCTCGAAGAAGTCGTCGCCGGGTGCCACCTCGCGACCCAGCAGCCGGCTCCACAGCTCGATGAGCCGGTCCAGGACCGACTCCGTCGGCCGCTCGGCAGCCGAAGTCCCGGCCGGTGCTGCGGGCGACCGTGGGATCACCGCTGGAGCCGCGGGCCGCACCGAAACATCCACCGCTGGGCCGCCGTGGCCGGGGACTGCGGCGTACCGCGGCAACGGCACCGGGGTGCCGTCGAGGAACGGGCGCACCGCCACGTGGTCCGGGTGACGGCCGCTCAGGATCGAGAGGAACATCCGGGCGCCGGTGCGCGGATCGATCCCCTCGGCGGCCGACCGGTTCGGAGCAGTGGGCGCGCCGGCCAGGAACCCGTCGTCCTCGATCCGCCGCATGCTGTACTTGCCGATCCGACCGACCAGCCGGCCGTCGGCGCCGTAGATGTCGATGTCGGCCACGATCAGCCCGGGCGCCCCGTCGCGCCGCACCATGTGGCTGGTGCACACGGCTGGAATGTCCTCGTAGATCTCGAAGACGCCGTATCCGAACGGGAGGTGAGCGTCGTCGTGGCCGCTGGTCCGCGCCTCCGCGGTGGCGTTGTCGAGCAGGGTCGGGTGCAGCGCGTAGCGCGGCAGTTCGCCCCGGAACGCCTCCGGGAGCTCGAGCTCGATCAGCTTCTCCAGGTGACCGCGGGCGCCGACCGTCACCCCCGAGATGGTGTCCCAGCGCGGACCGAAGGCGAAGAGCGCGTCCTTGGTCTGGGTCGGTGGGTCGACGTGCATCGGCGTTGTCAACCGCTCGCGCAGTGCGGCGAGCCCGGGCTCGGGCATCGGCCGTTCGGTGGCGTCGAGCAACTCGATGCCACCGGTGGCGTGCCGCTTCGGGTCGGCACCGTCAGGCTCGCCGGACGAGACGGTGAACCGCCAGGCCGCGGCTCCGTCAGGCTCGAAGAGCACCTCGAACCGACGTGGGCGTTCGACCACCAGGGCCTGCTGGAAGATGACGTCCGTCAGGCGAACCGGTGCGCCTGCCGGTCCGACCGTCTCGCGGAAGGCCCGCACCACGGCGTCGAGGTGCCCGGTGCCTGGCATCACCGGCTTGCCGCCGAAGCGGTGCTCGTCGAGCATCGGATCCGCGGCCGCGTCCAGAAGTACCTGCCACTGACGGGTGCCGGCCGGCCGCTCTCCCCGTGCCGCCATGCCGACCTCACTCCAACCGGGCCAGTTGAGGCTGACCGCTGCGACACCGTCCCGGCTGAGTAGCCGGGCATGGGCGTCGAGGAAGCAGTTCGCGGCCGCGTAGTCGGCGCTGCCGATCAGCCCTCCGAGCGCCGCCCGGCTGGAGAAGTAGGCCAGAAAGTCCAGCGGTGGATGGACCCGCAGGACCTCGGCGAGCACCAACGTGCCCTGCACCTTCGGCCGCAGTACGGCTTCGGCGTCCTCGCGCAGGCGGCCCATCAGCATGCCGTTCCCGGCCACCCCGGCGAGATGGACGACCCCGGTGACCGCACCGTGCCTGGCCCGTACGGTGTCGAACAGGCGGCGCATCGCCCTCAGGTCGCCGACATCGCAGACCTCGGCCTGCAAGGTCGCCCCCAGACGGCGCAACGCAGCCGTCTCGGCGGCCAGTTCCTCGTCCGACGGCAGCGTGCGTCCGGTCAGCACGAGGTGTGGACGCATCCCGGTCCCGGCGATGGCGCGAGCAACGGCCAGGCCCAGCCCACCGAAGCCGCCCACCAGCACGTACACGCCGCCCCGGCGCACCACAGCGCCGCCACCGGACCCGGGCTGCAACGGCCGCTCCTCACGGACCCAACGACGGCCCCCCCGCAGGGCCACCACCACGTCGGTTACTGCGTCGGCAGGACTGGCGAGCTGTGCCGACTGGCCGGCGATCTCGGCAGCGAGGTCCTGCTCGTGGAGCGGCAGTGCGATGTCGATCAATCGGTAGGCGAGTTCTGGTGCCTCCAGGGCGAGGCTGCGCACCGCACCGTGCAGGGTGGCCTTGACCGGGTCGAGTGCCTCGGCACCGGTCAGATCGGCGCTGCGGCTGGCCAGGACCAGCAGCCCGGCTGACGTGGCGTGGCGCGCACCGGAACGAGCCATCGCGGCCATGCTGTGGAAGGTCTCGGCCAGCTGCCGATCGGCCTCGGCGAGGTCGGGCCGCGGCCATGGCGATATGGCCAGCGCGTGGACGAGCAGCTGCGGCGCGGTATCGCGCCGGGCAAGCTCTGTCAGCAGGCGATCCAGGTCCTCCTCGCTGTCGGGGCGTAGCCGAAACTCGCCGTCGACCTCCTGGTAGCCGGTGGCGGGCCGGGCGACGACGGGCCGGTAGCCGGCCTGCTGCAGCGCCAGGACGGCCAGCAGGCCGTCCTCCTCGTTCGACGGCAGCAGGGCCAGCGCGACGCCGCGGTCCTCGGCCTGCTCCGGCAGCCCGAGGGGGTTCCGCTCGCTCCAGGTCAGCACGGAGAACGGCACGGGTGCGGCCGCGGAGAGCTCCACAGCGGCCGGCGCGGACGAGGGCGCGGCGGTCTCGAGCGGGCTCTGCGCCGGTGCCGGGTCGATCCAACACCGTGAACGCTGGTACTGGTACCCGGGCAGCGCGAGCCGCTGGAACGGGCGGTGATCCCGCACGGCTGCCCAGTCGATGCTCTGCCCTGCGGTCCACAGGGCCGCTGCCGCGGACAGCGCCGCGCTCAGGTCTTCTGCGTTCTGTCCGGGCCGGGGCAGCGTGGACACGGCATCGGCGCCGGAGCCGTGCTGGCGTACCAACCCGGTCAGGGTCTGCGCCGGACCTACCTCCAGGACGAGCCGGTCGGGTCCCTCGAGCAGTCGCTGAAGCGCACGGTCGAAGCGGACCGGTTCGACGATCTGTCGTGCCCAGAAGTCCGGGTCGAGCGCCTCCGCGCCCACCTCCTCGCCGGTCGCGGCGGAGACCATCGGGATGACCGGCTCGCGCAGCGCCACACCCTCGAAGGCGGCGGCGAAGGCCGCGACGGCCGGACGCATCGATTCGGTGTGGAACGCGTGCGAGGTGGCGATCTCCCGGGCGGTGAGGCCCGCTTCCCGCAGCCTGTCGAGCGTTTCGCGCAGCGGGTCGGCCGGCCCGCCGATCGTGGTCTGCCGTGGCCCGTTCACCGCCGAGACGGCCACACCCTCGGCGAGCAGCGGTTGGATCTGTTCGGGTGAGGCTGCGACGGCGGCCATCGCGCCGGCCGGCATCGCCGCCATCGCGTCTGCGCGGGACAGGACCAGGCGGACCGCGTCGTCGAGCGTGAACACGCCGGCGACGGCCGCTGCCGTGATTTCCCCGAGGCTGTGCCCGACGACTGCTGCGGGCTTGACGCCCCACGACCGCCACAGCTCGGCGAGGGCGTACTCGACGGCGAACAGCAAGGGCTGGGCGATCGAGGTGTCGGCCAGCCGCTCGTCATCCGCGGAGGTCCACGCCTCACGGATCGACGCAGACCCGGTGACCTGCTCGAATCGCGCGAATATGTCGTCGAGGACCTGGGTGAAGACCTCGCTGACGCCGTAGAGTCCGGCGGCCATCCGCTGGTGTTGGGCGGCCTGCCCGGGAAAGGCGAAGACGACGTCGGGTGCGGCGGCCGCGTGCCCGGCCCGGTCGCTCGCCCTGGGCGACGGCCGACGGACCCGGCCGCTCTCCAGGGCGTCTGCGCAGCCGTCGGCGTCCGTTCCCACGACTGCGCCGCGGACCGGGTGCTCGGTCCGGCCGTCCTGGAGCGTTGCGGCCATGTCGGCCAGCGGCCCGACGCCGGGACCGCGCAGGTGTTCCGCGAGCCTGACCTCGAAATCGCGCACGGCCTGCGGATCCTTGGCCGACCACAGCAGGACTTGCGGGCGTTTCGGATGATCCACCGGCGGGGTGGCCGGGACGGGGGCCTCTTCCAGGATCAGGTGCGCGTTGGTGCCGCCGAAGCCCAGGGAATTGAGGGCCGCGATCCGCGGTCGGTCCGGGTTCCTGGGCCACGTGACGGCGTTGGTCTCGATCCGGAATGGCGTCTCGCCCAGCCGCAGGCGCGGGTTGGGCTCGGTGAAGTTCGCGGTGGGCACCCGCTGCTGGTTGTCCAGGCAGAGCGCGACCTTGATCAGCCCCGAGATCCCGGCGGCGTGGCCGAGGTGGCCGATGTTGCCCTTGACCGACGAGAGAGCGATGGCGTCGCCGGCGGCCGAGCCGTACGCCTCGGCCAGTGCGGCGACCTCGATCGGATCGCCGAGCGTGGTGCCGGTCCCATGGGCCTCGATGAAGTCGATCTCGGGGGCCTCCACACCGGCCAGTTCCAGGGCCTGGCGCATTGCTGCCACCTGGCCTACGACGCTGGGTGCGGAGAATCCGGCCTTGGTCGCGCCGTCGTTGTTGACCGCCGAGGACCGGATCACCGCGTAGATGTGGTCGCCGTCGGCCAGCGCGTCACCCAAGCGTTTGAGGAGGACGGCACCGGCCCCGGTGCTGAAGATCGTGCCGCTGGCGTCCTTGTCGAAGGGGCGGCACCGGCCGTCGACCGACAGCGGGCCGCCCGGGTCCCACTGATAGCCCCGATGTGCGGGGATCTCGGCTTCGGAACCGCCCGCGATCGCGTAGTCGCACTCCCCGGTGCGCAGCGCTTGGCAGGCCAGGTGGGTGGCGACGGCGGAGCTGGAGCAGGCCGTGGAGACGGTGAGCGCCGGGCCGCGCAGCCCGAACCGGTAGGCCACGTGGGTGGCCAGGAAGTCGGGGTAGCTCAGGGTGCTGACGCCCATGCTGCTGCTGGTCAGCATCTGGTAGCCGGAGCCGGAACGGACGTGCACGTCCAGGTAGGTGTTGACTCCGGTGGCGCCGAACACCCCGACGCCCTCGGCGATCCGGTGCATGTCGTAGCCGGCGTTCTCCACGGCGTCGTGAGCGGTCTCCAGGAACATCCGGATCTGCGGGTCGAGCACCGCCGCGTCACGTGGAGTGAAGCCGAAGAATCCGGCGTCGAACAGCTCCAGATCGGGCGTCTCGGCGTACGCCTTGACATACGAGGGGTCGGCAAGCAGATTAGCCGGAACGCCCTCGGCGAGCAGTTGCGCATCCCCAGGAAATGTCACCGCGTCTCGGCCCTTGCAGAGGTTGCTCCAGAACTCGGCGGTGTCCCGGGCGCCGGGGAATCGGCTGGCCAGCCCGATGACCGCGACATGCTCATCAAGGTTCGGCTTCATCTGTTCTTCTCCTTGGCTGACGCTGATCCGCGCGCGGCGAGGCGGCGGAGGCGGAGGTCTGTCGAGCTGACGGACGGTGCAGCGCGTCTGGCGGTGTCGGAAGGCGGGGGAGATCCGTCCAGATGCGCGGCGAGCGTGCGGACGGTGGCGTGTCCGAACAGCGCCGTGATCGGGATATGCCGCGTCAGCGCCTCTTCGAGTTGCTGATGCACCCGGGCGATCTGCAGCGAGCTGGCGCCCAGATCGAAGAAGTTGCGGTCCACGCTGACCTCCTCGACTCGGAGCTCGGCCCGCCAGAGGTCCGCGACCAGGCACTCCAGGTCGCCCTGCGGCCGTGCCGGACGCAGCCGGGGCGGTGCAGGTTCGGGTAGTGCGGCGCGGTCCACCTTGCCGTTGGCAGTGAGCGGGATGCTCTCCACCGCAACCACCAGCACGGGGAGCATGGGTGCCGGCAGCTGGACCCGTAGCCGGGCCCGGACCGCCTCCAGGGGTGGGGCAGGGTGTCCCGGCAGCGGCACCAGATACGCAAGCACCCGCGGCTCACCGCCGCTGTCCGCGCGGATCGCGCAGGCGGCGTCGGCCGCATCGGGCAGCAGCCGCAACCAGCGGTCGATCTCGGCGGGCTCGACCCGCACGCCGTGAACCTTCGCTTGCTCGTCCCGGCGGCCGGCGAGCGCGATCCGGCCGTCCAGGGTCTGGCGCCCGAGGTCCCCAGTGGCGAATCGGCGGTGTCCCACCACCGGGTCGGCGCTGAAGGCCGACGGTTCACCCAACACCCCGAGCGCGAGGTAGGGGCCGCGGACGACGACGTCGCCGAGTTCGCCCACGCCGGTCCGCCGGCCACGCCGGTCGAGTACCAGGACCTCCGCTCCGGGCACTGCGGAGTCGATCGGGATCGGATCGCCGACCGGCGATGCCGGGTCGAGCACCCGGGCACTGACCAATTGTGGTGTCTCGGTGGTGCCGTAGCCGTGCACGACGACCGCGTTCGGTGCCCAGGCCCGTACCGCATCGACGTCGCCGGCGGTCAGCGTGTCGCCGGAGCAGCAGACCAGGCGGACGCGGAGCAGGGGCGGAGCGTTGCGTGCCAGGGCGAGGAGCCGGCACAGTGCCGGGGTCGCGTGCAGCACGGTGATCTCCTCGGCCGCGAGCCAGCCCTTCAGCTCGCGCGGTGACCGCACCAGCTCACCTGGCGGCACGCAGAGCGTTGCCCCGCTCCACAGCGGCACGAACACCTCACGCAGCAGAGGGTCGTGAGCCAGGCCGGAGAGCATCGCCGTCCGGTCGCCCGGACCGATGTCATGGCGGGCGGTGTACCAGCTGAGGAATTGGGCGACGGGCCTCAGGCCGCCGGCCACCGCGCGCGGTGCGCAGGTCGTGCCGGAGGTGAACGCGACGTAGGCGAGCGCGTCGGGCAGGACCGCTGCGTCCGGCCACGTCGGCGCGAGTTCGGCTCCGCCGGTCCCCGGGGATGCCACCTTCCACGGTAGTTCCAACCAGCGCACCGAGCCGGTCGCCAGCTCGCGCGGCACCGGGGGACCGGCTGACAGCGCCATCCGGGCGCCGGCAGCGTCCAGTTGGGCGGCCAGCCGAGCCGGCGGATGGCCGGCGTCCAGCACGGTGAACGCCGCGCCTGCGCCGATGATGCCGAGCAGTGTCGGGACCAGGTCGGTGGTGCGGTCGGCGAGGACACCCACCACGCTTGCGGGGTCGACGGTCCGGGAAACCTCGGCAGCTCGCGCGTACAGCGTGCGGTAGTCCAGGATCCGGCCCGCCCCACGGACCGCCTCCCGATCGGCGGATTCGGCGGCGACCTGCGCGAGACGCATCAACAGGTCCGGTGCCCTGCCGCGCAGGTCGGCGGGCGGCACCACCTCCTCCGCAAGGTGCTGCTCGGCCGGCGGTCGCGCCGGATCCTTGCAAAGCCCCGTCAGCAGCGCGACGTACTGCTCGCCGAACGCCGCGATCGTCGGCTGGTCGAACAGGTCCGCGTCGTAGACCAGGTCGACTCGTGTCTCGGGGCCCGTCAGGGTCACATACGCCCCCAGGTCGAACAGCGCGCCGGGCACCGGCGGGTCGACCACCGAGACCTCCATGTCCGCCAACTTCGGCGCCTGCGGTGGCTCGCCGAGCCAGTTGAACCAGACCCGGAACAACGGTGCCGCGCCGCCCACCGAACGGCGTGCCTCGTCGGCGATCTGGTCGAACGGGAGGTCGCTGTGAAAGATCGCGTCCGTCAACGCCCGCCGGACGCAGTCCAGCAGGGCGTCGAACCCCTCCTCGGGGTCGAAGGCCAGCCGGATGGGCAGGGTGGCGACCTCGAAGCCGACCATTCCATGGGTCAGCTGGAGGTCCCGGTCGCCGTAAGGCACCCCGACCACCAGATCCGACTGTCCGGACCAGCGTCCGAGCAGCACGGCGAACGCCGCCAGCATCACCACGTTGACGGTGGTGCCTGCGGCGGCAGCCGTCGCGGCGATGGCACGCGTCTGCTGCTCGGTGAGCGAAGCACGCACCTGTCCTGCCCGGCCGGTCCCGGTCCCGGGCCGGTGGGTGGGCAACGCGAGCGAGACCGGCGCGCCCGCAAGGCTCTGCCGCCAGTAATCTCGCAGGGTCCGGGCGAGGTGGCCCTCCAGCCTCCCGGCCTGCCAGCGACTCACGTCGAGCCGGCGCAACGGCAGCGCGGGCAGCTCGGGCTCGCGCCCGGCCAGCAGTGCGTCGTGGATGACGCCGAGCTCTTCCAGCACCACGCGCTCCGACCAGCCGTCGTACACCGCGTGATGTGCGACCAGGACGAGTTCCACGTGTTCGGGTCCCCGGCGAAGGACGGCCGCCCGCACGACGTCACCACGCCTCAGGTCGAACGGGCGCGACACGAATGCGGCGAGCGTGTCCTCGTCAGGCTCCTCGAACAGCTCGCACGGCAAGCCCGCAGGCGGCAGCACCCGGCCCAGCGGTCCCTGCGGGGTGTCCGCGAAGGCGGTCCGGAAGGCGTCGTGCCGCTCCACCAATCGGTCCAGGGCCGAACGCAGGATGTCGAGTCGCAGCGGTCCCTCGATGCGCAGCACTGTGGGCACGTGGTAGGCGGGGTCGTCCGGGCGCAGCCGGTGTAGAAGCCACAGCCGGCGCTGGTCGGGTGACAGCGGAGCGACGTCGGCGGTGTCCGCTCGCGGCGGAGCGGCGGCGGCGGAGGCCTCCGCGAGCTCGCGGGCCAGGCCGGCGACGGTCGGAGCCGCGAGCACGGTGGCGGTGGAGATCGCGGCGCCGGTCGCCTCGCGGAGCGAGGCGGCCAACTTCGCTGCGGTGAGTGAGCTGCCGCCGGCCTCGAACAGGCTCTCCTGGCGGTCTCGGGGGCCACGACCGAGGTGGCGGGCCCAGAGGTCGACGAGCAACTGCTCTGCCCCGTCCCGGGCGATGATCACCGGTTCGGCGCGAACGACGGTCTCCAGGGCCGCCCGGTCCACCTTGCCCGACGCGGTCAGCGGCAGGCGCCGGTGCGCGATGAGTGTCGGGACGAGCGCCGGCGGCAGGATGTCCGCCGCGTGCCGGCGCAGCCCGTCCAGAGCTGCCGGATCGGCCACGACGTGGGCGACCAGAGCCGCATCGCCCTCACGTTCCTCACGCAGCACGGCCACACCGGACACCGCGGGGTGGGACGTGAGCACCGCCTCGACCCCACTCAGACTGCCGCGTACACCACGGACCTTGACCTCGTCGTCGCCTCGGCCGAGGTGGATCAGCAGCCCGTCGACCCGACGTACCGTGTCACCGGTGCGGTACCACCGACGTCCGAACACCTCCTGAAACCGCTCAGCGGTCAGCTCGGGTTTCCGATGGTAGCCGCGGGCCAGCGTCGGTCCTGCGAGCCAGAGCTCGCCGGTTCCGTCCTCGCCGACCACGCGGCCGGCCTCGTCGACCACCAGCACCTCGACACCGGGGAAGGGGCGGCCGATCGGCACCGAGCCGCCCGACGCGGCCAGCGCATGTTCGGTCACCTCGCACCAGGTGCTGTCGATCGCCGCCTCGGCGACACCGTAGGAGTTCACCACCCGGACCTGTTCGCCGACCGCCCGACGAAGCGCCCGGTAGGCGTCGACGGACCAGCGCTCCCCACCGGAGATCACCAGCCGCAGCGAGGGGAGCGAGCGGTCGAGCCCTTCGACGAACAGGCGCAGAACCGCCGGGGTCAACTCGATCATGTCGACCTGCTCGGCGGTGATCAGTGCCGCCAGCGCAGGTGGATCGAGCAGGGTCTGCGTCGGACACAACACCAGCCTGCCGCCGGACAGCAGCGCCCGGACCAGGTCCGCCACATGGACGTCGAAGCCGGGTCCGGCGGCCTGGAGGCACACGCGGGGAGCGGCGACCAGGTCGTAGCAGTCGGCCCACGCCCGGTAGATCGTGGCGAGTGCGCTGTGGCTGACGGCGACAGCCTTGGGCTCGCCGGTCGAGCCTGAGGTATGGACGAGGTAGGCGAGGTGATCCGGCGTCAGATCGTCTGGTGCCGGGCACTGCGATGTCGGGGCTGGCGGGGCGAGCGCATCGGCGATGGCCCCGTCAGCCGCGTCCGGTGGTCTTCCCCCGCTCACCGCGACGGTCGCGGCGAGGTCGGCGTACGGGCCGACCGCTTCGGCGACGCCGATCAGCGCCACCGGTTCGGCAGACGCCACCATCCGCCGGTTGCGGGCGAGCGGAACCGCCGGGTCGAGCGGCATGTAGCAGGCGCCGGCCAGCCACACCGCGACCGCGGCAACCACGGACTCGACGCGCTCCCGGTCGAAGAGCACCGCGACCGGAACGTCGGGACCGGCACCTGCTCGCCGTAGTACCGCGGCGAGCCGGCGGGCTGCGGCGTCCAGTTCCGCATACGACAGTGACCGGGCACCGGCCACCACCGCGACCCGCTCCGGATGGCGCGCGGCGGCATCGGCGAACAGGCTGCCGATGAGCAGCCCGTCGTCAGCAGAGCCCGGCATCCGGTGCCTCCCCGACTTTCCACGACGCGGACGGATGCGGCTGCGGGTCGACCGCGACCAGCCTCAGCTCCGAGGTGTAACGGGTGCCTGACGGATCGCTCAGCCAGAGCTCGTCGGGGGCCGGCAGCATCTCGACCATGTCGACGGGGGCCTCGGCAGTCAGCCGGCGGATCGACCGCGCCAGATTGTCGACCAGCACAGGCGCCGCGAAGTCGACGTAGAACGGCTTGGCCCCGGCTGCGGTCTTGACGAAGACGTGGCGGGGCAGCCCCTGTGCTTCAGCCCACCGCCGGAGTGTCTCCTGTCCGATCTCGCGGGAGCTGGTCGGCAGCGTCCCGAACTCCTCGGCACGGAAGCGCCATTGGCGGCGGCAGACGGTCAGGTCTCCGATGTCGATCCGGGGTGCGCACCGACGCGGTTCCCGGATCCGGTACATGTTCACCACCACCGCAGTCAGGAACTCTCCGAAGCACTCGAGGACCGGAGCCTGCCAGCCGTCCCGCCGGGTGGTCGCCAGAAGTTCCCCGGCGTGCTCGGTGACCACGAGGTCGGTGGCCGGCGTGCTGACCACCCCGCACGGGTGTCCATCGTCGGATCCGTAGGACCAGTAGCGATACGCGCCTGGTGGATCGAGCGCCAACGGCGGATAGGTACGAGAGCTGACCTCGGGCGCGGAAGCGGGGTAGACCGGGACCACCCGGCCGACCGCACTGTCGGCGGCGACCGCGGCGACCAGCGCGTCCATATCGTCGGCCTGAGCCGCGAAGACCCGGCTCTCCAGGGTGTTCAGCGCGACGTGCAGTTCTCCCAGCACCCACCGGAGGTCGCCGTCGGCGGTGCGGCGGAGCATGACATCAGGACTGTGCGTACGGGCCGCCGCCCACAGCCGCCCTTGCGCCTGGAACACGATGTCCGCGATTTGCCGGGCACGGTCCGCCGGCATCGACGCGTCCTCGGTCCCCTGGGGGAGGACCTCCGCCCAGCGGAGGCGGAAGTCAACGGTCACGGGCGCGTAGAGTTCGCAGGAAGGGCTGAACACGTGGGCAGCCGCGAACTGCAACTCGGCCAGCGTGACCTCATCGCGGACGGGCCTCAGCGCTCGATATACGCGTGCGAGTTCGTCGTGCGCGACCTGGCCGACCTCGGCGCAGAGCCAGCGCGCAGCGTCGAGCAGCACCGACATCGGCACGGCCAGCGCGTCGAGTTCCGGTGCGCCGATCGCTGCGTCGAGATCGCGTCGGCAGTCGAGGTAAAGAGGTGTGCGCCCGCCGGGTGTCAGACCCGGGACCGGGCGCACCGGATGCCCTGCGGCGGCCGTGAGGCTGCGTTCCACGGCGTCGAACGCGGCCCTCAGCTCATCCGCGGTGGCGGCTTCCTGAACGCCCGCCTGTGCCTTTTCGATGTCTGCCAGCAGTGCCGTCAGTCGCTCCCGTACCACCGGATCGGCGATCTCCGTGAGCTGGGCACCGAGATGGCGCTGCGGGTGCCCATCGATCGGGACCCGGAACCCGACCTGCAGCACGCCCGTGCGCCGCAGCTCGTCGAGGGTCGTTCTGTCCTGCTCCCCGCAGAGCCGGCCAACGGGGATGTCGGCCCCCGCTCGGGTCAACCGGTCGAGCAATTCGCGCGCCTGGTCGCTCAGCGTCATCAGGTGCCGTAACGGACGTCTCACGCCGTCGCGGGTCAGGCTGACCGCCGGGTCCGGGCGCACCGGGAGAACATGGGTCAGGGCCGGGTCGCTGTTCCACGCCCGTGCCACCGCCTGCAACGCCCAGACTTCCAGTCCCACGCTGGCGCGGGTCAGCGCGCCGCTGCCGCGGATCACGGTTTCGGGACCACCGAGCTCGGCCCAGGCGACCGGGCCGAAGAAGCCGATGGTGTCGTTCTTCGCGCAGTACCGCTGTGCGTAGCGCGCGATCAGCGCGCCACGCCGATCCATCCGATCAAGCTGGACCGGTGATCCGGCGAGGATCGAAGCGGCGTAGCCGGCCACCCAGTTGGCCATAGCGTCGGGGTTCTGCCAGGTCAATGCCAGGCGGAAGTCCTCCTGGGACACGATGGCCTCGATACCGCGTCGGATCGCGTCCCGCAGTGTCATCTCACGCTCCGGGCCGGGCGCCAGATCCTCGGCCCGGGCGACCAGGGCGTCGAGCCGGCCGAACGGCAACCCGGCCGACCGCAGCGCGGCCACCGTCCACAGCTGCCAACCCTGATCAAGTTTGATCCGGGCCGACTCCGTGGTGGCGTCGACGCGCATGAACGCCCTCCCGTATGCACAGTTGTTCTCGTGTCGGGACGATAGTCAGCGCGGCCGATCAGTGACCTGTCGCAGGTTTGGGGGACGTGTCCGCAACCTTCCCCAGCCGCATCATGGTTGACGAAACCGGGCCTGGGCAGGGGTGCCGGAAGGCCCGTTCCTAACGAAGGGGTGCGGGCTTGTGGCCAATAGCCAACCTGTCGCGATCATCGGAATGGCCGGGAGGTTTCCCGGTGCCGACGGCATCGACCGCTTCTGGCAGAACATCGCCGATCGACAGCAGAGCCTGACCACCATCAGCGATGACGAGTTGCTGGAGTGGGGCGAGGATCCCGGCAATCTGAACAATCCCCTCTATGTACGCCGCCGCCCCCTGCTCGAAGACGCCGGCGCCTTCGATGCGCGCTGTTTCGGGATGACACCTCGCGAGGCCGAGATCCGGGATCCGCAGTACCGGTTGATGCTCGAGGTCGTGCACGCCGCGCTGGACCACGCAGGCTATGACCCCACCCGCTACGAGGGCGGCATCGGCGTCTACGCCGGTTCGAACGTGAACCGGTACCGATACGACTACGTCGAGCAGCACCCGGACCTGATCCGGACGGTGGGTCTGCTCGCGGTGGACATCGCCAACGCTCCGGACTACCTGTCCACATTCATCTCCTACAAGCTCGGTCTGCGCGGTCCGGCGATGACGGTGCTGACCGCGTGCTCGTCGTCGCTCGTCGCGGTGCATCTGGCCTGTGCCGCGCTGAGCAACGGGGACAGTGACATCGCGGTGGCGGGCGGTGTCGACATCGAGTTCCCGTTCCACCGCGGCTACCAGTTCCTGCCTGGCGGGATCACCGCGGACGACGGGACTCCCCGACCTTTCGACGAACACGCCACCGGCACCAACTTCGGCAACGGGGCTGGTGCTGTGGTGCTCAAACCGCTGGCCGCCGCGCTGGCCGACGGTGACACCGTGTACTCCGTGATCCGCGGCACCGCGGTGAACAACGACGGCGATCGCAAAGCAGGTTTCTCGGCCCCGAGCGTGGCCGGGCAGAGCGAGTGCATCCAGGCCGCGCTGCGCGCCGCCGACGTCGATCCGCGCACGATCACCCTGGTCGAGGCACACGGCACAGCGACCCCGGTGGGCGACCCGATCGAACTGACCGGTCTCACCGACGCCTTCCGGACGGTGGCCGGCGGCGACCTGACGCCGGGCTCGTGCGCGATCGGTTCGGTGAAGTCGAACATCGGCCACCTGGGACAGGCCGCGGGAATCGCCGGTCTGATCAAGGCAACCCTGGCGCTGCACCACCGGACGATCCCGGCCAGCATCAACTTCACCACCCCCAACCCGGCCGTCGACTGGTCGACCTCGCCGTTCTCGGTGGCCACCCGGACCAGGCCGTGGACGGTGCCCGACGGCCAGCCCCGACGCGCGTCGGTCAGCTCCTTCGGCGTCGGCGGCACCAACGCCCATGCCGTACTAGAGGAGGCGCCCGCACCCACCGAGCCGGCTTGCACTGCCGAGCCGCCGGTGCGGGAACTGGTGATCTGGTCGGCCGCCGACGAGACCGCCGCCGACGCGCTGCGTGAGCGGCTCGCCGATCACTTCGCCGGCTTCGGGGACGTGCACGGCGACCAGGCCGAACCTGCCCCACGGCGATTCGGCGACGCGGCCAACACCCTGCGGATCGGCCGCACGGCACGCAGGGTGCGAGGCGCAGTGGTGGCCGTCGACGCCGCTGACGCAGCGGGGGCGCTGCGCGACCCCGGCCGGATCGTGCAGTCCGACGGCGTACACCGGCAGCTTGTTTTCGGATTCCCGGGGCAGGGCGCGCAACAGCCGGGTGCACTGGCCGACCTCTACCGCGACGAGCGGACTTTCCGCGCGGGATGCGACGCCTCTTTCGACGTTCTGGAGCCGCTACTCGGCACCGATCTGCGACAACTGTGGCTGAACGGCAATCCTGCCGAACTTGCCGAGACCGAGGTGGCGCAACCGCTGCTCTACACGATCGAGTACACACTGGCGCACTGTCTGATGCGATGGGGCGTCGAGCCTTCGATGTTGTTCGGCCACAGCCTCGGCGAACTGGTGGCGGCCGGGGTCGCCGGGGTGCTCGACTTCGAGTCCGGGCTGCGTGCCGTGGCGGGCCGGGCGAAGGCGATGGCGCGGATGCCGCGGGGGCGGATGATCGCCGTTGCCGCTGCCGTCGAGGAGCTGGCTGATCTGCAGACGGACGGTGTCGGCGTCGCCGCGGTCAACGGCGCCCGCCAAACCGTGCTGTCTGGGCCGGTCGAGGCGGTGGCCGCGGTCGAGGCGGAGTTGGGCAGGCGCAAGGTCGCGACCCGGGCGCTGCGGACCTCCCACGGATTCCACTCGGCGTCCATGGCCGACGCCGCAGTCGAGTTCGAGCAGCTGCTGTCCACCCTTCCACTGAATACGCCCGAGGTGCCGGTGATCTCGGCGCTGACGGGTGAGCCGGTCACCGCCGAAGAAGCCCGCTCGCCGCGGTTCTGGGCACGCCAGCTGGTGGAACCGGTCCTGCTCGACCGCGTCGTCGGCACGGTGCTCGCTGCCGGACCGTCCACGGTCGTCGAGGTGGGGCCGGGGCGGACGCTGGCCGCACTGCTTCGGGGACGGCCGGACATGCGGGCGACGAACTCGCGTTCCCTGCCGACCACGAGTCCCGGAGCGGGCACGACCCATCTGCTGGACGAGCTGTTCGCCGAGGTGTGGGTGGCGGGCGGGAACATCGCGGGCTGGCGTGACCCGGCTGAGCGGCAGTATCGACGTACCGCGGTGCCGGGCTACCCGTACCAGCGCCGCCACTACTGGCTCGATCGCGCCTCGGCTCACGAGCCGCGAAGCCCTGCCACCCCAACCCCTGCCACCCCAACCCCTGCGGCGCGAGCGGTCGCCGATGAGGACCTCGCGGTCGCCCCGACCCGGGCCGAGCTATCTCCGCCCAGTGGACAGTCCTGGTCGCTGAGCACCCTCGAATGGATCCGCGATCGCGACGGCAGCAGCTCGGGGACCTATGTCAGCCTGCCGCTCGGGGTCGCACTGGTCGTCGCGTCGGAGCGCAACCGGGCCCGGCTTCAAGCGGCGTTCGGTCGCGCCGGGTACCGCACGGTCGTGGCGGTCCCGGGCGAGTTCGATCCCAACGACGCAACGGCCTGGCGGCGCCTGCTGGAGCGGCTCGACCAGGCGGGCACCCGCCCCGACGTGGTCGCACACGCGCTGCTGCTGGACGCCGCGCCCGGCGCTGACAGCAGTGCCCTGGAGCAGGACCTCGACAGTGCGGTGTACAGCCTGTACGCCGGGGTGCGGGCCTGCGCCGAGTGGCAGCGGCGGCACCGGCACACGCCGACGCTGGTGGTCCTCGGCCGGCACCAGGTGGACGTCACCGGATCCGAGCCGCTGAACCCGGCCGCCGCCGGGGCCCAGGCACTGCTGCGCAGCGTCGCACGTGAGCTGCCGGGCGTGACCGCGGCCTGCCTGGACGTCTCCGACAACACCCCCGAGGACGTGCTGGCCGGTGAGCTCAGAGTGCTCGGCGATCCCCTGGTCGCGTTGCGCGGTGCCACCCGTTGGCTGCCGAGACTCCGCCGGCTCCCGGCGGTGGCGTCTGGCAGCCGGCCACAGCTGCGCCGGCACGGCGTCCACCTGATCACCGGTGGTCTGCGGGGCATCGGCCTGGTGACTGCCCGCGCTCTGGTCGACACCGGTCTCCGACCTCGACTCGGCCTACTCGGCCGCAGCCTGCCCGACCCGGCGACGACCGACGGGCAGCGTCTGCGCGACGAGTTGGAGGCGTTCGCCGCCGCGGGCGCGGAGGTCGAGCTGCTCATCGCGGATGTGACCGAGGTGGCCTCGCTGACCGAGGCGGTCGACCGGCTGGAGGCCCGGTTCGGGCGTGTCAACGGGGTCTTCCACTCGGCCGGGGTGCCGGGCGGCGGGCTGGCCGAGCGGCGTGCGCCGTCCGACATCCGCGCGGTGCTCGCACCGAAGACCCTCGGCGTGCTCCGGCTGGAAGAGGTGTTCGCGAAGCGACCCGAGCTCGACTTCCTGATCCTCTATTCCAGCCAGGCCGCGCTCGCCGGACTCTACGGCAGCGCCGATTACGCCGCGGCGAACGCCTTCCTCGACGCTCACGCCAGGAACCAGGTCGGGGCGGAGCGGGCCACCGTATCGGTGCAGTGGCCCGGCTGGAGCGAGGTCGGCATGGCCACCCGTTCGAATGTCGGGTTGGCCGCGCTGACCGGTGCCCGCGTGGCGGCCGAAACCGCCCCCTCGACGGCAGCCCCGGGCGGAACCGATGAGCCGGACGGGGCGACGGATCCGCGCACCGTGCTGACGCGGCGATACGCTCCAGGCTCGTCCTGGGAGCTTGACGAGCACGTCTTCGAGGGTAATCCGGTACTGCCCGGCACGGCGCTGCTGGAACTCGCCGTGCTGGCCGGGCGGCAGAAGCTGGGTGAGTCCGACCTGATCGAACTGCGGGACGTGGTCTTCCTCGCGCCGGTCGTCGGCGCGACGGAGATCAGGGTTCTGGCTGAGGACATAGCCGGCTCGCTCCGATTCCATATCCAGGGCCGCGGCATGGTCGCCTCGGGGGAGTGGACCGAGCACGCCGCCGGCACCATCACGACCGCGAAAGCAGTCACGGGCACCGATGTGGCCGCATTGTGGGCCGAGTTGCCGATGCTGGAGTACGACGGACTCGCGGGCTGGATCGACTTCGGAACCCGCTGGCCGGAGGTGAGCCGATCGCACGGCGACGGCGTCCAGCGGATCGCCGAGTTCGCGCTGCGGGAGGAGTTCCACGCGGAGCTGGCGGAGCACCCGCTCCATCCGGCCGTCGTCGACGCCGCCTCCGGCGTGCTGACCGACATTGAGCGCGGCCGCTCGTACGCTCCCTTCCTGTACCGGAGGGTGACGGTCCTGAAGCCGCTCTCGCCGCGTGTGACCGTTCATGCCCGGCTGACGACGGATCAGGGGACCAAGCCGCGCCCGACCGACTTCGATCTCTACGACACCGACACAGGCGAGCTGCTGGTCCGACTGTCCGGCTTCACCTTGCGGGAGGTCAAAGGCGGGATGTTCGGGACCGGGGCGACCCCGACGCCCCCCGCAGCCGGCCCGGCCAACCCGATCGCTGTGGAACCCGACGAGCGTGCACCCGGTCTGCTCAACCCGCGAACCGGCTCCGAGGTGCTGCTCACCCTCCTGGCTGGAGGGCTGCCGCCGGTCGTCTCGGTGGACCCCGCGGGATCCCGACTCCAGGTCGAAGGCATGCCTTGGCTGGACGAGCCCGCCTACGCGCCGGCGCCGGCGGGTGCCGAGGCTCCACCACCCGCATCCCCGGCACCGATGGAGTCCGCTGCCGCAGTGGCGGCGCCGAGGCCGACCTCGGCCGTCCCTGCCACCCGGAACCCGGTCCCGGAGACCGACGAGTCGGCGGGCGGCGGCTCGGTTGTCGAGGTTCTAGGAAGTCTGTGGACGGCGGCGCTAGGCGTTACCGATATCGGCCCAGACGAGGACTTCTTCGACGTGGGCGGCAACTCGCTGGCCGCGGTCGCCCTGATCGATCTGATCAACCGGCGCTTCGGGGTGGGACTCGGCGCCGGGGCCATGTTCGAGTTCCCCACGATCCGCCTGCTGGCCGGGGCGATCGAAGGCTGACCGCGAACGGGCCGGTGCCGCGTCGCCTGAGCTTGTCGTTCAACCTCCCCGGCCGATCATCTGCCGATTCGGCCGGGGAGCCCGCGTTCCGACGTTGTGGTCCTGCCGGCGCCCCGCGCCGGCCCGGCGCCACCGGAACGACTCCCAGGCGCGGAGCCGACCTGGCCGCAGCCGACCCAGGCACCTGGTCACCCAGGCGGGGACGAACCTCCGCACACAAGTCCCGCTATGTGGGGCAGCCGTTACGGAACGGCTGGGATGCCTTGGGCACACGGCCAACCAGGACGCGGTATGTCGTACGCAGGATCGCCTCGTTACCACCCTCGGTCGAGTCCCCTGAACCGGCGTCGTGTCTGCGCGGTGGCTGGTGTCTAAAGTCGGCCTCTGCCGCCCCGGGCGGTGTCGGCGCAGTACGGAGCACCAGGGAGGGCGCGCGTGGCACAGAGCGACATCCTGGGTTCCAGCCCGCCGGCTGTCGAGATCCGCCGGCTCGGCCGCCTCTACGAGGAGCCGGGTCGCCACCGGAAGACCCGCACGCCGCGCATCGCGCTGGATTCGGTCTCGCTGACCGTCCAGCCCGGAGAGATCCACGGGCTGCTCGGCCCGAACGGAGCCGGCAAGACCACCCTCGTGAAGATTCTCAGCACCGTCCTGCTGCCGACTGCCGGAGCGGCGAGCATCCTCGGGCACGACGTCGTTCGGGAGGCGGCGGCCGTCCGGCGGCTGATCGGCGTCTCGCTGGGGGGTGGCGGCCTGCACCCCTGGTTGACGGCTCGCCAGTCGCTGCGGTTCTGGGCGGCCATGTACGGCATGTCCAAGACGAGGTCGCTGGAGCGCTGTGACGAACTGCTCGCGCAGTTCGACCTGCTGAACCGGGCCGACAGCCGTATCAACACCTACTCGCGAGGCATGCGCCAGCGACTTCATCTGGCCCGCGCCCTGCTGCACGATCCACGGGTCGTCTTCCTCGACGAACCGACGATCGGGGTGGACCCGGTGGCCCGCCGGGACTTCCGCGTCTTGCTGGCCGACCTGCGGGCCAAGGGCACGACGATATTCATCACCACCCATGACCTTGCGGAAGCCGAGGCGGTCTGCGACCGCGTGACGCTGATCAACAAAGGTTCGATCCTCACGACCGCGTCCCCGGCGGCTCTTGCACGCTGGTCCAGCGTGCCCACCGAGATCGATGTGGATGACGCCTCAGTCGAGCTGCTCGCACGGATCAAGGACCTGCCCGAGATCACCTCGGTGGACTCCGCTGCCGACGGCACCGCCCGGATATCGGCCGCGTCCGAGGCCGGGCTGCGCGCCGCGCTGAAAACTCTGGTCGACGGCGGCTGCACGGGTGTCCGCGTCATCCGGCCCACACTCGACGACGTCTACCTCGCGCTGTTGGGAGGCGAGCCGGTCGATGGCTGACTCCGTGGGCGGCTTCCGCGCGGGCGCCTCATACCAGTGGATGCTCTTCCGTGCCAAGCCGAGCAGTGTGGGAATCCTGATCGGCATCCCGTTCACCACCGCCGTGCTGCTATCGATCGTCCGGGTCGCACACCGCGAGGACCTCGCCGGAGCGGCGGTCCTCGCACCGGCACTCGCGAGTCTCTGGTCGGTGACGCTGGAACTGGGCGGTCAGTGCGTGGTGGCTGATCGGGGACTGGGCATGTTGGACCTGGTCCTTGCCGGACCGGCCTCCTTTCTGCGTTACCTGTGGGGCCGGGTGACGGTCACCTGCGCGATCGGCCTCATCGGCTTCGGCGAGGCGTGGATAATCGGCGTGGGCGCGTTCGGTGCCCGTCCGGCCATCCCTCACCCCGGCTGGTTCGCTGCCTGCCTCTGCGCGACTGCGCTGGCGACGGTGCCGACCGCCGCGCTGCTCGCGGGGGTACTGGCGCTGGGCCGCTCCAGTGGCGCGGCGGCCAACTTCCTCAACTACCCCCTATACGTTCTGGGTGGCATCTTCACGCCGGTGGCCCTGCTCCCGGATGGGGTGTACCCGATCTCCCGCGCCTTCTACCTGTCCTGGGCCGCAGATCTCGCCCGTGCCTGCCTACGCCCGGAGGAGCTGAGCTCACCAGCGTCGAGTCTGACCTGGGTGCTAGGTCTGGGCACCGCTACCGCGGTCGTCGGCGGCCTGCTGCTGGCCGGCATCACCCGACGACTGCGGCGAACCGGGCGGGTGTCGTGGTGACGGGAGGAGTGCGCAGGTTCATCGCGATGACTTTGGCGCCCTGGAGAGTTGCCCGAGCGGCGGCCGTCGCCGGCTATCAGGAGTTCCGGAGCCTGTTCAGCTTGCGGGCCTGGCTCGGTGGATACGTGGTCAGGCTGCTGTTCCAGGTCATCTTCTTCAGCATGGTGGGCAAGTACGTGGGCGGCCCGGGTCTGGTGCAGTATCTCCTCGTCGGAAACGTGCTCGCGATCATAGCCATGCAGGGGGTGGCGCATGCGCAGAGCGCCGCGGCCGAGCGTACGAGCGGGTTCTTGTTGCCCCTGGTCGGCTCGCCTGCCGACCACGTGGTGACGCTGCTGGCCCGCAACGCCATCCGGTTGGTGCTCAGCCTGGCCAGTGGGATCATCGTGCTCACCGTGCTGGTCATCGCCTTCGGGCTCCCGCTACCGCTCCCGGGGGTGCTCTTCGTTCCGCCAGTTCTCTTGGCGGTCGCCATCAGTTGCTACTGCTTCGGCTGTTTCCTGGCCGCCCTCGTCTACCGGTTCGAAGGGCTGCGGCAGGTCGCGAGCAACGCGGCCTATCTAACGGTCGCGGTCTTCGCGGGGGTGAACGTGCCCATCAGCTACTGGCCTCGACCGTTGCAGGTGTTTTCGGAGATCCTCCCGGTGACGCACGGGCTGCGGGCACTGCGGGCACTGCTCGGCCAGGTTCCGCAGGCGGCACCCGGTGGTCAGGTCGCGTGGGAACTGCTGGTGGGCACCGGCTGGATGCTCGCCGCCGGCGTCCTGCTGCGCTGGTGGATCGACGCGGACCGCGCGTCAGGACGGCTCGACCTGGCGTGACCGCCTATCCACCCGCCCTTGACGGGCCCACCCAGACCGACGGTGCCGGGACGGTGCGCAACCGGCTCAGCCGCGCGGAAGCACGCGAGCGCGCCCGGCTCCTTGATATCCACTCCTATCGTGTTGAACTCGACCTTTCAGCCGCACTGTCGCAGGAGACGTTTCCCTCGATCACCGAGGTGCGGTTCGCCTGCGAGGGCCCCGCAACGAGCTTCATCGACCTGCGGGCGGTGGCAGTGCACAGCGTCGTGCTGAACGGCATGCACCTCTCGCCGTCGGAGGTCTGCCGCGACGGCCGCATCACGTTGCCCGAACTCGCCGCGGAGAACGTCCTGTGCGTGGTTGCGTACTGCGCCTACTCCCGCGACGGGGCCGGCATGCACCGGTTCGTGGACCCGGCCGACGGCTTCACCTACCTCTACACACAGTTCGAGGTCGCCGAGGCCAGTCGCGTGTTCGCGGTATTCGACCAGCCAGACCTCAAGGCACCGTTCACCTTCACCGTCACGACCCCGCCCGGGTGGGTCGTCGTCGGCAACGCCCCCGCCCCGGCCCCTCGGCGGCTGTCCGACGGCAGCGAGGTCCACGCGTTTGCGCCAACCCGGCGTATCCCCAGTTATGTCGTCGCAGTGGCAGCCGGTCCGTACAGCGTGGTCCGGGACACCCATCGCGAGGCAGATCGGGAGATCCCACTCGCGCTGTACTGCCGTGCGTCGCTGACCCCGTGGCTGGACGCCGGCGAGATCTTTCCGGTGCTGCGTCGAGGTTTGGGGCAGCTGCGCGACCTCATCGGCCACGACTATCCGTTCGAGAAGTATGACCACGTCTTCGTGCCCGAGTTCAATTCGTCCGCGATGGAGAACGCGGCCGCGGTGACGATGCGTGACCAGTTTCTGTTCCGCTCACGGGCGACCGGCGCCGCGCTGGCCAAGCGCGAGATGGTGATCCTGCACGAACTGGCCCACATGTGGTTCGGTGATCTCGTCACCATCAGGTGGTGGGGCGACCTCTGGTTGAACGAGTCCTTCGCCACCTACTTCGCGCTGGTGTGCCAGTCCGGTGCGGATGACATGCACGGTGACTCCGTTCGAGCGGCGTTCGCGGCCTTCGACAAGAACCGCGCGTACCTCCAGGACGAGCTGCCGTCCGCGCATGCGATCGCCGCCGACGTCGAGCACATCGCCGACGTCGAGGGGACCTTCGACAGCATCACCTACGTCAAGGGCGCCGCGGTGCTTCGGCAGCTTTCGGCCGCCGTGGGCGCGACGGCCTTCCGCCAGGGCATCCACGCCTATCTGCGGGAGCACGCCTGGGGCAACGCCGACGTCGACGACCTGCTACGGGCGATCGAAGGCGCCTCGAGCCACGACCTCGCGACCTGGTCCGAAGCCTGGCTGCGGACAGCGGGCGTGGACATGCTGCGGCCGGAGGTGGCGGTGGACGGTGACGGAACGATCACATCGTTCACCGTGGCCAAGACGCCGTCCCCCCGCAGTCATCAGATCGCCGTGGGCTTGTATGACATCAGCTCCCGGGGCCTGCTGGTCCTGGCCGAAAGAATCCAGGTAGCCGTCCACGGAGACCGGACCGAGGTGCCCGGACTTCGCGGGCGGCGCCGGCCGGCGCTGATGGTGCTCAACGACGGCGACCAGTCCTACGCGCGCACCAGGATGGACCCGGTGTCGCTCACCGCCCTCACCCGCCACATCGGCGGGTTGGCGGATCCGGTAACCCGTGCCTTGTGCTGGGCGATGGTCTGGGACATGACCCGCAACGGCGAGCTGGCCGCGACCGCCTATCTCGACCTGCTGATAGCCGGTGCGGACCGGGAGGGCGAGCTCGAGGTCCTCGGATCCCTGCAGCACAACGCCAAGGTGGCCCTGAACCTCTATGCAGACCCTGACACGGCCTCGGCTCAGCGGGTGCGCTGGGCCGATCACTGCCTGGACCGGCTGCGCCGAACGGCCCCCGGAAGCGATCGGCAGCTCGCCTGGTTCCACGCCTTCGCCGCGGTGGCGCGTTCGGAACCGCAGGTGCGGGTGCTGCACGACCTGCTCGACGGGCTGCCCGTCATCGAAGGGATGGCCGTCGACCACGAACGCCGCTGGGCGGCACTGCATCGACTGGCCGCGACGGGCCACATTGACCGCGCCGCGATAGCCGCCGAGGTCCATCGGGCCCCTACGGCCTCCGCACTGCTGCACGCTGCGGCGGCGACGGCCGCGCTTCCGGAAGCGGAGGCCAAGGCCGATGCCTGGGCCGCCATCGGCTCCTCCGGGACCGGCAACGCCGAACGCCGCGCCCTGATCGCCGGGTTCTGCCAGCCGGAGCAGAGCCGGTTGCTCGAGCCCTACGTCCGGCGGTACTTCGCGGGCCTCGGGGGACTCTGGCACAGCCCCGACGAGGCCGCCCAACGAGCCGCCGCTGGGCTCTTCCCCTCCTACGTCCTGTCCTCGGCCACCCTGGCCGCCGCGGACGAGTGGCTCGCACAACCCGGATCCGAACCCGCCTTGCGACGAGTGGTCCTGGAGGGCCGCGCGCGAGTCGAGCGCGCCCTCAACGCACACGAGACTGCCCGGTCCGCCGGACGCACGACGCCCCGACCCGATCCCGCAGGGGCCGATGGTGGCCGCACGGCGACGGCGGTGCCCGATCGGCAGTCCATACCGGTAAAGGAGTGACAGTATGCCAGCCCTGGTCAGCGGCTCGTCGGCCGCCGAGGAAGCGGTGCAGGTGCCGCTCTCCTTCACCCAGCGATACCGGTTGGCCCACAATGCCGTCTGGCAGGCCACCGGCCGGCTGGGCGGAGGCAGCGTGATGCGGCTGCTGGCCATCAACGGCGACTTCGATGCGGTGCGTCTCGGTCTGGCCCTGCAGGACGTCCTGGAGCGGCATCCGGCACTGCGCACCATCCTCGACCCGAAGACGGCGACGGCCAGTCTGGCCGGCCCGCTGCCACCGCCGGTGCGTGAGGTCGACGGCCGCTCGATGCCCCGTGCCGAACTCGACACGCTGTTCCGCGACGAATGGGGCCGGGAGTTCGACGTCACCACCGGACCCAACTTTCGGGCGCTGGTGGTGCGCACGACCACCGACACCTGGTGTCTGGCGATAACCGCGAAGCACTTCTTCGTGGACGGGACCTCGATGCGTATCCTGCTCAACGATCTTGGCCAGGCCTACGCCGCACGGGAGACCGGCCCGACCGTCTGGCGCCGCGCCGCCGAACCAGCAGGAAGCTATGCCGAATGGGAGCAGACGACACTCACCGGTGAGGAATTGGCCCGCAGGCTCGGCCACTGGCGCACGCGTGTCGATCCGCTGCAGATCCTTCCCGAGTTCCGGCTCGCCGGCGCGGCGGAGCCGCCACCGGGCCGCCGTACGGCGGCGGAGGAGAATCGAGCGCTGGACGTCGACGAGTCCCGTGCATTGTTCACCGCGTGTGCGCGCCTGGAGGTCACACCCTATGCCGTCTTCGCCGCCGCACTCGCCGCAGCCATGCACGCCGACGGCGGTCTGCGCGCACCCGGGCTGGTGAGCCCGCTCAGCATCCGCCCCCCGCGGTGGCGGCACACCGTCGGCTGGTTCACCCGGGTGACGCCCCTGCGGGTCGAGATCGAGCCGGGTGAGGACCTGGGCACCTTGGCACGGCGCTGGCAGGCCGAGACGGCAGCCGCGATGGAGCACTCGCTGCCCGTGACGGTGCTGGCCCGAAGCCTGGTGCCCGGTCGGCGACCGGTGTCCGGTTGGCGGCCGCAGGTCTATCTGGACATCGACTACCCCGAGGCGGTGGAGTCGGGTCTCGGAGACCGGATCCAGCTCGGCGGGGTGGGGCCTACGCTGCGCGACGGGTTGAGCGCCGTCGTGCGCTGCGGCGGCCGGGAGACCCAGCTGACCGTGCGCTACGAATCGGAGTCGGTCGAGGCGTCGGTCGTGGGTCAGTTCCTCGGTGCCGTCATGGCGAACGTGCGCGCGATGCTCTGACGGGCGGCGAGCCGCCATTCGACAGCCGTAGCTCCGCGGCCGGCAGGTCCCGGATTCAGGGGACTGCCGCACCCGTGGCACAGCCAGAAACATGAGTGATCATCCCGGAGAGGGGGGCCGGCATGCGAATTCTTTCGCTGTACTTCGGACACGACAGCTCAGCCTGCCTGCTCGAGGACGGCAGAGCGGTGGCCGTCATCGAGAAGGAGCGGACCACCCGGATCCGCCACGACAGCGGCCGGATGGATCTCGAAAGCCTGCTCGACCAGTACGGCTGGCGCGCCGAGGACATCGACTGCGTGGCCATCAACCCCCTGATACGCGAGGGCGGCTCGGACTCCTGCGACGGCTGGGACCTGACCGGATCCTCGTACCGTTCGCGGCCCGACTACCTTCAGCGGGGACTGCGCTGCGCACCCGAGGCCAGGTTCAGCCGGCACGACATCAGGCTGCTCGGGCGCACCTACCCCTGCGTGTCGGTGGACCACCACCTCGGCCACATCGCGACTGGCTACTACACCAGCCCCTTCGAGGCGGCCACCGTCCTGTCCGCCGACGGCGGAGGCGATGCCCGCACCGTGGCGGCCGCTCGGGGCGAGGGGCATCGGATCGTCGAGATCGAGTACGGCTGGGGGAACACGCACCCGGCTGGCGAGCTCAACATCGGGAGCCTCTGGGGCTCCATCGGCCAGTACTACCTCGGCTACGGCCGCCTCGAGGGCGCGGGCAAGCTGATGGGGTTGGCGCCATACGGCAGAGCAAGACCGGAGCTCGTGCAGGCGATGTGGGAGGCAGCACACAGCGCCCCCCGTTCGCCGCTTCCCGAGGCACTGATGGCCAACAAGGTGCTCGACGCCACCGATCCGACGGCCCAGGACTTGGCCGCCTCGGTCCAGGCGTTCACCACCGACGCCTACCTTCGCGCCGCGGAGCGGCTGGCCCGGGTCTTCGGCGACGACTACCTGGTATCGACGGGTGGGTGCGGCATGAACTGCGTCGCGAACACGGCGTTGCACACCAGCGGGCTCTTCCGCGACACCTGGGTCCCCGCCCAGCCGAGCGACTGCGGGCTTGCGCTGGGACAGGCCCTGTTCACCTGGCACCACGTGATGGACCAAACCCGGCAGCCACGGGCCTGGTCCCCGTATCTCGGTGCCGACGTGGGCGGCGCGGACGACCCGTCGATCGCGTCAGCTGCCGTCGAGCACCTCCTCCAGGGCAGGACGGTCGGGGTCTGCGTGGGCCAGGCGGAGAACGGTCCGCGTGCGCTCGGGCACCGCAGCATCCTGGCCGACCCCCGGATCCCGGAAATCCGGGCGCGGATCAACAACTCGGTGAAGCACCGCGAGTGGTACCGACCGCTCGCCCCCATGGTGTTGGAGGAGGACTTCGCCAGGTACTTCGCGCCAGACGTGCCGAGCAGGTACATGAGCTACGTGACGCAGGTGACCTCCGACAGGCTGCCCGGGATCACCCACGTGGACGGCAGCACCCGTCCGCAGGTGATCTCGCGGGAGGACCAGGGGATGCCCCGCCTCCTGTTGGAGGAGTGGAAGCGCCGATCCGGGATCGGTGTGCTGCTCAACACCTCGTTCAACAGCCAGGAGCCGGTCGTGGACACCGTGGAGCAGGCATACGCCACCTGGCAGCGAACCGCGCTCGACGTCCTGGTGACACCGCACGGCGTCCACGCCAGGGAAGAGGCTCGCGCCTTCGCTCCGTGACGTCAAATCGGACCGCGACAGAGAACGGATGGGACCGCTCATGAGCCGACTGGCTATCCTCGGCTACGGAACCGAGGGGCAGGCAGCCTATCGCTACTTCGCCGACAGGTACGACTCGGTCTCGATCCGGGACCGCGATCCCGAACGCCGTGTTCCTCCCGGCATCTCTGCCAGGCTCGGCGAGGACTATCTGGCCGATCTCGACGATTTCGACCTCGTGGTCCGCTCACCGGGTGTCGACCCCCGCCTGCTCCCCGCGGACCTGGCGACCACGTCTGTGACCCGCCACGTGTTCGACAACTGCCGAGCCCCCGTCATCGGTGTCACCGGCACCTCCTCCGATGTGGTCGCCCACCTGATCGGAGCCATGCTCTCGGCTGCCGGCCACCAGGTGTGGCAGGGCGGCAACGTCGCCGGGCCCCCGATCGATCTTGTGGAGCAGGCCACCCCCGATCACTATGCGGTGCTCGCGCTGTCGAGCTTCCAGCTCCAGGACGTGACCGTGAGCCCCACCCTGGCCGTGCTGCTGGACATCGACGGCCCGGACCTCAAGTACCACGACGACATGGATCAATACGTTGCTGCGAAGGCGAACATCGTCCGCTTCCAGGAGCAGGACGACATCGTCGTGTTCTCCCCGCACCATCGGCACAGCCGACGGGTCGCCGAGCAGTCGCCCGGCCATCGCCAGCCTTACCATGCCCCGCCGTTCGCCCACCTCCTGGACGGCCGGCTCCGGATCGGCGACCGAACGCTGGTCGATCTGAGGGCCACGCGCTTCACCTCCGACATGGCCTCGATACCAGCCGCGGCGTTGACCGCGGTATGGAACATCGCACCCGATCCTGAGGCGACCTGCAGGGCACTGGTCGAATTCGAGCCGGACATCCGCAGAGCCAAGCACCATGGGCGCGCGTGGTGACCGCCAGGGCGTCCGGGTGGCCCGGCCGGCGTTGGCACTTCGTCGGCGTCGGAGGCGTGGGGATGAAGAGCGTGGCTGCCCTGGCATTTCAGCTGGGCCTGACCGTCTCCGGCTCCGACCCGCAGCCCTCACCCATCACGCGCCGGCTCCAGGAACTCGGGGTCGACTTCCGGCACGGTCCTACCGCCCGGAACATCAACTCCGACCTCGACGCGGTAGTGATCACTACCATCATCCCGCCGGACGACCCTGAAGTCGTGGCCGCACACCGGCTCGGCATCCCGGTTCTGCATCGTTCCCAGGCCCTCGCACGATTGGTCGAGGGACGTCCGAGCATCGGCGTGCTCGGCAGTGCGGGCAAGGGCACCACAGCCGGAGCTCTGACGTCGATACTGCGCGGCGCCGGCCTCGACGCCGGGTTCTACCTCGGGTGGCATCTGCGCAGCGAAGGCTCCAGCGTGCAAAGCGGCCGCGACTGGATGGTGTTGGAGATCGACGAGAGCGACGGTTCCATGCGTAACTTCACGCCGGACCTCGTCGTCATCACCAACCTGTACCGGGAGCACCTGGACTACTACGGCGATCTCGACACCATGATCGACGAGTTCGCCGCCTGGCTGATCGGGAATGAGCGGCTTCGGGCAGCCGTCCTGAACGCGGACGATCCCGGCAGCCGGCGGCTGGCGCGGCGGCTGATCGACTCCGGGATCACGGTCGTGGGCTACGGCTTCGGCCCAGCCGCGCGGCATCGCGGCTCCGAGCTGCGGACCACGCTCACCGACCTCACCCTACGCTGGGAGGCCCCTGCACAGCCGGCGGTCGACCTGCGGGCCCGAGTCGGCATGCCGTACAACGGCCACAATCTGCTGGCGGCCGCAGCCGCCGCCCACTGGCTGGGCATCGCCACCGAGACTGTCCGGGCCGCCCTCGTGGACTACGAGGGCATCGCCGGCCGGCTCGAGGTACTCGTGGGAGAGAGCGGGGTGACCTTCGTCGGTGCCTACGCGGCGGTGCCGGAGAGCCTGGACGCGGTCGTCGATCAGATCCTCGCCTGCCACGCCCCGGACGACGTGCTCATGGTCTTCCAACCCAACCGGTCCTGGCGGCTGAGCAGTTTCCTGGCGCCCTACGTGGCCGCCCTCCGGAGGATGAACCACGTGGTCATCACCGATCTGGCCGAGACCTTCGTCGGACAGACGGAGCGGCACCGGCGGCTCGAGGCCGAGCGCAGCGCCTCGGACGCCCGGTCCGAGGCCGATCTGGTCGCCGCGCTCGGCCCGCATGCCAGGTGCGTGCCGGCCGAGCGGCTGGAGGCGGTGCTGCGAGAGGAGACAAGGCGGTTCCGCGTCATCGCCGTGGTGGCCGGTGGCGAGGCATTCCTCGACCGGATGGCCAGGGCGGTCACGGGAGCCGCGCTGCCCGCGGAACGGTGATCCGGCCGGGCGGTCAGCCGTCGGCCGGGCCAGGAGCCGAAGCCTGGCGCTCCGCCAGGGCCTGACCGACGGCGGCCCGGAACTCCGCGGCGCGGTGGGCATAATCGGTGAACATGTCGAAGGACTTCGCGGCGGGGCTGAACAACACCACACCGGGCTCGTCGCGAAGTTCGTCCAGGCACGACCGAGCCGCCTGGCGCATCGAATCGGTCACCACGGTCGGCATCCGGTCACGCAGGAGGGCGTCGAACTCGTCCGCGGACTCGCCGACCAGCACGGCGACTGCAGCCAACCCCGGCAGCGCCTGGGCCAGCTCATCCTTCGGAGCCTGATCACGCTGCCCGCCACCGACCCAGACGATCCGATCGCTCGGATAGGCGTCGCGGACCACACGCAACGCCGCGAGCACCGAATGAGGATTGGTCGCCTTCGAGTCGTCGATGACGACCATCCCGTGTGGCGTACCGGTCATCAGGTTGATGCGGTGTGCCGGCGAACGAAAGCTTCTGAGCCCCTCGGGCAGTCCTGCGGCGGGGGTGCCAAGCGCGGTGACCGCCGCTAGCGCCAGCAGCACGTTGCTGTGGTTATGCTCGCCGAGCAGGACCGTCTCCTCGCCGACTGCCAGTGCCGAGACGTCGGAACGACGCGCGACGTACCGGTTGGCGACGTCCCCGGTCCGGCGGTATCCGTGCCCGTCGAGGTACCAGCCGGTGCGCCCACGGCCGTGGACGGATGTCGGCTCGCTGCGACAGGGCAGCGGACGTGACGCCACCATGCGGGCGGTGATGGGGCAGTCCTCGCTGTATACGAGGGTGTCGGCGGGGGTGAGGTTGTCGGTGATCGTCCATTTGCACTCGTGGTACGCCGCCGCCACCCCACCGAAGATCGGCAGCCCGATGACATGGTCGTAATCGACGTTGGTGATCACCGCCACGTCACAGTGGAAGTCGACGCCGCCGAGAAGGTGGATCTCGCTCAGTTCCACCACCACGACCGTGTCCGGGGTGAGCCGGTCCAGCTGTGAGCAGAGCGGGACGCCGATGTTCCCGCCGGTCACCACGTCCGTGCCGGCGGACCTCAGCAGGTGGCTGATCAGGGAGGTCGTGGTCGTCTTTCCGTTGGTCCCGGTGATCCCGACGATCCGGCAGGGCCGCTCCGGGAACCGGTCGCGCATCAGGTGGTAGAAGATCTCGGTCTCGTCCACCACGGGATATCCGGAAGTCGCCAATTCCAGGTAGCGCGGCGAGTCTGCCACGTAACCAGGCGATACGACGTACACCTCGCCCTCCCGGGGAGGTGGGAACTCCCCGAGGGCGACTTCGATCGAGGGCAGGAGCTCACGTCCGACACGGTCGTGAACCTCGGGCCTGTCAGACTCGTCGTGGGCGCGAACGCTCGCGCCGACTCCGGCCAGCGCGTTGGCTGCCGCGATTCCCGATCGTCCCAGCCCCAGCACCGTGAATGGCCGCCGTGTCGGGGAACGCCAGTGGAAGGTGTTCGGCTGTGCTCTCATTGGTCGGCCTTCGAGTGTGGGTCCGTCATGCGGCGCATCGCGAGATTGGCCTCAAGCCAGCTGTCCGGGGTGCCGCAGTCGTGGTATTCGCCGGCGATCCGGTGAACCAGGACTGGATGATCGGTCGCGATATCCAGTATCGCGGTGGGTGTCTGGTACTCGCCGGAGTGCGGGTCAGGGCGCAGCCGCGCGAAGCGATCCAGCAGCTCCGGCCCCAGCAGATAGCGACTGATGTTCGCCAGCAGGGTGGGTTCCTGGCCCGGCTGCGGCTTCTCCACCATGCCGGCCAGCGCGTCCCAGCCGGCTTCGCGACGGAGCCGGACCATGCCGTAGGAGCGCGCCCTGGCTCTACTGACCTCGGTCACCTGTATCGCCGCCGCAGCTCCGGCGCGGTGCCTGGCCAGCCGCATGTCCCTCAGATCCGATCCACCGTCGGCGCGAAGGACGACGTCGTCGCCGGAGAGCAGGAACCAGTCCGCGTCACCGATGAACCCACTAGCCGCCAGGCCCGGCATCGCCGAACCGTAGCGTCCGTCCTGGGGCTGCTCGATCCAGGTGAACCGCACCTGCGCGAGATCTGCGTGAAGTCGCGCGACGGGCGCGTACTTGTCGGTCCAGCCACGCTCCTCGAAGTAGCGCTTGGTCCGAGCGTTCTCCTCGAAGTACCGGCGGATCTGGTCGTCGCCGGGCTGGACGACAAAGGCGATCTCCCGCACTCCGGCGGCGGCGAGCTCCTGCACCAGATAGTCCACAACAGGCCGGTTGCCGATCGGCAGCATCGCCTTACCCACCGCCGCCGTGTATGGGAAGAACCTGCTTCCGAAGCCGGCGGTGCCGATGACCGCCTTGACCTCACGCATCGACGACCTCTCTGACGACCTTCGCACCCAAGCCACACAGCCGCTCGACGAGCCGGGCATGCCCTCGGTCGAGCATCCTGGCACCGGACAGCACGGTCTCGCCTTCCGCCGCGAGCGCGGCGAGTAGCAGTGCGGTGCCACCGCGCAGGTCGGGGATGTCCACCTCGGCGGCGATGAGCGTGGACCGACCACGCACCACGGCGGTCGAACCGGCGACGGTGATGTCCGCACCCATCTTCCGCAGTTGCTCCACCACGGCGAACCGAGAGCTGTGAACACGCTCGTGGATGCGGCTCTCCCCGTCAGCGCGGGTCGCCAGGGCGAGCAGCGGGGACTGGAGATCGGTGGCGAAACCCGGGTGAGGGTCGGTGACCACGTCCACAGGGCTCAGCGGCCGGTCACCTGAGACCCGCAGCACGCCGCCGTCCCGCTCTAGCCCGACGCCCAGTTCGTCCAGCTTGAACCGGGCCGCGCCCAGGTCGTCGAATTCGGCGCCCGCCAGGGTCATCCCGCCGCCGGTGATCGCTGCGGCCATGATGAGGAATCCGGCGTCGATCCGGTCGGGCATGATCCGCCAGTCCACTCCGGTCAGGCCGGTGGCGCCTTCGACAGTCAGTTTTCGGGTGCCTGTTCCCGAAACGCCGCCGCCCATGGCGGTGAGGAATCCGGCGAGATGGCCGACCTCGGGTTCTACCGCAGCGTTCTCGATCGTGGTCCGCCCGCGGGCGGCGGCCGCCGCCAGCATGAGGTTCTCGGTGCCCGTATGTGACGGCGTGTCGAGATAGAGCGCGCACGCCGCCAGCTTGCCCGCGGTGATCTCGACCCGGTCGGGGAACTCGCGCACCCGGGCCCCCATCCGCTCGTAGGCGCGGTAGGAGTAGTTCAGCGGGCGGTTGCCGATCGAACAGCCGCCCACGCCCTCGCAGACGACTCGCCCAGTCCTGGCCAGTAACACTGGAAGGAAGAACACCGTGCCGCGGAAGGCACCGCTGAGTTCCTGGGGCAACACCGAAGAGGACACCGTGCTGGCGTCGATCACCATCATGCCCTGCGAGCGGTGAAATTCCACGCGCGCACCGACCGCCTCGGCGAGCTTCCTCGCGCAGTGGACGTCCTCGATGTCCGGGACGTTGTGGAGGACCGTCACCCCCCGCTCGGCGAGCAAGGCGGCGGCGATCAGGGGGAGCACCGCGTTCTTGGCGCCCTGAACGATTGCGGTGCCGGCCAGGGCGTGCCCGCCTCCGACGCGATAGCGGATCGAGTTCATTCGCGCCCCTTCGAGCCTGCCGTCTCGGCGGCGGCCGCCGCCATGGCCGTGATCGCCGCCTCCATGTCACCGAGGCCTACCCCTAGATGGGTCACCGCCCTGATCCGGCCGTGCCCGAAGGCGAGCAGCGCGACTCCGCGCCGGCGCGCAGCGGCCAGGAACGCCTCCTCTGACGTCTCCTCCGACGACAGGCGGAACAGCACGATGTTGGTCTGCACCGTCTTCGGGTCGAGGTCGAATGCCGGCTGGGCGGCGAGTCCTTCGGCGAGCAGCCTGGCATGGTGGTGGTCCTCGGCCAGCCGGTCGACCATCTCGTCCAGCGCTACCAGCCCGGCCGCAGCGACCGTGCCGGCCTGCCGCATGCCGCCGCCCAACATCTTGCGGATCCTGCGGGCCTTGGCGATGAACGCCCCATCGCCGACGAGCACCGAGCCGATCGGCGCGCCAAGCCCTTTGGACAGACAGAACTGCACCGAGTCGGCCGCGACGGCCAGCTCCGCCACGGGAGTTGCCGAGGCCACTGCCGCGTTGAAGATCCGGGCGCCGTCCAGGTGCATCGGCGTAGCCCGGGCAGCCGCCAGTCGGGCGACCTCGGACTGGTAGTGCGGCGTCAGCACCGCGCCGCCGCAACGGTTCTGCGTGTTCTCCAGGCAGATCAGCCCCACGGGAGCGAACTGGGGATCCTCGTCGTCCGGGGGATAGGCCGCGGCGAGAGCGTCCAGCGGCAGGGTTCCGTCCGACCTGTTGCGCACCGGCTCATACGAGACCCCACCGCACACCGCCGCCCCCGCAGCCTCGTACAGGTAGATGTCCGACTCGTCACCGACGATCACCTTGGAGCCTCGTGGGGCGTGGCTCAGAATGGCGGAGAGATTGGCCATCGTGCCACTGGGCATGAGGCACGCGGCCTCCTTGCCGAGCCGGTGCGCCGACTGCCGCTCCAGGTCCCGCACGGTCGGATCCTCGCCGTAGTCGTCATTGCCGACTACAGCTTCGGCCATGGCCGACCGCATCCTGGAGGTCGGCTCGGTGAACGTGTCGCTGCGCAGTTCGATCATGCGCGTCATTTCTGACCTTCCTCGTGGGTCGGACCGCCCTCGGATACGACCAGGCTGATCTGGTCCACTGCCTTCGCCAGTGCCGCCTGCACCTCTGCCGCTGACGGGCCGACGGCGATCAGATGGCCGAGGCGGTCGTAGGCATTGCGTGGCGGTCGCACCCGCGTGCCCGGCGCCGCCGACACGGTCACTCGGGCGATACCGGTGACCTGCTGCGCCTCGGGCACGCCGTCGACCCGTTCCAAGATTCCGGCATTGTCGGCCAAAAGAAATCGAATCCCGGCGTAGCGGCGTGGCGCATCGGGCGTCGGCAGCGGTATCCCGGCCGTCGTCCGCAGGTGCTGTTCGAGCAGGTCGACACCACACGACAACCTGATCAGCTCAGGGATCATGCCGCCGGCGGGCCGGCCGTTGACCTCCACCACCGCAGGTCCCTCGGTGGTGAGCTTCAGCTCGACGTGTGCGACGCCCTGACGCATGCCACAGGCGGTCACGGCCGCCCGTGCGGCCTTCTCGAGCTCTTCGGCGTCGTCCTTCGGTAGATCTGCCGGGAAGACATGCATGTGCTCGACGAAGAAGGGCAGATCGGCCAGATATTTGGCGGTGATCCCGAGGCATTCGATCCGCGCGTCGCCCACCAGCAGCTCCACCGAGTATTCGGGTGCGGCAAGGTAGGACTCGACCAGGACGGTGCCGGCGGTCTGCTGGCCCCGCACGTTGGTACGCACCGCGAGGACGCTCGCCGCATGGGCGACCGCCTGTTCGATGTCGGTGCACAGCAGGACGTTGTTGGAGCCCGAGTCGTCGGCCGGCTTGATGACGCACGGCAGCCCGATCCGGGCCGCTGCCGCGGCGACCTCGTGGGCCTCTCGCACAGCCTCGTACCTGGGCTGCCGCACGCCCGCAGCCTTCAAAGCGTCCCTGGTCAACGCCTTGTTCCGGCATGTGGACATCGCTGCGGGCGGATTGCCCGCCAGGCCCAGGGCGGTACTGAGCTCCGCTACGGGTATCAGGTAGAACTCGCTGGTTGTTCCGACACCGACGAGTCGTCCGTCGGCGGACTCGTGGTCCAGCACGCGACGTAGTTCAGCAGGGTCGTTGGTGTCGCACACCACCACCCTGGCCGGTGCGTCGGCCAAGCCTGGGTAGCGTTCGGGATTGCCGGTGACGAGCACCGGGTCCATCCCCAGCCGCTGCGTGGTTCGCAACGCCTCCATTCCGCTACCGGTGGTGTTGGATTCGACGAACACGAAACGTGGCCGGTTGGTGCGCCCGAGCACGGCGTACGACCACCGGCTGACCTGCGTGCCGTAGCGCACCTGGACAGGTCGTCCGACATCTTCGGACGACGACTCCCCGTAAACGGAGTTGATGTACCGGTCGCCCCTGTCGGGGAAGATGCCGACCAACCGGGTGCCCGGTGCGGCCTGCTCGGCAAGGTGGCGCAGCACCCGGTAGACCGAGCCCGAGGTGTTGCCGGCGAAGATCTTCTGCTCGCGGGCCAGCGACCGGGTGGCGCCGAACGCCTCGGCGTCGCTGAGCCAATGCACCTCATCGATCATCGCGTAGTCGAGGTTCTCCGGGAAGATGCTGTTGCCCAAGCCGCTCTGCAGACGCTCCGGCCTGTCCGGCTGACCGAAGAGAACGCTTCCGACCGTGTCGACGGCGACCGTGGTGAGCCGGGGCAGGGACGGCAGCAGTGCCCGTGCGGTTCCGCACAGAGATCCGCCGCTGCCGACCGCTCCGACAAGCACATCGAAGTCGCCGAGGTCGGCTTTGAGCTCGTCGGCGAGTGCGGCGTAGGCGGCGGGGTTCTGCGGGTTTCCGTACTGTCGGGGCCAGAACGCGCCGTCGAGCCGGGATCGCAGCCGGGCCAGCAACTCCAGGCGGGCGCTCTGCCAGCCGCCGCCGGTCATCTGCTCGACGATATGTACCGCGCAGCCGAGCGCCCGAAGTTTGGCCAGGGTGATCGGGTCGATCCGCGGGTCGGTGACGATGTGCACGGGGTGGCCCAACCTGCTGCCCACCAGAGCCAAACCCAGCGCCATGGTGCCTGAGGAGCTCTCGATGATCGGCGCTCCCTCGACGAGTTCGCCGGTCTGCCTGGCGTCCAGCAGGAGCCGTTTGGCGACCCGGTCCTTCATCGCGAAGAGGTTCTGCAGCTCCAGCTTCGCGTAGACCTCGACCCCCGACGGGGCGGGGACGTCCAACCGCAGCAGCGGAGTGTGCCCGATCGCGTCGAGGATGTCGTCATACCGCATGGTGCGCTCCCATGAATTCGCTGGCTCCGTGGCGCTCGTCGGAGGCGAGGCTGTGATGGACGCCCACCCTTCCCGGCAGGCGCCCGCAGAGCTGGACTGCCTTCTCGACGCGCTCGGCCGCCTTCGCGTCCGCACCGTCGAAGAGCAGGCCGAGCAAGGTGCCGCTGTGGGCGCAGGCGACGCCGAGCGCGCCGGTCTGCTCGGCGATCCCGAACATGGCGGGTAGCAGGGGACGGACCCGCATCTTGTCGCCCAGCCGGCAACTGCTGGACGCCACCCTGCCGACCGCGGCCAGGTCGCCGCCGCGGATCGCATCGGCAAGCTCGGCGAGCAGGTCCGCGTACCGGTGCTTGTCCGCGTCGGTGTACGGCTTGGGCAGCCGGTTGAATTGGATCGAATCCAGCTGCCCGCCCTCGTCGAGACCTACGATGGTGGTTGCGGGCAGGGGGCCGAGGCTGGCTCGCAGCCGCACATTGCGATGCTCGAACGCGACGACCCCCGGGTACATCACCCCATCCGTTGGTTCGATCGGCCGTAACCAGTCGGCGATCGCGGCGGGGGACGTGTCCAGACCGAGCGAACCACCCACGGCACGGGCCGTGGCCACCAGGTCCGCGGAGGAGCTGGCCATGCCCTTGCCCACCGGCAGGTCACTGTCGAGCCGGAGGACTCCGCCAGCCCGGCTGCCCGCCGCGTTCAACATCATCTCGGCGAGCCGGGCAGCCTTCCAACGCCCGGCGGGAAAGACCCGCACCGGACCGCTCGGCAGCAGTCTGAAAGAAGCCCTGGCCCATCTCGCCACCGGCAGGGTGACGAGGAAGTCGACGTCGCCGTCCGGCAGCACCCCCTGCAGCAGTTCGCCGAAGGTGCCGTTGGCCACCGCTGTGGCATCCGTGCCGACCCTCACGCGGCCACCGCCTCCGCGGCGGCGTCGGAGGCCAGACCGAGGGCGTGGTTCAGCCCGGCTAGCGCCTGTTCGATGCGGAGGGAGCGAGTCAGCCAGCGGGCCGCCTGCTCCGCGACCTCGAGGCGCTGCTCGGTCATGAGTGCGCGAACCTGCGTCGGATGCGTCGAGCCGGACGTGCGTTTGCGCGTGAGGGCCTGTTCGACCGAGAACGCCTGGGCCAACAGGTCACGAGCTCCCTCGATCTGTTGCCCGTACGCGTTTGCCGCTTCCCGAAGCAGCTCCGGGGCTGGCTCGGTCGGCGGCAGACCGGCAGTGATCGCCGCAGTGATGTACCGACCGGCGATGATCTGGGCGGTACGCCATTCGATGCCGCAGTGAAGCGTGAGCAGGTTCGCCAGGGTGAAGCCGCCCAGGTACTCCCTCGCGCAGGCCGCCGCCATCGGCTCCGGCAGGAAACGAAGGCCGGCCAGCACGGTCGTACCCAGGCGCAGCAGTGACCGGGTCTCGCCGAACAGCGTGCTCAGATGACTTGCGGCCTCCTTGGAGACCTCTACCATGTTGGCGTAAGGGGTCGCGCGCTGGCCGATGGCCAGATCCAGCGAGAGACCGGTCAGATGGGCGGATCGTCCCCTGAGCCGCTCCAGCACGGGGAAGTTGCGCTTCTGCGGCATCGCGGAGGAGATTCCGCACAGCGCGTCGGGCAGATCGATGAACCCGTACGCCCCACTCGCCCAGCACATCAGGTCGGTGGCGAAACGACTCAGCGTCACGCCGAGCAGCGAGAGGTCGCCGCCGACTGCCAGCGCCCAGCCACGTGACGCCACGGCCGGGAGTGCGTGCCGCACCGGAGCGCGGAATCCGAGACTGTCGGCCAGCTGCTGCCGATCCCAGTCGAGTTCCTGGCCGGTCATCGCGCCGGCGCCCAGCGGGCTGCGGTCGAGTTCCTCATAGGATGCCGTCAGGCGCCGCAGCACATGCAGTACCTCCTCGACGAGCGCCGTGAGGTAGAAACCGGGCGTCATCACCTGTGCGGCCTGGAGATGTGTATAGCCAGGCATGGGGGTGTCGACGTGACGGGACGCTGCGTCGAGTACCACCCCGATCAGGTCGATCAACTGGCCGGCGACGGCCGCCACCTGGTCGCGTCCGTACATCAGCTGGGCGCATGCCTGGAGGTCGTTGCGGCTTCGGTCGACATGCCAGGCCGGCGCGTCCTTGCCGAGGCCGGCACGGACATGTAGTTCGATCGCGAAGGCGATGTCCGAGGTGTTCTGCTCAGGGTCGGCGGTCAAGTGCTCGTAGCCGATGCCGTCGAGCAACACCGCGATCCGCCGGGCCGCTTCGCGTTCCACGACGCCGAGCCGTACGGACTCGAGGACGAGCGCCTTCTCGATCGCCAGGTACCACGGCAGCAGATTGCGTGCCTCGGCCTCGAACTGCGGTGCCAGCACCTCCTCGTGCAGCACCTCGCTCGGCACTGCGGTGATCCGGCCGCTGACAGCGGCGAACCCGTTCCCCTTCGCCATCAGGCGCCGCCTCGCGCCATGGACTCAGTCAGGAGAGTCGGCAGATCACGGGCGTGGTCGGCAAGCCGGCGCTCGGCCGACGCGATCAGGTCCCGGCTCCGCCGGGTCCCGAGCATCCTCTCCCAGTCGGCGAGATCGCCATCGCCCGCCAGACCTGCGGCGAGGGTACGCAGATGGTGTGGGGGTAGTCGACTCGTGACCGGGAAGAAGACGCGACCGCTCGAAATCGACTCCGCCACCAGGTATCCGTCGATGTCTTCCGCGAGTTCGGCGATCGACTCCCAGTCCGACACGTGGACCCGTTGCCCCAGCTGGATCTGCTGGACGATGTCGCCCTGGAGGGGCAGCACATGGACGTGCGCGTGGTGGCAGATCCGCTCCTGGGAAGTGCGGATCAGGCAGTGCCCGGTCCGTCCGTGCTCGAACAGGGCAAAGGCACCGTATACCTCCAGGTACACCGCCTTCAGCGCCGCACACCAGCCGTCGAGTTGGGCGCGTAGCCGAGCAGGAAGATCGGCGATCGACGGATAGTGGGCTCTGGGCATCACCAGTGCGTGCCCCTCGACGATCGGCGCATCGTCGAGTTGGACGAAGAAATCGGTTCCGCCGGCGATCACGGATTCCGTTCGGTGGCAGAACATGCACCCGTCGAGCAGTTGAGTCATTGTTTTCCGGCCAGGTCGGCGACAGCGTCGAGTGCGCTCTCGAGTTCGGACAGATCAGTGAGGTGGGAGAGGCCGAACCGAACCGTCCCCGCGGGCAGGGTCCCTAAGGTCCGATGGGCGAGCGGGGCACAGTGCAGTCCGGCCCGGACGATGACGTCGGCCCGCTCCTCTAGTCGCGCCGCAGCCTCAGCGGCCGGCATGTCGTCGAAGGCGATGGACACCACCGGGACGGTGGTCTCGGAGGCCCAGTCGTGGACCGTGAGCCTTGGAATGGCTCGAAGTCGAGCGATGAAGTGGGCGCGCAGGCTGGCCTCCCGCATCATGATCGCCTCGATTCCGCACTCGGTCAGCCATTGGACTGCCGCACCGAGCCCGGCGATGCCCACGCTGTTGGGCGTCCCCGCCTCCAGCGCATGAGGGAGCCACCGGGGTTGCCGAGGCGATTCGGACCGGCCCCCGGTCCCACCCTCCACCAGCGGGTGGAGAGTGATCCCATCACCCACGACCATTCCTCCGGTCCCCTGCGGACCGAAGAGCCCCTTGTGTCCAGGGAAGACCAGCACCTCACCCGCCTCGGCCCGCACGGGAAGATGACCTGCGGTCTGCGAGGCGTCCAGGACCAGGGGAACCTCGTACCCGCCGGTCAGGGATCGGATCTGAGCGAGCGGCACGACGGCGCCGGTGACGTTGGAGGCGTGCGATACGACGACCATCGCCACTCCTCCTTTGCGCAGCTCCTGTTCGAGTAGGTCGAGGTCGATCGGCGAGTCATCGGTGGGGGCGATCGCCGTCCAGGTGACGTCCTTCATCGCCCACAGCGGACGGGTCACCGAGTTGTGCTCGAAAGACGACGTCAGCACCCGGGTCCGCGGGCGGGCCAGGCCCTTGATCGCGACGTTGAGCGCCATCGTGGCGTTGACGGTGAAAACGACACGCGAGGCGTCCGCGGTGTGGAAGAGGTCGGCGATCCTCTCCCGGGCGTCCCAGATCCGTTCCTCCGCCCAGATGGCCAGCCGATGGCCCGAACGGCCGGGATTGCCCCCGGCGGCGAGGCAGGCGAGGATCGCTTCTCGCACTGGAGCCGGTTTGGGGTATGACGTGGCGGCATGGTCAAGGTAGATCACGTCAGCTCCCGAAAGGCTGTCTCGATCATGATCTGGGCAGAGTCCGCGAGTCGATGCAGGCCGGGGGTGCGCTGACTGACGGCCTGGAATGCCCCGGCGAGCATCAGAGCCCGCGTCACCTGAAACCTCGGAGCGGGGATCGGCTCGTCCTGGCAGTAGAAGTTGACGGGGAACCCGCCCGCCGCGAGCATATGGGGCACCGGCCCGGCCAGGGTGTAGTGGTGACGCCAGGGCGCCCGCGGGCTGTCGTGGTCGCTCGGCAGTCGTCGCGACGGGACGCGCTCGGTCCACACCGGGAACTCGATGTCCGACGAGGCGCCGTTGATCAGCACCAGTGGACGTGGCAGCCGGATGAGCGCCGTCCGATCGAGCAGCGGAACGCCGGTGCATCCGATGAGCACCTGAGCCCGGTGCAGGAGTTTCGGCAGGTCGTCGGTCGACAGGCCGTCACCCCGAGCGGCCGCCGTGGCCACTGCGTCGCTGTCGTGTATGACGACCCGGTGCCCATCGGCCGCGAGCAACGCGGCCAGGCGCCGGCCCACCGTGCCGTAGCCGACGACGCCCAGGCTCAAGGTGCCTGCGCCCTGGCCCAGCTCGTGCAAGACCCGCCGTACCCCGGCGGCCATTGACTCGGCGATCAGCGGGCCCTCGAGATGCTGTTTGACCTCGGACCTGGCGACATCAACCACCGGGAACGGCCGCGGCACGGCGGCCGCCCAGCGTGCTCCGCGCGTCGTCTGTTCCACGACGTGGGTCCGCCGCCAAAGGTCGGGATGTCCGAGCAGGGCACGGCCGGCGATCGCCCCCTCGTCGAGGACCAGCAGCCGACCCGCCCACCGGTTTCGTGCCATCCGGGCGACCTCCGCGGCCACGACGGCGCCGATCTCGGTCTCGTAACTCACGGCCGGGTCGTCCATCTCGACAGACCCCGGCAGCCGCACGCCCTGCGCCCGGAGCACCTCGGCAGCCTCGGCGCGGGTCGAGTACGCCTTGCCGATCAGCGTGATGTCGCCCGGCGCCACACCGGCCCGGCAGAGGGCTTCCATCAGCGGGAGCGTCGAACTCTGCAGATGTTGCACCGCGAGCACCCGCCAGCCCCGTAGCGGCGCGGCCGCTCGCTCGGTGTATGAGGCCAGGACCGCCGTGACGACTGGAAAGGAGGTGTCAAGTCGCCCGAATCCGCTGGTGGCGCCAGCGTGCCGGATGTCCGCCTCGGCCTCGTTCAAAGGTGCCTCCCAGTCCTGCCAGAAGGCTAGTAATGGCCGGCATCCGGATGCCTGTCACCGAAACAGGCGACGCTGGCGGCGATTCGCCCGCTCCGCGTCCCCGGTTAGTGTTGCCCCGCATAATCCGCCTCGATTCGCACAAGGGTGACCTGCGCGTCGTGGCTGGCCAACCGTCGCCTGTCGGCGAAGCCGATAGCCACCCGGCCAGACGGAGAGATGGCCCGACCCACAAGGCGTCCCGAGAGTGATGAGCGTGACAGGAATCCGAAGCTCCCTCCTCAAGCAATACCTGGAACGAACCATCCCAGCTGAATTCGTCGATCGTTTCTCACCTGCCACGATCGCATTTGCGGCCGGACTGGACGTGGTGACACAGACGTCGCCGGCGGTGGCCGAGTCGATCCTCGCCGAATTGGCAGATCAACGGCAGAATGTGAAGCTCATCGCCGGTGAGAATTTCGCCTCTCCGGCGGTGCTGCTCGCTGCGGCCAACTGGCTGAATGACAAGTCGGCGGAGGGCGTGCCGGGGAAGCGGCTGTATGCCGGTTGCCAAAATGTCGACGACATCGAAGAATATGCTGTCAGCCGGGCGAAGAAGCTATTCGCCGCGGACCACGCCTATATACAACCGCACAGCGGTCTCGACGCCAATCTGGTCGCCTTCTGGGCAATTCTGGCGCACCGCGTCCAGAATCCGGCTGTGCTGGGTGCGGGTGGTCGCAACGTCGATGAGCTGAGCGCGGCCGAATGGCGGAAGCTGCGCACCGAGCTTGGCAATCAGCGATTGCTGTCGATGTCGCTGGAGGCTGGTGGACATCTGTCGCACGGCGTACGGAGCAACATCACCGGCAAGCTCTTCGATACCCATGCCTACGGCGTCGGACCTTCCGGAACGGTGGACTACACCGATCTCGCGCGGATGGCGCGCGAGGTGAGGCCGCTGATCCTGTTGGCCGGCTACAGCGCCTATCCCCGTCTGCTCGACTTCCGGATCCTGCGCCAGATCGCGGACGAAGTGGGCGCCACCCTCATGGTGGACATGGCTCATTTCGCGGGACTGGTAGCTGGCGGCGCGCTGAGCGGGGACCACGACCCGGTGAGGTATGCGGATATCGTGACCACCACCACGCATAAGACGCTGCGTGGCCCACGCGGTGGGATGGTGCTATGCCGATCCGAATTCGCCGACGCGGTCGATCGCGGCTGCCCGCTCGTCATCAGCGCGCCGATACCGCAGATGATGGCGGCGAAAGCGGTCGCTCTCGACGAGGCGTCGACGCCGGAGTTTCGTGATTACGCCCATGGCGTCGTCGCCAACGCCCGCCGGCTCGCTGAGACGCTCGTCGCCAGGGGCGTCCCAGTGCTGACCGGCGGAACCGACAATCACCTGGTACTCGTCGACGTGCGGCCGTTCGGCCTCACCGGACGGCAGGCCGAGAGCGCGCTGCGCAGCGCTCGGTTGACCTGTAACCGCAACACCATTCCGTCGGACTCGCACGGTCGCTGGTACACCAGCGGACTACGTTTCGGCACCGCTGCTCTGACCACGCTCGGGATGGGCGGCGACGAGATGACAGAGATCGGCGAACTCATCTACCTGGTGCTTCGGGACACCGCCGCGGTGCCAGGGTCGAGTAGCCGGTTCTACCTCGACCCGGCGGTGGGGCAATCGGTCTCACGACGCGCCCTTGCCCTGCTCGAAAGGTTCCCGCTCTATCCGGGTCTCGATCTCTGAACACCATCGGACCGGACTGTGGCGAGGAAGGGATCTGCGGCCCTGCCGCCGTCATGATTCCTCCTGAGCCTCGATTGCCCGGCATTCAGGGCAAACGAGGCTCATGTAATACTCTGCTACGCAGAGTGGTGCGGGTGTTGCCGATACTCAGAGTGAGCATGCCGGCGGGTGCATCGTCAGTGAGGAGCGGGCCTTGAAGATCGCGGTCGTGGGTTACGGCGTCGAGGGTCGTGCAGCCGTTGACTACTGGCTGGACAAGGGCGATATCACCGTGTGTGCACCCAAGCTGGAGGCGACCCCACCCGCGGGCGTCGAAATCCAGGTGGGCCCTGACTACCTGGCCGGATTGACCGATTTCGACCTGGTTGTGCGGAGTCCTGGGGTGCGACCCGACCTCATCCCCGCGGGCGTTGCGACCACCAGCGTCATCCGCGAGTTCCTGCGGGTCTGCCCGGCACCCGTGATCGGTGTCACCGGCACCCAGGGCAAGGGCACCACGTGCACCGCCATCGCCGCCGTGCTGCGCGCCGCCGGCCACCGGGTCTTCCTCGGAGGAAACATCGGGGTCCCGCCCCTGGCCTTCCTCGGTGATATCCGGCCCTCCGACTGGGTCGTGCTCGAAGTCTCCAACTTCCAGCTCATGGACTGCACGTCTTCCCCCGGTCTTGCTGTCGTTCTGCCGGTGACACCCGATCACCTCAACTGGCATACGGGCTTGCCGGAGTACTTCGAGGCGAAGGCTGCCATCGCCGCTTTCCAGCACCCGGAGGACAGCGTCGTCTTCGCGGCGGACAACCCGGTCGCCGCGGCGATCGCGGCGACGAGCCCGGGTCGCCACATCCCGGTCGGTCGGCATGACGGCTTTCACGCCCGGGACAACGGCGTTTACCGCGGGAACACTCGTATCGTCGATGCGGCCGACGTTCAGTTGCGCGGGCGGCACGTCCTCGAAAACCTCGCCGCCGCCGTGGCAGCGGTGTACGACATCGTTGACGGCGACGCTGCGGTCGTCAACGCCGGTATCGGCTCGATGAAGCCACTCCCGCACCGCCTGGCGCCGGTCAAGAAGGTGGGCGGCGTCCTCTACGTGAACGACTCTCTGTCCACCACGCCGGAGACCAGTCGCGCGGCAATGGCCGCGTACCCGGAGCCGAAGATCGTCATCCTGGGCGGCTCCAGCAAGGGGATGTCGTATCAGACGCTGGCCGAGGCGGTCGAGGCCAACCACGTCCGCAAGGTCCTCCTCGTGGGCCAGGACGCTCCCGCGATCGCATCGGCTCTGGACGCCCGAGGCTTCACGGATTACGAGTTCGTCTCCGGCCCCATGTCGACCGTGGTCGAGCAGGCCGCGGCCTCGGCCCGGCCGGGAGACGTGGTGCTGCTCTCGCCGGCCTGTGCCAGCTTCGACAGCTACCGCGACTACGCCGACCGAGGCGACCAGTTCGCCGCCGCGGTGCAAACTTTGTGATCCGAACCCGCCACTCGTCCACCTGACGGTGCAGGCGACGCCGCGGCTGATGCTCTCGCCGATCGGAGCCGGCTACCGGCCGGCCGGGCGGAGCGAGCTCACCTCACTTCCGTTCCCACCCGCCCGGCAAGTTCGGCCGGGGTGGGCGCCTCAAGTAGATCGCCCAGCGTGAGCCGTACGCCGGTGGCCGCCGCCAGTCGCGAAAGCATGCGCACAGCCACCATGGAGTGCCCACCCGCGAGAAAGAAGTTGTCCGTGTCCTCGATGCTCGGATCTTCGAGCACCTCACGCCACAGCGCGACGATCAGCTGAACCGCTTCCTGCTCGTTGCTGTCGACCGTGTCCTGCCGGTGCGGTGCAGCGCCTCGCTGCTCGGCGGGCAGCGGCACTCGCGCCAGCGCGGGATAGTCGACCTTGCCGCTCCTGTTGACCGGCAGGCTGCCCAATACGATCCGGCCGGGCAGCGCGTAGCTGGGCAGCCGCCCGCGTGCGTGGTCCCAGAGCGTGCGCGCCAGCGTGTCGTCGGTGCTGTCCGCACCGTCCTTGTCCCATTGCACGAATGCGACCAGGCGCGATTGCTCGGGCATATCGGTCCGGAGCACGACTGCCGCGGCAGACACCCGGGGATGCGAGGCGAAAACGGACTCGACTTCGCCGAGTTCGAGACGGTGGGAGCGGATCTTCACCTGGCGGTCGGTGCGCCCCAGCAGTTCGAGTCGGCCGTCGAAGCGCCAGCGTCCCCGGTCACCCGTGCGGTAACAGCGCCGTCCGGACGGGTCAGACCTGAACCTGTCCGCGGTGAGGTCCGGCCTGTTGAGGTAGCCGATAGCCACGCCCGCTCCGCCTATGCACACCTCTCCCGCGAGTCCGGGCGGCAGGGCGGAGCCGTCCGGCGCGGCGACGTGGACGGCGGTCTCGCGCACGGGCCGCCCCACGGTCACCTCCGCGCCGGGACGAAGTTCCGCGCTCGTGGACCAGATCGCGGTCTCTGTCGGGCCGTATACGTTGATCAGCCTGCAGCCGGTGCGCAACAGGTCGGCGGCGAGCGCCTCGGTCATCGGCTCCCCGCCGCACAGCAGCGTCCGTCCGCTCAGCGCCTCCCACCCGATCCGAGCTGCCGTCGCGAGAGTGGTCGGGGTCGCCTGGAGCAGGCGCACATCGTGCCGTGTCGCCAGATCGACCAGCTCCGCCATGTCTGCCCGGGCCGAATCCGGTGCGACAACGACGCGGCCCCCGCAGCTGAGTGGCAGGAACAACTCCAGTGCGGATATGTCGAACGAGAATGCAGTGAGCCACAGCATGGCATCGGCCGGGCTCGCCAGGAGCGACTCGCGGAAGTGCGCCACAACGTTGGCAAGGTTCGCATGGCTGAGCTCGACACCCTTGGGGCGGCCGGTGGATCCGGAGGTATAGATCACGTAGCTGCGGGCAGCCGGATCCACGACACCCTGCAGCTCTGATCGAACGTCCTGCGCCGCCAGGATCTGCGCGAGCGGCAGCACCGGGCACGGAACTTCAAAGCCCGCAGGCAGCACTTCGTCGGCGAGAAGCAGATCGGCGGCCGAGTCCCGCAGTTGGAAGGCGAGCGTCTCTTCGGGCGTCTCGGGGTGCAGCGGCAGATAGGCGGCCCCTGCTTCCCAGATCCCCAGGGTGGCGGCCGCGAGCCCGAACCCGCGGGCTGCGCACACCGCGACGAGCCCGCCTGGGCCCACCCCGGCCTGCAGCAAGCGTGCGTGCACGGTCGCGGCCGCCGCCGCCAGCTCGCCATAGGTGTATTCGGTCGGGCCGTCGACCAGCGCGATGGAGTCACCCGCGGCGCGCGCGGCCGCGGCCACCGCGGTGGCGACGGGAGTCGCCGGTGGTGCCGGCGATGTCCGATCCCCCGCCATCGCGATCCGCTCATCCCGTTCGCTCCACCAGCGCACCTCGCCGGCTGGGCGGTCGTCGCCCACGAGCCCGGCAAGGATGGCGTCATAGCGCAGTTGCAGCGCCTCGATCTCCGCGTCCTCGAAGATCTCGGTGCTGTACACGGCCTGCACGTTCGCGCCTTTGTCGCCGCTCTCGACGATGAACTCCAGGTCGTGCCGGCTGTACCCGGTCTTCACCCCCAGCAGTTCGACCGGAAGGCCGCCCATCTGCGCGTCCAGCGGCACCGGAACGGGTCGATAGTTGAACATGTGACGGAACAACGGGGTGCGCCAACTGCTGCCCACCGTCTCCAGACCCGGCAGCACCGCCTCGTACGGCACGTGCCGATGGCCCAGGCCTGTCAGAAAGACCTCGCCGACGCGCCGGACGAGTTCGCCGACGGGAGCCGTAAGATCCACTACGAGCCTGAGGGGAAGGGTGTTGACGTGATAGCCCACGGCCTGCCGATCGGTGATGCCCCGTACGTCGGCCGAAACCCCCACCACCAGGTCGGGTCCTGCCCCGTGGCGGGCTAGGAGCAGGTAGTACGCCGCAAGGTGAACCATGCTCTCGGTGACTTTCCAGCGGCGTGCCGCATCCCGAGTGGCGGCCACGGCGACGGGGGAGAGCCGGTGGTGCCGTACCGCGCCCGCGAAGGTCGGCCGCTGCGGGTCGGGACGTCCCATGGCAAGCCGCTGCTCCGCCGCCTGGATACCGGCGATGTGGGAGCGCCAGTAGGCGAGCGCCGCAGGATCGGACACCGGCTCACGGACGGCAGGGACCGGCTCGCGGGGTGGCCGCGGGCCACCGGTCCGCAGGGCCTCGTACGCGTCGCGTAATTCACCGAAGACGATTCCGGCGGTCCAGGCGTCGTAGGCGAGGTGATGGAAGGCTAGGCAGCAATAGTCGCCGCCTTCTGTACGCCACAGCCCGACACGCAGCGGCGGGCCCGACTCCAATGGGAACGGCCGGGCCGCGAAGAACTGCATCGCCTCGTGCACGGTCGACTCGTCCGTCTCGTGCACGTCAAGGACGACCCGCGCTTCCTGCGGCCTCAGCACCACGGCCGCCGGCTCGCCGTGGGCTTCGGGGAACAGCGTACGCAGTGCCTCGTGCCGGCTCACGACGCAGTCCAGAGCCTCGGCGAGCAGCGCGGCGTCGAGCCGACCCCCCACCCGGAAAGCCAGCGCCTCGTTCGACACCCCCGCCTCGGGAGCCAGGCGTTGCAGCATCCACAGCGCCTGCTCTTTGACGGACAATGCGCGCGGCGCAGCGACGACTGATTGCGGGTGAGAGGTAGGCACGTGGCGAGGCTAGGGGCGGCACGGTCGCCGGTCACGCCCCACGAACGGGGGACGCACGCTGACATGAGGCGTCCATGATGGCGCGAGCGCCATCGAGCAGCGGTACCTGCACCGGGTCGATGTCCTTGTCGGCCGGGCGATTCCAGAGCGGACGATCTGGCGCTCGCCGCGGATCGCCAGAATCGTGCACCTGGCCGCAAAGCATCCCTGAACGCTCCGGGCGATCAGGTGGACGGAGGTCGAGCGCCGTGAACGAATGCAGCCGGCCTCACGACCGTGACGGATCGCCAGGTTCTGCGGCGCGGCCGCCGTCGCCTCCCACCTCACCGTGGTGGAATACGGCCGACAACCGGGTGTCTGGATTGGTCGTGATGTTGATGACGGCACCGGTTCCGGTCGGTAGCGCCCGAGCGAACGAGCCGGTGTAGCCGTGCGGCGAGTACAAGATCCCGTGGACGACGTCCCAGGGCTCTTCCCGGTCGGCGCGCGGATCGTAGACCCGTTCCGGTGCGGGCCGGACGCGGGCCTGCACGATGGCGTTCCCGGTCGCCGCCTCGTCGAGCGCTTCGTCCCAGCGCCGCTGGTCACACTCCCATCCCGCGATGACGCCCTGACCGCCGTAACCGACAAAGGGCTTGAGGATCAGTTCGGTGCGCCGTTCCCGGCACTCCGCCAGCAGTCCGGAAAGCCCGGGCCGATCGTCTGCCGTCAGCAGCCGGGTCCACGGCAGGATGCGATCGATGGCCTGCCGCTCCCGCTCGTCGGCACCCTGCCAGCGCGGGTCGGAGAGCAGCGCGAGGCATCCCTTGTTGGAGAACAACTCAGTGCTCAGGTGCGACCACAGCACCGCGAGGCCGTCTGAGTGGGCTCGGATCACGTTGTCCAACATGGCTGGGCCGTCGCGGTGGCCCAGTACCTGGTCACTGTTGAAGCACCGGAAGACCACGTCGACCGGCACGTCGCCGGAGTCGGTCCGCAGCAGGAGACGGTTCCGGCGGAGTTCGAGATCGCCGAGTTCGGCCAGCCGGCAGTCGATGCCGAAGTTGCGGAGCACCCTCTGCAGCGGTGCCCAGCCTTGGCCGAATCTGACCAGGCCGCCTGGCCCCTCGGCGAGGACCACGACCGGATCGCGACCCGACCGGACGGCCCCGGCGGCCTCCCTCATCAGGCGCACCAGCGTTTCCGCAGCCGACACGAATCCGAGCCGGTGGTCACGGACGAAGGACGCGACCTCCGGAAGCATCATCCACCGACGCGGGCCGACATCGATCTGCTCCACGGCGCCCACCGCGCTCGTGAGGCCGGTCTCCAGCAGTTTGAAACCCGTGCCGTCGTGCAGCGCGTCGGCGCGGCCATAGAGGGTCGGCACCGTGCCCGGTCGGCGCATCAGGCCGGCGCGACGCTCGTCGATGCCGAGCAGCGAGCAGTACCGGTCGAGGTCTCCGTCGAACAACCGGCGTGGCAGCGCGATGGCCGCCTTCAGGGTCACGAGCAGATCGCCGACGAAGGAGTGCAGATCGTCCAGCGACGCGAAGACCGGCCGGGCCAGGTATCCGCCGTTGACGCCTTCCCAGCGGTACTTGCCGCCGGCGAGTTCGGCGGCAACGGAGCGCAGGACGGGTGAGTCCCGGCAGAGCCGGGTGAAGGCCTGCGCGATCTCCTCGGTGGTGGCCGCGCTCATCCCTGCCCCTGCGCGATTGCCCGGTCGACGCAGTCGTCGCCGAAGTGGGCACGTCCATAGGCCATGGCCTGCTGCAGGATCCCGACGACAAGGTCCGGCGGTAGTGTGTGGGGTCGGCAGTCGGCCTGTAGCCGGGTCAGCACGTGGTGCGTCCACCGTGCCAGGCCGTCGATCGGGAACACGTCCTCGCCCTCCAGGAGCGCCACCTGCCAGAGCGGCCGGACGACCGCGCCGCGTGCGAGCTTGCTCGCATAGTTCGAGGGGCCCAGGTGGTAGAATCGCAGCCCGCGCTCGAAACAGAGGTCCAAAGGCAGATGGAACTCCAGCTCGAAGATCACCGGCGTGCTGTTGGTGCGCAGCTCCTCGACCAGTCCGAGGCTGCGCGCCCACAGCCAGCCGCCCCACTGGTAGACCAGGGCGTAGCCGAGCAGGCGTCGGTTTCCCGGATCTCGCACGGTGAACAGCGTCTCGTAGTCGGCGAAGTGACTGCTCATGAGCTCCAACTCGCGGAGCAGGTCTTCGGGGCTGCGCTGCGAACCGTGCCGCCGAAAGGTCTGCTGGCGCAACGGGAGGATCTCCTCGATGCAGTCCGCGAGGCGCTCCCGCCCGAAACGAAGGCCCAGCTGCGCGACCTTGCGGCGATCCCGGTGGCGTTTGCGCCTGTTGCGCCCGATGCTGTCCAGATGTTCGGTCATGGACTGCCCCTGAACCGGGATGACGGTGTCGAAGAGCGGGGCCAGCAGGGGCAGCGCAGCCCGATCATTGCTGATCGCGTCGGCGGTCTTCGTGGTCAGATGCAACGCGTACAGCCAGCGCCGACCGTCGCGAGCGGCACGCTCGGCCGTGGCCTGGAGCAGCGCGGCGGCCGAACCGGAGCCCGCCAGCGGCAGCTGGCTGCGGTAGCCGCGGCGAGGTCCGAGCAGCGCGTAGGGGTGTTCCTGGTGGAAGGGGAACATGACGTGCGGTCGGTAAGCGACGTTCGCTTCCTGCTGTGGAAGGGCCAACCGCGCGGCCCCGCTCAACCCGCTCGGGTTCGACACCCGGAGGTAGCCTGCCGTGGCGTCGTCCAGCGCTTCATGAGCCCGCAGCCAGGGAGCACTGCTGTAGAGCCCGAGTGCGGGGTGGTCGAACCATGCGGCGTCCGGTCCGAGAGAGTCGAGATCGGGGACGAAGTCGGCGACGGCACCGGAGGTCAGCAGCATGGCAATACCCGTTCGTGCTCGGACGTGTCCACTGCGACGACCCGCAGTTCGGAGGTGTAGCGGCGGCCCTGCGCGTCGTGGAGCCACAGGTGCTCGAAGGCAGGGAGCATCTCGGAGACGGTGATCGCCGCGTCCGGATCCCGTTGCAGGGCTCGGCACACCGAACGGGTGAGTTGGAGAGCGGAGACCCGACTCTCCAAGTCGACGAGGATCGGCTTCGCCTCGCCAGGGATGATCGCGAACGAATGCCGTGGGACCCCGTGCTCAGCCAGTCCACACGGGCCGTCAGCAAGCTCCCGCGCGTCGACACGCCAGGTCTCGCGCACGACGACGAGCCTGCCGAGCGTCACCCGGGGCAGATGCGTCCAGTCCAAGGGCAGCAGCGCGAACTGCTCCGCCACACAGCCGCTCAGGAACTCGCCCATCACCTCCACGACATCGGCCTCGAACTCCCGATCGACACTGCGGACCCGCAGCTGACCCTGCGTAGTCCGGTGCAGCCACAGGGCGGCGCCGGGGATGCGGTCGCGCTCCGGCGGCAGGGTGTCCTTCGCGTGCCATGCCCAGTGCCGGTAGCGATCCGGAACGTCGAAGCTGAGCGGCGGATACACCCGTGCGTTGAACCGCGGGGACGTACGGTCGAAAGTCGACACGATCCGCCCGGCAGCGAAGTCGTCGGCCACGGCCGCTTCGATGATCTCCGGGTTCGGGTGCCCGGTGGTGAATACCCGGTTCTCCAGGGTGTTGACAGCCAGATGCAGCTCCCCCAGGATCCAGCGGAATTCGGCCGGCTGATCGCCGTCCCAGCGGTCCACCGCGAGCATCAGGTCGGGTGCGTGCTGGCGGGCGGCGGCCCAGCCGTAGTCGGCCGCTTCGAATGCGGTCCGAACACGACCAGCCACGTCGGACACGTCGAGGTCGACCCGGCGCTGCGCCGGCGAAACCCCCAGCACCTCGGTCCAGCGACGTCGCAGCTCATCGAGCAGCGCCCGCAGCTGCCCACCGGGTTCGCCGCTCATAGCCGCCTCAAGTTCCTCGAAAGCGGTGAGCAGCGGGATCTGGCTTCGTCCCAGCCGGTCCAACAGGGCGTCAAAGGTGTTGCGGGCGAGCTCGGCGACCTGTGCGGTCAGCCAGCGGGCGCTGTCCAGAAGGAGGCCGAGCGGTTCGGCAAGCGCTGCCTGGAGTTCGGGACCGAGTATGACCTCGACATCTCGCGTGGTGTCCAGATACAGCAGGCGTCGTCCGTGGCCGGTGTGGCGTCCGGTGGCGTGCCGCCGGGCCGACTCTCCGGTGGCCAAGCCGAACTCGGTGTCCAACTCCGTCATCGCCTCGGTCAGACGAATCGGTTGCAGGCCGGCGCCGGCGATTCGGCTGATCTTCAGTCGGGCGGCGTCGAGGCGGTCGAGCACCGCGAGGAGTTCGGCGCGCACGTCCGGGTCGGCGATCCGTGCGATCTGTTCCCGTAGCGCGAGTTCCGGTTGGTGGTCCAGGGGGACCCGGAAGCGCCAGTCGACGACCGCGAGATCGGCCAGGGCTGCCAGGGTGTCGCCGAATGCCGCCGGGTCCTGAGCCAGGCCGCGTTTCGCCAGTTCGTCGAAGAGGTCCGCCGCACTGCGCGTTCCGTCGGCGCGGTGATGGATCGCGGCCTGGAGCGGGCCGACATCGAGGGGTGGGGCGCTGCGGAAGAGTCTGCCCTGGTGAACCAGCGAACTCCGGTCCCGGGTCACGGGCATGTGCCAACGCAGCCGCCGCTGGTCGGCCCAGGTGTCGACAAGCTGTTCGAGCCCCCAAGGTTCAAAGCGAACCCTGGGGGGCCCGGTGATGGCCCGCCCTGGGCGGACCAGCAGCGGTTGCCCGGCGGCGTCGCTCCAGCGGGCGGAACAGGTCGGGCCGGAGAAGCCGATGACGTCGTTCTTTGCTGCGTAGCGCTGTAGGTACGCCCCCAGGATCCGCTGGTGTGACGTCCTCAGCCGGCGGTCGGGGGTGTCAGCGGAGGCGGCGAGATGGCGCACGCCCAGCCAGTCCCGCACCAGATCGGGGTTTTGCCAGGCGATCGCGCTCACGAACCACGGGTCCGCGATGGCGGCGCGCACCGGCCCGAGCCCGTCCGGTCCCATGTCCGCGAGCAGTCGCTCAGCGGGCGTCCCGGCGCTGCGCAGCCCGGACAGGTCCCACATCGACCACCTGCCGTTGAGGGCAAGCCGACCAACTGGCGTACCCGAATGCATCGATTACCGCCTATCATGCTTGCTCCGGTTCCGAGCGTAGGCCCTCGATCGCTCGCGGACATGACACCTGAACGAGGGACAGCCCGAGCGGTCGGTCGCCTCATGAACGCGAGACGGAACCCTGGGCGTCCGCTGGGTGTGGACACCGCCGATGGGGTTGCGAATTGTCACCAGGATCATGGGCGAACGCAATGAAGGATGTTCATGTATGGTCCTGTGTGAAGCTTTCCGGAGTGGGCTCGCAGTCAGGGTGTGAGCTATCAGACCGCGTGGCGGTGGGCGAAGGGCGGTCAGATGCCCGTCCCGGTCCGCCGGGCGCCCGCCGGAACGTGGATCGTGGAGGGGCCGGCCGCTGCCGCCGGGCGCGTGTGTATCCGACTTTGGAATCAGCAACGGGATCAGGCTGCGGGGACCGTGATCGCGGTGCGGATCAGCCCGTCCCGGACCAGCCAGCGGCCGTTCATTTCGGAGAGCGGCCGCTCGCCGCAGACGGGACCGGATTCGTGGATCTCGACTGCGAACGTCCCACCCCGGGAATCGAAGTGCACCGTGGCGTCCTCGAAACCGAGCCAGCGTCGAGCGAGCGGGAACCAGGCCTTGTATACGGATTCCTTCGCGCTGAACAGCAGCCGGTCCCAGTGGATGCCGGGCTGCTCGCTCGCGCACCGGTCGAGAAGCGGATATTCCTCGGGGCGGGCGATGGTGTCGAGGACCCCCGGCGGGAGTGGTTCGTGCGGCTCGGCGTCGATGCCCAGCGAAGCGATGGTGCCGACGTGCGCGAGCGCGGCTGCCCGGTAGCCGTCACAGTGTGTCAGGCTGCCGAGAACGCCTTCAGGCCATATCGGTTCCCGGTTCGCGCCGCTGAGGATGGCAGCCGGCGGCAGACCCAGTTCGGCGAGGGCACGGCGGGCGCAGTGGCGGACGGTCGCGTATTCGCGGCGCCGCTTCTTGACCGCTCGGGCCAGTGCTTCGGCCTCTCCGGTCAACAGTGCCACGTCCGGCAGGTCCTCGAAGGCCTCGGACACCGCGACGTGGGGTGGAAGCAGTGATTTCATCGCGACCGGCCAGGCAGGATGACGCGCGGGGCGAAAGCGACGGACCGGTCGCGCCATTCACGCGGGTAGCCGAGGGAGACCTCTTCGAAGCGCACGCCGTCATAGTCCGACGTGCGCGGAATGTGCAGGTGGCCGTAGACGACGGCTTCGGCACGGAAGCGCGTATGCCAGTCGGCCGTCCGCACCGTCCCGCACCACTGGGCGAACTCCGGGTGCCGCAGGATGTCAGTGGGCTGCCGGACCAGCGGGAAGTGGTTCACCAGAACGGTCTTCATCTTCGGGTCGACCGCGGCCAGCCGGGAGGCTGTGTATTCCAGCCGAGCCCAGCACCATTCCTGCCGGGACGGAAAGGGGTCCGGATGAAGCAGGAACTCGTCGCTGCAGACGATGCCGGACTCGTATGCGATCGCCAGGCTCTCCTCCACCGTCGTCGCGCCGGGAGCGTGGAACGAGTAGTCGTAGAGCACGAACAGCGGGGCCACCGCGACCGGACCGCCGAGGCCCGGCCACACCGGATACGGGTCCTCCGGGGTGTCCACGCCGAGGTCTCGGCAGACGTCCACCAAGTGGCGGTACCGCGCCTCACCGCGCAGCTTCAACGGATCTGACGGGTGGCTCCACAGCTCGTGGTTACCTGGCGCCCAGACGACCCGGGCGAAGCGCTCGGCGAGCGATGCCATCGTCTGCGCGAACGTCGAGCAGGTCTCGGCGACGTCGCCCGCGACGATCAGCCAGTCATCGGCGTGCCTGGGTCGCAGCGCGTCGACGACAACGCGATTCTCCGCTGCAGCCACGTGCAGATCGCTCACCGCCAGCAGCCGCGGGCCGTCGTCGGCTGCGGGCTGCCCAGGTTCGGTCATGCTGGGAAACGTACGTGCGCACGCGGACTGCGTCGTGTCACCGGAACCGGGTATTGCTACCGATGCCGGCCTGCGGCCGCTTCGTGCCTCGTCCCGGTCGCTGTCTGGCACGTCACACCACAGCCGTCGACGTCAGCCTGTGAGCGGGACGGTGCTCGGATCGAGCACCGTCCCGCTGTCGCGGTCAGGCCTTACGGTGTCCGTTCGGCTCCGTGGTGCGCTGCCGTAAGGCAATCGACTAGATCGGGATCGGCCCGAACGGCGGCCTGCCGGCGGCCTGCTCCTCCACCAGCCGGCCGAGCAGCGCTGCACGCGTGAGCTCGGCCTTGTTGCCGGCGCCGAGCTTGGCGCGGATGCGTTTCACGTAGGTGTCGACGGTGTGCGGGCTGATATGGAGCCGGGTGGCGACCTGTCCATGCGTCAGTCCTCGGGAGATCTGGCTGAGAACCTGCATCTCGCGCTCCGACAGGCGGCCACTGGCCGTGGACCGTTCCATCACCGTCGGCTCCTCGGCGACCTGGGGCTTGACTTGCCCTCGAGAGGCCACGGCCCGCAGCGCCTGGACGACGTCTTCGCCGCTCTCGGCCTTGCTGATGACGCCGGAGGCGCCGGCATGCAGGTACCGGATGTCGCAGGAGGAACGCTGGTTGCTGAGCACCAGCACCGGCAGGTTCCTGGCCACCTCGGTGACGTGCGTGAGGTCCTCCGGTCGCGGCAGGGAGTCGACATCGATCAGCACCACGTCCGCGAACCACGACGGCTCTTCCTCGTGCGACGTCCGCGCCGCCACGATCCTGATCCCGGCGGACGTCAGCGTCTGAACCAGACCAAGGTGAAATATGGGAGAATTAACAAGTATGTCCACTCGAAGCACATCGACCCCCGTAGTCAATTGGCCAAATCGATCAAACATCAATGCGTTCAGAGTGTAGGTAGATCCATTCAGCTGCGCGGGGCACGAACAAATCCGCACCGCGCCTGCTGGCCCTCGCCAGCGCACTCTCTCTTGCCTGATCAGGAAAAACTCTGACGGAGATCGTGACGGTCACTCTTCGCGGGACGGTGTCCCCAAAGCAGGGGACATGTGTCGGCCGCCGGCAGCGGCAAGCATCGAGGATTCGCACACTTCTTCGCCCGCCGAGAGATCATCGTCGGCCGGTCGTGATCGATCCCGGCTCCGGTCACGGCGCGGGCAGGTGGGTCGGCTGTTCTGGAAGGTCAGTATCACGGTGAGCGTGTTCGCGGACGGAAGCGCGACCCCCGGTCATCGGCCGGGGGGAACCCGGATCAAGGGTTGTGGTGCCTGCGAAGCCACGGGTGGTTCACATCGTGGGGATCAAGGTATTGATCCCGCGCATGCCTCCGGTCATGATTCGCAACCGTGCGACGGGGGCTAGATCGTGACATCTGAACATGGATCGGTGCCATCGCGGCTGCCGCTGCTGGTGTCCGCGTACGCGATGTCTTCGTTCGGCAGCTACCTCGACATGGTGGCGCTGGGTCTGTACGCGCTTCACCTCACCGAATCGCCGCTGCAGACCGGCCTGTTCATGGCTCTGCGTGTCGGTTCGGGTTTCGTCGCCGGGCCGGTGGCCGGTCGGCTGGCCACGCGCCCACGCCGCAAGCACTTGATGATCTGCGCAGACTTGCTGGCGGCTGCCTCGCTGCTGACCCTTGCGGCAAGCCCGTCGATGGAGCTGCTGTACGGGCTGGCTGTGATCCTCGGCGCGGTCCAGTCGCTGTGGGGGGTGGCTCTGCGCAGCAGCGTCCCGGAGATCGTCGGCCAGGGCCGTCGCGCCCGTGCGAACAGCCTGCTGGTCACCGGTAGGTCGGGCGCCATGCTGCTGGGGTTCGCCGCATCCGGGGTGCTGGTGACCTGGCTCGGCTACCAGACAGTGCTGGTGATAGACGCACTGACCTATCTGGCCTGCGCTGCAATGCTGGCGGGGGTGCCGTTTCCGCGCCTTGGCGCCACGAGCGCCGAAGGACACGAACCGCGTCGTGCGGAGACCGGTCTGGCAGCACTGACGCCCGTGCTGGGCGCGATGATCGCGCTGCGGGTGGCCGACGCGTTCGGCTCCGCGTCGCACAACGTCGCGCTTCCGCTGTACGCCAACCTGATCTTCCCCGGTGCCCCGGCGGCGTTCGCGGCGACGTTCACCACGGCTTGGGCGCTGGGCAGTCTGGTGACCGGCCGGTGGTTGGCCGGCATGCGAGATGTCGGCGGCGAGCGGGGATTCGGCGTGGCCACCGCACTTATGTCGGTCTTCTTCGTGGTGGCCTTCACCGGGCTACCGATCTGGCTGCTCATCCCGGTGGTCTTCGCGGCGGGGGCCGCTGATACGTATGCCGAGGTCGGCTACACGACGCGATTGCAGACTATCGACGACGCGCAGCGCGCCGGGGTGTTCGGTTTGGCAGCTTCGGCGCAGAATGCCGGGTTCGGCCTGGGCATGGTCGGCTGCGCCGCTTTGCTCGAGGTGTTCGAGCCGCTGCCGGTGGTGGCGGCTGCGCATGCCGTGGCGCTGGTGGCGGCGCTCGGATATCTGGTTTTCGCCGTCCGGAAGGGACGTGCTCGCACTGTGGAGGCCGTCCGATGACACTCGCGATCAGCAATGGCGGACCGTTGCCCGACGACCCGGACCACCCGGCCACGCTGGGGGAGGCATTGCTGCGGTCGGCCCGGTGCTTTCCGGAGGCGGGCCTGTATGTGGAGCCCGACTGCTTCCTGGCCTACCCCGACCTGCTGGCGGCTGCCGGCAGGGTGCTGACAGGCCTGCGAACCGCGGGCGCGCGCCCGGGTGACTACGCGGTGTTGAGGCTCGACGACGACGAATACTTCCCTGTGTTCTGGGGTTGCGTGCTGGCCGGTGTGGTTCCGGTGACTGCCGGGCCGCCGGCGAGCTATGAGCAGCCCAACCCGGCCCTGGACGCATTGCGTCACGCCTGGGAGAAGCTGGGTCGTCCCATGGTCATCGGCGGTCGCTCGGACCTGCCTGGACTGGGGGGCCTGCTTCCGTCGGGTTGTCTGGTGGATGCCGCTAGGCTCCTGGCGGCTGAGGCGGGTGAGCCGGACCTGTCCGCCGGCCCCGACGATGTGGCAATGGTGCAGCTGTCGTCCGGGAGCACCGGGGTTCCGAAGCTTGTGCAGATCACGCACCGCGGCGTGAGCGAATACGCGGTGGGCGCGCGTGTGCTGCTTGACATCGCGCCAGGTGACGTGTTGCTGAACTGGCTGCCGCTGGATCACGTGGCGGGTCTCATGCTCTACCACCTGGGCGGGGTGTTCCTCGGCGCGTCGTCGGTGCAGGCGGCCACCGAGCTGGTGCTGGCGGATCCGCTGCGGTGGCTGGACCTGCTGGAGCGGTGCCAGGCCACGCACGGCTGGGCGCCCAATTTCGCGTACCGGATGGTCACCGACGCCTTGGGCCGGGTTCCCAGCCGCCATTGGGATCTGAGCCGCGTTCGCAGGCTGGTCAGCGGCGGGGAACAATGCACACCGGACACGTTCGCTGCGTTCGTGGCAGCCACGGCCGAGTTCGGCGTCACGGCGCAGGTGATGACGCCCGGATGGGGCATGTCGGAGACCTGCACCGGGATCACGTTCTGCTCCTACGGCGATCCGCTCTGCACGCAGGGGCAGTATCTCTCGGTAGGGCCGCCGGCTCCCGGGGCGGTGCTGCGGGTGGTCGGTGACGACGGCACGATCCTGCAGGAAGGGGAGGTGGGGCGGCTGCAGGTCAGTTCGGCGAGGGTGACGCCCGGGTATCTCGCTGATCCGGAGGCCGACGAGGCCGCATTCCCGGAACCTGGGTGGCTGGACACCGGCGATCTGGCTTACCTGCGGGGCGGCTGGCTGACCGTCACCAGCAGGGCGAAGGACCTGGTCATCATCAACGGCCACAACTATCCCTGCCATGAGATCGAGGCTGCGGCGCTCGAGGTTGCCGGGATCGCCGAACGTCTGGTCGCAGCCTGCGGTGTGCCCGACGAGCGCACCGGAACCGAGCACCTGGTTGTCTTCTACGCCCCGGTCGAGGGTGCCGACCACGCCCGGGTGGCCGCCGACGTCACGACGGCCGTCGCGGCCCGGTTACGGCTGCCGGTGGCTCGGGTGGTGGCCGTGGCGGCAGCGGACTTTCCGCGTACCAGCGCCGGAAAGATCCAGCGGTCGCGGCTGCGACAGAGGTTCCTGGACAGAGCAGGGCAAGCCACCGCGCCGGCGGTCCGTGAAGCGGTGCTAAGCGCGCTGAGCGGTTTCGTCGACGGTCCCGTCGACCCGCGGCGGCCGTTCGCTGAGCTGGGGCTCGGGTCGGTGCAGCTCGTGCAGGTGCGGGCCCAGCTCGAGCAGGCGCTCGGCCGCCCCGTCGGGCAGACCTCCCTCTTCGACCATCCGACTGCCGAGGCGCTTGCAGAGCATCTGGCCGATGCCGATGCCGATGCCGGTGCTGCAGCGGCGCCCGGTGTCGCGGACACGCCGGGCCCGGACCGGCGCATCGCCGTTGTCGGTATGGCCGGGCGGTTCCCGGGCGCGCCGGACGTGGACCGGTACTGGGCGAACCTGTGCGCCGGGGTGGCCACGGTCCGGCGGTTCGACGCCGAGGAGCTCATCGCGGCCGGAGTCGCCGAGGACACGGCCCGCGACCCACGCTTCGTCGGCGCGAGTGGGGCCCTCGACGACGTCACCGGGTTCGACGCCGACGTCTTCGGCATCAGCGCCCGGGAGGCCGAACTGCTCGACCCGCAGCACCGGCTGTTCTTGGAGACGTGCCTGCATGCGCTGGAGCACGCGGGCATGGCCGGTTCGGCTCCCGCGCGTACCGGCCTCTACGCGGGCAGCGGCATGAATCTCTACCCACACCACACCTATCTGCGCAACCAGCTCGCCGCTGCGGTCGGATCCGCCGACCCTGCCGCGTCGGTGGGTGCGGCACTGGGCAACCAGCCCGACTTCCTCGCCACCCGGGTCGCGTACCGGCTCGGGATGACGGGCCCGGCGGTCAATGTCCAGACCGCGTGCTCGACGTCGCTGGTCGCCGTCCACCTGGCCGTGCAGGCGCTGCTGACCGGAGAGGTCGAGGTGGCCCTGGCCGGTGCCGCGGCGGTGCACGTGCCGCAGGTCACCGGATACCACTACAGCCCCGATTCGATTCTGTCGCCGGAGGGGACCTGCCGCCCGTTCGACAGCGACGCCGCGGGCACTGTCGGTGGCAACGGCGTCGCGGTTGTGGTGCTCAAACCACTGGCCGCGGCTCTGGCCGACGGCGACACGATCCACGCCATGCTGCTCGCGACGGCGATCAACAACGACGGCGCTGGCAAGATCGGATTCACGGCACCGAGCATCGCGGGTCAGGCTGAAGTCATCGGCACGGCCCTGCGGCGCGCCGGCGTCGCAGCCTCGTCGGTCGGCTACATCGAAGCTCACGGCACCGGGACCGTGCTGGGCGATCCGATCGAGTTCGAGGCGCTGTCTCGGGCATACCCGACGGGCTCACGCCACCTGGGTTCGGTCAAGGCCAACATCGGGCACCTCGACAGTTGCGCGGGAATGGCAGGCCTGATCAAGGCCATCATGGTGGTGCGGGACGGGATCATCCCACCGCAGCTCAACTTCACCCGGGCCAATCCTGCGATCGACCTGGCCGGCCGGGGGTTCCGCATCGCCACCGAGCCGACGGCATGGCCCGCCGGACCGACGCCGCGGCGCGCCGGGGTCAGCGCCGTGGGCGTCGGCGGCACCAACGCTCACGTCATCGTCGAGCAGCCACCACCCACAGCCCCGCTCCGCGGCGGTGAGGCACCGGGTCTGCTGCCGCTCTCGGCCGCCGATCCCACGGCGCTCAACGAGCTGATCAGCGCATACCCGGACAGTCTGGCGGGGGTGCGCCACGCCGACGCCGTACACACCGCTGCCACCGGGCGCCGGCACCACCGCCATCGCGCCGTCGCGCTCGGTGCGACCACGTCGGAGTTGGCGGCGCAGCTGCGCCGACCGGGTCTGCTCGTACGCGGGCACGTGCCGGTTGCCGGGCCGGGGCCGCTGGCGTTCGGGTTTCCCGGCCAGGGCGGCACGTTGACGAACGCTGCCGCGCTCGCGGCCCGGTTCACGGCGTTCGCCGGACCCTGGTCCCTGCTGCCCGCCGACCTGACGGCACGGGTGCGGGCCGGTGATCGCGGCACCGATGTCGTGCAACCTGCGCTCGTCGCTGCGGGACTGGGCATGTGGCAGCTGCTGCGGTCCTGGGGTGTCGAGCCTGCGTACATGGTCGGTCACAGCGTGGGGGAGTTGACCGCGCTTGCGGCCGCCGGGGCGCTGACTGCGGCCGGCGCCGTAATGCTGGCCGGGCGTCGCGGCCGCCTGATGCGTGAGCTCATGCCCCCGGGCGCGATGGCCGCACTGTTCGCGTCGCGTGAGGAGGTCCAAGCGCTGATGGCAGCAACGCCAGGACTGGAACTCGCCGCGGTGAACGGGCCAGGCCAGTTCGTGGTGGCGGGGCCTGAAGCGGCGGTGGAATCGGTCGCGGCCCGCGGGCTGCGACTGCGGCGTCTACCCGTCGACCGTGCGTTCCACACCGCAGCCGTCGAGCACATGCTCGCCGACCTGCGTGACGTGCTGCGCCGGATGCACCTGCGGCCGATCGGCACGCCTTTCGTCAGCACCCTCGACGGTCAGCTACGTGAACCGGGTTGGACCCCCGACGTGGACTATTTGTGCGAGCAGGCACGCCGCCCGGTGTTGTTCGATCAAGCCGTTGCGGCTCTGGCCACTGCAGGATGTGCGACGGCGGTGGCGACCGGGCCGGGTGCCATGCCAACCGCGGCGGGTGGCCCTGTGGCCTGGGTCGCCGCGCAGTCCGGCGACGGCGAGCCGGTGGCCGGTCTGTGGCAGGCCCTGGCGGAGCTGTACTGCCGGGGTGCGGACGTGGACTGGCCGAGGGTGACGCGGCACAGCGGTGGCCGGCGGGTGCCGCTGCCGCGCTACCCGTTCCAGCGCCGCACCCACTGGACCGGCGAGCCGGTAGCCGAACCTGCAGGCGCGGCGGTGACCGACCGGGTCAGGGCCATGACGGCGGCCAGCCTGGGCATGCCCGCCGAGCAGGTCGGACCGGACGACTCGTTTCTCGGCCTGGGCGCGGACTCGCTGCTGCTGGTGTCGCTGGCCCGCCAGATGCAGGACGCCTTCGGGGTGCGAATCCCGGTGCGGGAACTGTTCGGGCAGCTCGACACACCGGCCCGCCTGGCCGCCGCCGTCGCGGCCCGGGCGGCCACGACCGCCGTCAGCGTGCCCCCGAGTCGTGACCTGGCACCTGACCTGGCCGGGGCGGCCCCGGACCGGGTACACGTTGCCGGCAGCCCGCCCGCGGAGCCGACACCGGCGGCCGGGCAGCCGCCGTCGGCCGAGGGCTCGGCTGCGGACCAGGTACTGGCCGAGGTGGTCCGCCAGCAGCTCGACCTTATGCGCAGGCAGCTGGACCTGCTGGGCGCGGCAAGCGCCGACCCGGCCCCGTCGGCGGTCGCGGCCAAGCCGATCGCGGCGGTGACCGCAGGCGCGGATGTGCTCGCCGGCTCGGCGGGCCCCGAACCGTACGCGTCGGCAGCCACGAACAGCGTCGCCGACGTGGATATCAGCCTCTACTTCTTCGGTGACTACACCGGCAGCGCCGGACCCGCGGCATACCGCATGATCCTCGACGCGGCGCGGTTCGCCGACCAGCACGGTCTGCACGCGGTATGGATTCCGGAACGTCACTTCCACTCCTTCGGCGGCCTGTTTCCCAACCCGTCGGTGCTGGCCGCCGCCATCGCCGCCAGGACCGAGCGGATCCGGATCAACGCCGGGTCGGTGGTACTGCCGCTGCACCATCCGATCCGAGTGGCCGAGGAGTGGTCGGTGGTCGACAACCTGTCCGGCGGCCGGATCGGGTTGGGCGTCGCCTCGGGTTGGCACGCCGACGACTTCGTCTTCCACCCTGAGCACTACGGCCGCCACAAGCAGGTGATGTGGGACCACCTCGACACGATCCTCGCGCTCTGGCGCGGCGAGGCGGTGCCGTCCCGATCGGGCAGCGGCGACCAGGTGGCCGTGCGGCTGTTCCCGCGGCCCGTGCAGGCCGAGCCGCCGCTGTTCACCGCCGTCGTGGGAAATCCCGACAGCTACCGGCAGGCCGCTCGCCGCGGTGTCGGGATCGTCACGAACCTGATGACGCAGGACCTTGCCCGGCTCGCCGACAACATCGCGCTCTACCGCGACACCCGTGCCGAACACGGCCTGGACCCTGCGGGCGGCAGGGTGGTGCTCCTGCTGCACACCTATCTCGGCGACGACCTCGACACGGTACGCGAACAGGCGTTCGAGCCATTCTGCGCCTACCTGCGGTCGTCGCTGAGCCTGCTCGGCCAGGTGGCGAACAGCCTGGGCATGAACATCGATCCTGGCGCCGACGACGATGACGTGCGGTTCGTGCTGTCGCGTGCCTACCAGCGCTACTGCGACGAGCGGGCGCTCATCGGCACCGTCGACAGCAGCCGGAGGGTGCTGGAGGCGGCGCTGGCCGCCGGCGTGGACGAGGTGGCCGCGTTCGTCGACTTCGGCCTGCCGGCCGAACTCGTCACCGCCGGGCTGCCGAGCTTGGACCGGTTGCGGCGCACCGCCCGCCGCCCGGCCGCGGCGTCATCGCGCGGCGAGCCCCAGGGCGAGGCCGTGGTCGCCGAACGTGCCCCGTTGTCGGCCGGGCAGCACCGGCTGTGGCTCACCGAGCAACTGGAGCCGGGGCAGCCGGCGTACAACGAGGCGGCGGCGATTCGGCTAGACGGTCCCCTCGATCCAGCCGTACTGCAGGCGGCCCTGGCCGACGTGGTGGCCCGGCATGCACCCCTGCGCACCCGCTACCGCCTGGCTGGCGAGCTGCCGGTGCAGGAGGTGCTCTCGCAGGTGCCGGTGGACCTGCCCGTCGTGGATTGTGCGGCGCAGGAGGCGGTCGCGGTGCGCGACGCGCTGGCGCGGGAGAGCGGCCGGGTGTTCGACCTGGCAGAAAGCCCGGTTTTCGCGTTCACGCTGCTGCGTTTCGGGCCTACCCGTCACGTGCTGGTCATGTCCTTCCACCACATCGCCATGGACGGCCGCTCATACGCGGTGCTGGCGGGCGACATGTCGGCGTGCTACCGGGCCCGGCTCGGGCAGGCCGCAGCCCCGGCGCCCCTGCCCACCACCTACCCGCGGTACGCCCGCGAGGTGGCGGCAGACCCTGCCGCACGCGAGGCCGCCCTGGACTACTGGCGGCAACGGCTGGCTGCGGCTCCGGCCCCCATCAATGTGCCCGGCGACCGCCGCCGCCCGCCCCGCCCGTCGGCCGCCGGGCACAGCGTCTTCCACGAACTGCCAGCCGAACTGACCACGGCGGTGCGCCAGGCCGGCCGCACCCATCAGGTCACCGCGTTCACTGTCCTGCTGAGCGCGTTCGCGGTGGCGGTGTCCCGCATGAGCGGGCAGCACGACCTCGTCATCGGCACAGGGGTGACCAACCGGAGCGACCAGACCGCCGACCTTATCGGCTTCTTCGTCGACACGGTGCCGATGCGCGTCGACGTCGACGCCGGGCAGACGTTCGCGGCCCTGCTCGGCCAGGTGCAGCGTGACGCCGCCGACGCCTACACCCATCTCCTGCCGTTCGACCAGCTGGTCGCCGCGCTGGCACCGGGGCGTGAACCAGGCCGCCACCCGTTCTTCGACATCGTCGTCGAGTACGAGACCGGTGGCGCGCTCGCCTTCGACCTGCCCGGCGTCACGGCCACCGTGCTTGACGCCGGCCTGGACAAGGCCCCGGCCGACCTGGTTCTCTATCTGACCCACGGGGCCACCGTCCGCTGCCATGTCGAGTACCGCATCGACGTACTCGACGAGCCGACGGTCCGGCGGCTGCTGGCGCTGTTCGAGCAGATCCTCGCCGCGGCGGTGGACACGGCGAGCCTGCCGCTGCGGGAACTGCCCGCAGCGCGCAGCGTGCTCGCCGGTCCCGTCACCGACCCGGTCGACGAGCAGCTCGGAGACCTGTTCCTGCGACAGGCCGAGCGCAGCCCGGGTGCGGTCGCCGTCGTCGACGGCGCGACCCGGTGGACCTACGACCGGTTGCGTTCGCGCGCCCGTGAACTGGCCAAGGAACTTGACGTCCAGGCAGGCGAGATCGTGGCCGTCGCACTGCCACGCAGCCCAGAGCTGATCGCCGCGCAGCTGGCAGTGCTGCTCAGCGACTGCGCGTTCCTGCCCCTGGACCCGGCCGAGCCCTCGGCCCGGTTGCGCGACCTCGTCGCCCGCAGCGGTGCCCGCGTCACGGTGACCGGCGCCGGTGTCATCCGCACCGATGCCGCACCCCGGCGGATCGCCGACGGAGCAGCCTGGTGCGTGTACACCTCCGGATCCACCGGGCAGCCCAAGGCGGTCGTCGTGCCCCACCGCGCCGCCGTGAACACGGTGCGCTGGCACGTACGCGAACTCGGCCTGTCTCCGGCCGACCGGGTGGCCCACGGTCTCGCGCTAGGATTCGACGCCAACCTCGCCGAGATCTACCCGGCGCTCGCGGCCGGGGCGACCGTGCACCTGGTACCTGACGAGGTGCGTGCCGATCCGGCCACGTTGACCGACTGGTGGGCCGAGCACCGGATCACTACGGCGTTCCTGACGACCCCGGTGGCCGAGCTGCTTTTCACCCGTCGACAGGCCGTGGCGGTGCGGACCCTGGTGGTGGGAGGCAGTCGGCTGCGCAGGCGGCCCCCTGCCGGGTTCGGTGCCCGTGTGCTCAACGCGTACGGGCCGACCGAGAACGCCATCGTGACCAGCGCCGGCACCGTGGCCGTAGACGCGACCGGGCCGATCGACATCGGCCGGCCTGTCGACAACGTCATCGTCCACCTGTGCGACCGCGATGGCATACCAGTGGTGCCCGGTGCCGTGGGGGAGCTGTGGGTGTCGGGACGCAACCTGGCGCTGGGCTACCTCGACGACCCGGATCATGCATCCTTCCGCGACGGCCGCTACCGCACCGGCGATCTCGCCCGATGGCGCACCGACGGCACGCTCGAATACGTCGGGCGCATCGACGACCAGGTCAAGATCGCTGGGCACCGTGTGGAACCGGCCGAGGTCAGCGCCATGCTCGCCGGTGTGCCGGGCGTCGAGCAGGCTGTGGTCGTCGCCCGCCACGACCACAGCGATCCGTATCTGGCCGCGTACGTGGTCGGCGCCGACCCGCGGCCCGCCGTCGCCGGCCTGCTTCCGGGCTACCTGATCCCGCGCTCGTGGACGTTCCTGGACGCTCTGCCGCTCAACGGAACCGGCAAGGTGGACGTGGCGGCCCTGCCCGCGCCACCGCGGACCGAGGCCGGTCCGGCGCCCCGGACCGACGCCGAGCGCAGGGTGCACGACAGCTGGTGTGCCGAGTTGGGACTCGACCAGGTCCCTACAGATGTCAACTTCTACCAGGCGGGCGGAGACTCGCTGGCCGCCATGCGGGTGGCGAACCGACTCGGCATGGCGGTGCACACGGTGCTGCGTGCGGACAGCGTCCGCGACCTGGCAGCCAGGCTGGAGCCGCAGGAGGTGGCACCCGCCACCCACCAGCAGGAGCAGATGTGGCGGCGGCAGCTGCGTGCACCCGACCCGGCAGCCGTCCACATCGCACTGCGGCTGAACGTCACCGGCCCGCTGGACGTGCCCGCCCTGCGCCAGGCGCTGGACCTCGTCGTAAGCCGGCACGCACCATTGCGGACCTGGCTGGTGGAGCGTGACGGCAGCCTGTTGCAGCAGGTGCACGCGCACCGCACGCTCGCGGTGCCCGTCGTCGAGGTCGCCGAGGGCGACGTGGCGGAGTGGTGTGTGCGGCAGGGCCGCGCACGGTTCTCCGAGCCACCACTACTGCGGGCCGCGGTGGCCCGCGTCGCCGAACAGGAGTGGGTGGTCCTGCTCACTGTCCACCACCTCGCGGCCGACGGTTGGTCCATGCTCAAACTCACCGAGGAGTTGGAGAACGGTTACCGGTCCTTCGCGCAGGGACAGGAGCCGGCGCCGCCCGCGCTGCCGTCGACCTACCCGCAGTATGCCCGCGTCCAGCGGGCCGCAGGCGTCGACTCGGCGCTGCTCGGCTACTGGCGGGAAAGGCTCGCGGGCGCACCTCCGAGGCTGCTCCTGCCGACCGACCGTCCCCGCCCCGCCCACACCACGCAGGGCGCAGAGTTCGACTTCACCGTCTCGGCCGAACTCACCGCCCGGCTGCGCGAACTCGCAAAAAGCCTGGGCACCGGCCTGTTCGCCGTGCTCGCTGCCGGCTACGCAACACTGCTGAGCAGACGCATCGGCTCGGACGACATAGTGCTGGCCACGCCTTATGCGCACCGGGACAGCACCGATGTCGAGCCGCTCGTGGGCCTGTTCTCCTCGACCATTCCGATCCGCCTGCGCCCGGCGTCGGGACGCCCGTTCGACGAACTGGTGCGCGAAGCCGACACCGCGTTGGCCGAGGCCCTACGGCATCAGCCGCTCTACCTGCCCCAGCTCTACCGGCAGTTCGATCCGAGCTGGTCGTCGGGCCTGCCCTCGCCGGTCGGCGACATGCTGTTCGCATGGAACCCGCCGCTGCCGGGGCTCGACCTGTGGGGCCTGGAGGTCCGGCTGGCCGACCAGCCGCTGGCCTGTGCGCGCCGGGACCTGGCCGTCGTGCTGAGCCCGGATGGCGATGGGCTGCGGGGTGCGGTGGAATACGCGATCGACCTTTTCGACGTGGCCACCATCGAGGCCTTCTGCGCCGAGTACACGGAGATTGTTGACCGTATGACGCGATGAACGGCTGGCACTGATGCGTCGCAAGGACCTGTGGACGACGGGATCACGGCGCTAGGGGCCAACTGCTTCGAGGCCGGGCCAGCGGCGGTCATCACGAGCTTGGTGCGTTGCCGGTTCCATACCGCCAGGCGCTCGCGGACCCGCGACCACGCTGGCGGACCCGCGCCCTCCTAATGGGTGTTGCGGGTCGGCTTCGGGCAGACTCATCCGATAGGTAGCCGCCGACAGGGGAGCACTCGCCCTTCCTGGACTTTGCGTCCTGCTGAAAGATCGTGCCCCTGTCTGGCGGTCGGGAGAGTTGATCGCTGATGGAATGTTGTGCCCGCCCGTTCGGGCGTGAGCACTGCTTCATTAGGTCGCTGATGGCTCTCCTGCCGGCTGCCCGCGATGGTGTCGAGGACAGGAGATGCGTTGCCGTTCGTGGGAGATGACTGGGGCGAGGGCCATCACGACGTGGAGTTGATGGACACCGACGGACGCAGGCTGGCCGAGGAGCGGCTGTCCGAGGGGGTGGCGGGCATCGCCCGGCTGCGAGCGATGATCGCCGAGCACTTCGGCGAGGACGCCGATGACGTCGAAGACGACACGGCCGGGCGGGTGAAGATCGGCATCGAGACCGACCGAGGCCTCTGGGTGCAGGCGCTGATCGCGGCCGGGTACACGATGTTCGCGGTCAACCCGCTGCAGGCTGCCCGGTATCGGGAGCGGCTGGGCGTGTCCGGTGCCAAGAGCGACGCCGCCGACGCCAGACCATCCGCGGCGTCGCCGATCCGGCCGCTCGGGCATGGCGTCTAACGGATCTGGTCGAGGCGGTGTCCCAAGCGGACCAGGCACGTGCTGGGCTGATTGCGGTTGAGGCTGAGCTTGTTGCCCGCGAGATCGGTGAGTCGATGGAACGCGTGAAGGTCATCGTTGAACTTGCAGGAGTCCTACGTTCCGTGGATCCGGCGCGTGCTGGGCAGGTGGCGGTTGGTCGAGCGCGTCGCCCGCGAAATCGGCGACGCGGCTGAGCAGGTGGACGTCTTATCGACTTAGTCGCAGCGCTGCTGGCCTCAGGTCATCCGGGCCAAGCCCTCCGGGTCGCTACCGAGGCGGAGCGGGCAGCATTCGATATCAGCGACCCGTCCTTGCGCGCAGACGCGATGCTCAGCCTAGCCGACAAGATGAGCAACGACATATACGCCCATGAACGCTTGAGGCTTATCGCGTCTGCGGCGCTTGTTAGTACTCCAGCGGCATGTAGCTGAGGCGGGCTGACCTGCCCGGGCGCGGGAGCGTGCGGGGTATGGGACCGCCACGGAACGCAGAGCGGCAACCGCGAGGTCATCGTCTGTTGTGGACGGTGCGAATCATGTCGCGGTGGCTGTCGGCCATAGCGTAGATGCCGCCGGGTGGTGGCAGGTGTTCGAGGGTGTGTTCGAACGGATAGGTAGCCGGTTCGCGCGCTCAGAGCTTCGCCGCACGGCGCGTGAGCTGCTGCTCGGGCTACTCGCGCCGATCGAGCGGAAGAACGGGTGGTGGCTGGCCGAGCACGCCGGCCACCCCGGCCCCGACCGGATGCAGCGCCTGCTGCGCACCGCGGTGTGGAATACCGACGCCGTCGCCGGCGACCTGCGTGACTTCGTGGTCGAGCAGCTGGGCCACCGCGACGGGATCCTCGTGGCCGACGAGACCGGCTACTTGAAGAAGGGCACGCATTCGGTCGGGGTCCAGCGCCAGTACTCCGGGACCGCCGGCCGGGTGGAGAACTCGCAGGTCGGGGTTTTCCTGGCGTACGTGTCACCGCGCGGGCGGGCGCTGATCGACCGCAGGTTGTACCTGCCACGCAGCTGGTCCGACGACGAACGCCGCTGCACGGCGGCCGGGGTCCCGGACGAGGTGCTGTTTTCGACCAAGCCCGAGCTGGCCTTGGCGATGGTCGACGCCGCGATCATGGCCGAGGTTCCGGCCGGCTGGTTGACCGCCGATGAGGCCTACGGCCTGGACCCGGCACTACGCGCCGGGCTACGTGAACGCGGCATGGCCTACGTCCTGGCCGTGGCCTGCAACACCCTCGTCAACACCACGCCGGTCCAGCGTGAGCGTGTCGACCGCGTCGCCGCGCTGCTGCCCGAGCAGGCGTGGCAGACCCGCTCGGCGGGACCCGGCGCCAAGCGCTGCCGTGAACTCGACGGTCTGCCGACTCCTGGATCGGCTCGGCCTCCGTGACGGAACCGGCACACACCGAGCTGAAGCTGACTGCGCACGGCGTGTGGGTGGTGGAGTCACACAACCGTATCGGCGGTGACCGGATCCCGAGCTCGTCGCGCTGGCCCACGGGATCGACCTGGTCGAGCTGACGTTCCAGTGGGCAGCCCGCACGATCGCACCGGTGCTGACTGCACCCGGCCCGGCCCTTGCCGCCGCGATCCGCTTCCTCTCCGCCCGGTCCGGGACCGTCCGCGCGGTCACGCCGGTCACCGTTGCCGACGTGGTCGAGGTACGGCTACCCGAGCAGGGGCAGCGTCTGCGGCCGGTACGCCGCTCGCAGGATCGGCCCGGCTACGTGATTGTCACTGCGGCGGAGCCGGTCGCGGCTCGCGCCCGCGCCGCCGAACTGGCCGCGCACGTGCGGATCGACATCGACGGCCGAGGGTGAGGACGCCCGGTCGTCGATGGGGCCGTCGGCCCACGTTCGCAGTCGTACGCCGATGCGGGCGCATAACTCGTCCTCCACCGGTGCGTGCGGCTGACCGGCCGTATGCGCGGCCACGTCTGCGACCGGCTGCTGCGCTGCTTCGGCGGCTGTCTGCTCCCCTCGCGCGTGCAGCTCGCCACGGTCGGCGAACAGGTCGGCAACGGCGCCCGCGAACTCCGTCAACCGCGTGCTGAGGTGCCCAGCGAGGAGCGCCTTAGGGCGAAGCAGATGTCGGTCACGGACAGGTCCGTGCCGCGCGACAACGCCGTAGCGCGCTCGATCCGGCGCGTCATGAGTTACGCGTACGGCAACTCCCCGTACGCGAGGCGGAACTGCCGGCTCAGGCCCCGGCGCGGGTCGTATCCCTGAACGCGGAAAGGGCGCGGGAGCCTGTCCGCTCCCGCGCCCTGACCGTCAGCGTGCCCCTGGGCCGGCCGTCACGCTGCCTTCACGAAGTACTGTGCGGCCGATCCGTTGCAATCCCAGATCTGCAGTCGCGCGCCGTCCGCCGTCGAGCCTGACGGGGAGTCCAGGCACTTGTTGGAGTTCGGGTTGCGCAACCGGTTACCTTCCTGGACCCAGTTCTGTGCGCCGCTGCCGTTGCAGTCCCAGAGCTGCACCTTCGTGCCGTTGGCCGTGCCCGCGCCGTTGACGTCGAGGCACCGGCCCAGCGTCCGCAGGGTCTGGCCGTCCCGGCTCCACTGCTGGTCCTGCGAAACAGCAGACCCCTGGCACGTCCACAGCTGCACGGCCGCGCCATTGCCGCCCGTGTCGTTTCCGGCCACGTCCACGCACTTGCCGCCCGGCCCGTTGATCTGCGTCGCGGATCCGCCCGTGCCCCCGCCGTCCTGGTAGTAGCGCACGTAGTCGATCAATGCGGTGAGCGGGAACTGGCCCTGCACGGGGTTCTGTCCGGGGTAGGTGCCGCCCAGCGCCAGGTTGAAGATGAGGTGGAACGGCTTGCGGAACTCCTCCAAGGTCGCCGGTGTCGTGTCGATCACGTGCGTCTGCGTGCCGTCGATGTACCAGCGGATCTGCGCGGGCGTCCACTCGATCGCATAGACGTGGAAGGCCGCGGCGTTGTTGACGGCGGGGTTCGCGACGTAGTTGGCGTTCTGACCCGCTGTCCACGGGAACACGCCGGTCCGCACATCCCAGAAGATGTTGTTCGTCACGGTCGCGTTCGCGTTCGCGTGTTCCATGATGTCGACCTCGCCGCAACTGGCCCAGTTGGTGGGCAGGCGGTCGTAGTAGGTCTGCGCCGGGTTGTAGGCGCTCGTGGACGTCTCGTCGCACGAGTCACCGAGCATCCAGAAAGCCGGCCACGAGCCGGTGGCGGTGGGGAGCGCCATGCGCGCCTCGATGCGGCCGTATTGGAAGGACCTCTTCGTGTCCGTCGTCATGCGGCACGACGTCTGGTAGAAGTTGCGGCCGTTGACCGTGATGGGCGTCGTGAGCCAGTTGGCGCGCATCACGAGGTTGCCGCCGGACTGCGTGCAGTTCTCGGGGCGGTACCACTCCCACTCGCCGTTGCCCCAGCCGTCGAAAGCATTGAGGCCGGGGTTGAGGCCGTTGCCGACGTTGTAGTTCCAGTTGGCGCTGCTGGGCGCGCCGGACCCGTTGAACTCGTCGGCCCACACGAGGTTCCACGCGGCGTGTGCGGGCTGCTGCTGGACGACCGTGCTGCCGACGAGTGCGGTGACGGCCGCGGCGAGGAGGATCAGGAGGCGCCGGCCGCGTGACAGTGCTCGGTTCACAGCGCGGCCACGGGGCATGCGGGGTGCGCGTTCTTGTTGAATCTCCACAGCGAATGTGCCCTTCTCGAGCAGGGGCGGAGGTGGTGCGATCGGCGGAAGTGCCTGGTCGAGTCCCTCCACGGATGTGAGAGCGCTCTCACATCGTGGGTGACTGGAAACCTTGTTGTCAATAACCTGCCAATGCCAAAGAACGTCTGACTTCGATCCGCTGCCGCACTGGGCGCAGGCGCGCCAGCCGGTGCCGGCTCAGTGGGGCCGCCTTGACCGCGATGCTGTGCCTGGGCGGAGCGGCCAGCTCATCCGGGAGGCGCAACCGCACCATTGCCGTCACCACCCGACCGTGGTGATCGTGACATTGGCAGCTCACCGAGCATCGTGATCATGTACTCAGGGGTTCATGTAGCCCCGGAGACTCCAGACTTCATCTATGGTGCTGTTTTCCCTGCTCAACGACGTTAGCGGGCCGCGTTTCGGGGTGCGTTCTGGGCCGCTGGCTCAATAGGTGTGAAGGAGCGACGCTCCTTCGACCCGAGGTGATGTTGCCAGGATGGAGGCCCTAAAGGTGGGGGAGAGCCTCGCCGGGCCGGGGCTGGCGCTGCTGTTCGAGCCAGAAAAGGTAGCCGCGTAGGTATGCCTCCAGGCCGTCGTCGAGGTAGGCGACGAAGTCCCGGTGGCCTTGGGCGGCGTCGTGATAGTGGCCCAGATATCTGGGGTCGGCGTTGTAGCCCCAATGCGGGTGGGTGTCGGCTCCCCAGTCGGCGGCGATGGCGACAGCCCATTGCCGCACCCGGCTTCGGTCCCGCCACCACCCGCGTACGGTCTCCGTGGTCCAGTGGTCGTTGCCGTCCCAGTTGTAGCCCCGGTAGAGCTCTAACCGGCAGCCGTGGATCACGGCCTCGGTTTCGCGCTCGTTTGCCGGCTGGCGGTAGATGAACTCGGATCCGAACCCGCCACCCAGATCGTCGTCGTAGCAGATGTGGTTTGCTGCGTCCAACCGCCCGATGGCCAGGCTGTCGGTTTCACCGGCGTAGAAAGGTCCTGGGACGTTGCGCCAGTTCCGCTGTTCCCAGCGTCCGGTGAACAGCTCCTCGGCGGGCTCATTGAAGCTCTCCACCAACCGCCGGGCTGTGGGCAGCGGGTCCCAGTAGTCGATCATCGCCCTATCTTGCCCGACATGGGCGGCATGTTCCCGGCCGACCGGGGACGCCCACCGGAGACCTCGCCGACGGTCGGATCAGGAATTCCGAGAACGGACACTCTCCCTCCGAGTCGGTATGGCCAACGTGCTTCCCCCTTCCAGCCGACACGCGGTCAACGACTGGTTTGGTCGGCTCCGGCCGTCACAACGCGCCGCAAATGCTCTCTCTGGGCCACCATCAAGTGCCCTGCCGGGGCCAAACGTCACTGTCAGCCAGCGTGCCTACTGGCGCCGGGCGGCGGCACTACGGCACGGGCTCGCCTTCGGGCCAGCCCAGTAGGCGCGCGCTAGGGGCCACGACACGTCGCGGTGTGGCACCGGTAGCGGTAGCGGCCCTGAGCCGCGGCGGCCGCGACGACGCAACGCAATGACCAGCCATGGACGGACGGCCGCCATCGGCACGCTGGACGAACCACGAACCACCCCACACACTGGCACGATGCAGGCCGTATACAAGAGCGAGCGCGGTCGACGGGCAGTGCAGCAGTGGTGCTCGCAAGCTCTGGCGGGCGCGGATTTCCCGATCTCCACCATGGCACTCGACACCGGTGCCGGCTGGATACAGCTCACCTCGGCCGGCACCGGACGACCGCGAATCCTGATGGTCCCGGGGACAGGATCCAACGCGGCAGCAGCCCTGCCGTGGCTGCGTGCACTGTCGGCCCGCTGGCCGACCACCATCGTGGACCTGCCGGGCCAGCCAGGACTGAGCGACCAGTACCGGCCCCGGCGCGCCCGGCTGGCCTGGTACGGCCGCGTCCTGGAGGAGATCCTGGCGCTCACGCAAATGGACGATGTCGTGCTGGTCGGCAATTCGCTGGGCGCGGCAGTCGCCCTCGCGGCCTCCTCTCCCCGCATCGCAGCCCGCGCTCTGATCTCGCCCGCGGGATACATCCGGCTCACGATCGACCCGAAACTGGCGTCAGCGTCGGCGGCGTGGCTGCTCCGACCCACCGTCGACCGCACCCGCAGCATGCTCAGGCTGTTCGTCGCATCCGGCCAGAACCCGCCCGAGACTGAGGTGGAGTGGATGACGCTCGTGGCTGCCAATTGCCGCACTACGCTGGCCCCGCCACCCCTGCCCGCACAACTGCTGACCGACCGCGCGCAGCGGCCCTGCGTTGTCGGCGTAGGCGAGCACGACCGCTTCCTTCCGCCACGACGGCTGGCACCAGCAGTGCGGCGCAGCATGAACCTCGACCTGCGAGTCCTCCCGAAAATGGGCCACCTGACCACACCCGAACACCTCGACGGTGTCGCCAACCTCATCGCCGAGGTCGTCGACCCGCCGCGCAGTTGAGAATTCTGCGCGTGAGTACGCCGGGTCCAGGCATCGGCACGGCCCGGCCGATACCGAGATAGGCCCCCACATTCCCGGTGCAGGCGACTCCTGGCTTCCGTCGCCGCACTCGCCTTATTCGGCGTAGAAACCTTCCCGCGCCTGCGTTTGGCATGGCCTCGGTGCAAAGTGCTCGGGCCGCACGTCGAAGGAGGTCTTCGCCAGAGTGGCCGCGCTCACCGTCGGCTCGATGTCATCGGCTGTGGCCAGGCCTCACTCCACCCACGCCGACAGATCGCGCTGTTCGGCAGGTAGCGAGCTCAGCTCGGCACAGAAGGCACGCAGATCGCGGGCACGCAGCCATGCCTCGAACGCCGACTCGAACACAGCCCCCAGCTGTGAACACGGCGGCGATGTGATCACGCTGTCGGTGATGCGAATGAAGATCAGTTGGTGGTCACCTCCCGGCAGCGTAGACGGCGAGACGCAGGCGCAGATGTGCGAGGTGGTGACGCTTGTGACCCGGTGCTGCGGCGAGCCGATCCCGACCGCAGCACCTTCTGCACGGTCTAGAAGAACGCCAGTTTGATGCCCAGCCCGATGAACGCCGCCGCGCATCCGCGCTGAATCTGCCGCTGCCACGCGTGCAGCCGGTGTGCCAGCCGCCCGGCTGCGGCGCCGAGGCTGACGTCGACGGCCAGTTGCACGGCGATGAACAGCACGCCCAGGGTGATGAGCTGGGCAGTGACGTGTCCACGCGACGGATCGGCGAACTGGGGCAGGAACGCCAGGCTGAACAGGATCATCTTCGGGTTGAGCAGATTGGTGACCATGCCGCGCCCGAATGCCGCCCGGCCGCTGAACCCCTCCGCCGCGACGCCGGTGGGGGCGGTCGCGGGGCGGCGCAGTGCCTGCACGCCCAGCACGACCAGGTAAGCGGCACCGGCGTACCGGATCGCCTCGAACACCGGCGGCGATCCGGCGACCAACCCGGCCAGGCCGGCCACGACGGCGCTGATGTGCACCGCTTCTCCAGCTGCGACACCTGCGGCGGCGAGCATCCCGGCGCGTGTGCCGTAGCGGGCGCCGTTGGCGAGCACGAACATCATGTCCGGGCCCGGGGTGAGCATGAGCAGGGTGATCGCGGCCAGGTAGCCGACCAGCACCTCGACCGGCAGGAGGCTCATCATGCCGTCCCGCCGTGTGTGGTGAGTGCCCGGCGTAGCGCGAGGCGGTGCCGGCGTCGGATCTCGGCCTGCTCGTACTGGCGGCGGTCGTCGTCGGTCTGCGGCAGCAGCGGTGGGATCGGCCGCGGTTGGCCGAGGTCGTCGACGGCGACCATGACCAGGTGCGCGGTGGCCACGGTGGTGGCGGGCACGGACCGGTCCCACCGGTCGGCGGTGACGGTGACCGCGACCTCCATGGACGAGCGCCCGGCCCAGGTGATGCGGGCTCGTACATGGACGACGTCGCCGACGCGGACGGCCTGCAGGAACGCGGTCTCGTCGATCGCGGCGGTGACGGCCGGCCCGTCGGAATGGCGGGCCGCGACGACCCCGGCCACGGAGTCGATGAGGTTGAGGATGCGCCCGCCGTGCACGGTGCCCATCAGATTGGTGTGGTGCTGATCCATGATCTGCGACAAGGTCAGCTCGGAAGCTGCCGGGGGTCGCCCGGCCAGTGCCGGGCGCAGTGCGGTGGCGGTCACCGGTGTGTCCCTCCCTCGAGAACCACACCGCCGCACCACGCGCAGCGTCCCGGCGCAGGGCAGCACGACACACCTCTCCCTGCCCAGGCCCACCCGCGAGGCCGGCGGCGGCGCACACGGCGTGTGCGCGGCACGGGCAGGTCTTCGGACTCGCGGGCAGGACCGGACACCGTCCGATCACCTACTGGCCGTCGCTTCCCAGGCCCTGCGGCCCAGTGCTTGTTGACGGCGGTCGTTCCCGCTCACCGCTGCGGGGCAGTCCCGGACTCTCACCGGGTTCCCTCTTACGACACCCACCGGACCAGGACCTGTGGGTGAACCAGCGCCGCCGAGAGCATAACGGCCGGATACCGTGACGACCCAGCGGCGAGCCGGTGTCGCCGATCACGGCCGCCTGGTCTCCATGCCCGGCATTGACGGGATGAATTCGTCGCCTTGCGCAGCGAGGTCTTTCCGCCCAGCTCATGTCTCGGTATCCCATTGGCCTCGCCTTGCCGTGCGGCTTGTGCCACATCGTGGGAATGGGCCTGTCGAACCAACTGTTCCCTTCAAGTCAGGGCAGAAGCACCGAAAACGGTCGGTGGGCGGACATCGGCGTCCGTGTTGTCTGCCGCACCGATTTCAGCCGCATCTTCGGGGAGAACGACATGGAACTTGGTCTCGCATTGCCCACGTCCGGCCCGCAGACCTCGCCCGAGACGATCGTCAAGGTCGCCAAGGAAGCCGAGCGGCTGGGCTATGCCGCCCTGTGGACCTATGAACGTCTGCTCCGTCCGATCGACGACGTCACGCTGTGGTCGGGTGGTGAGCCACAGCAGGTGCCCGAGGTCTACCGCTCGGTGTACGAGCCACTGGAGACCCTGAGCTACGTCGCGGCCGTCACCGAGCGAATCAAACTGGGCACCGGAATCATCATCGCGCCGTTGCACGTGCCCGTGACGCTTGCTCGCCGATTCGCCACCCTGGACCGGCTCAGCGGCGGGCGGGTGCTCGCGGGCGTCGGTGCGGGCTGGCAGCACCACGAGTTCGACACGGCGAACGTGTCGCGAAGCCGCCGGGGCGACCGCCTCGAGGAGGTCATCGCGGCGATGCGCGCGGCGTGGGCCCCCGACCCGGTCCGGTTCGACGGTGAGTTCTACCAGATCGCGCCGTCGGAGGTGAACCCGAAACCAGTACAGGCCAACATTCCCGTGCTCATGGCCGCGATGACGCCGGCCGCCGTCAAACGCGCCGGCCGGATCGCCGACGGGCTGCTCCCCATCGCCTCATCGGCGCAGGAATTGGGCGACGTCGTATCCGCCTTCCATGCCGCTGCTCGTGAGGCAGGTCGCGACCCGAAGGACCTCACCGTGATCAACCAGCAGCCGTTCCCGGTACAGATCACCCGCACGCCCATGGGGTCGAACCGGCCGTTCCTGGGCGGGTCGCCGAAGGAGGTCGCCGAAGATCTCGTGGCCGCCCGCAAAGCCGGTGCGAGCCAGGTGTATTTCGCGGGTGGTCAGGGACTCGGGGTCGGCATCGGCCTCGATGCCACCGACGTGGATGAATGGCTCGGGCTGCTCGGCGACGTGATACGGGCCGCCGGCGACCTCGGCGTTCTAGCGGACTGACGAACGACTTGCGCGGGCTCCTGGACATGTGGAGTTGTCGATGACCACCGTGCGCAGTGAACGCCGTCTTCGGTCAGGGGCGCGTTGGCGGCTGCCCGATCGCGCATCGGAGTGTGGTCACCCGCCGGCTGGCGACGCGGGTGGGTCACTGCGCGGCATCGGGGCCGCAGGATGCGGTCAGAGTTGAATACCTGTCAGGACCAGGACCCGCGGGTCGGTGTAGTCGTCCATGGCGCTGCGCAGGCCCTCGCGGCCGGTGCCGGAGCCCTTCACGCCGCCGTACGGCATCTGGTCGGCGCGGAACGACGGCACGTCGCCGACGATCACGCCACCGACCTGCAACGTCGCGTGCGCGGTGAACGCGGTCTGCAGGTTGCTCGTGAACACGCCCGCCTGCAGACCGAACGCCGAGTCGTTGACCGCGGCGAACGCGGCGGCGTCGGAGTCCACCGTGGAGACGACGAGCACCGGCCCGAACACCTCGTCGCAGGCCACCTTGGCGTCGGCGGGCACCTCGGCCAGCACGGTCGGGGCGTAGCTCGCGCCGTCGCGGGTGCCCCCGACCAGCACCTTCGCGCCCGCCGCGACGGCCTCGTCCACCCAGCTCCGCACGCGCTCCGCGGCCGCCTCGCTGATCATCGGACCGACCTGGGTGTCGGCCGCGGCCGGGTCGCCGGACTTGAGGCCCCGCACCGCTTCGACGAGCTTGGGCACGAAGGCTTCGGCCCGGTCGCGGTGCACGATCACCCGCTGCACCGCGATGCAGCTCTGCCCGGCCTGGTAGTTGCTGAACAGGGCGATGCGCTGGGCCGCCCAGTCCAGGTCGGCGTAGTCGCCGCAGACCACCGCGGCGGC